>CABUTN010000088.1 GCA_902494565.1 uncultured Collinsella sp. | reverse complement strand
TGGGCGCCATGTGCAAGGACATGTTCTGGGCCAGCATCCCGGTGGCCATCGGCTCGGGCGACGACGCCCAGACCCTCCAGGACATCCTGGACGGCATCATGCCCGGCATGCTCGGCATGCTCGCCTTCTGGCTGTACTACTGGCTGCTGTCCAAGAAGATCAACCCCATGGTGCTGATCGTGGCCACCATGGTCGTGGGCATCATCGGCGCGTTCTTCGGCGTGCTGGCGTAAGGGCCCGGCTGCATAGACTGTCATTGCAACCTGGTAAGGGGATGGAGCGGGCCTATGCCCTCCATCCCCTTACTTGTATAGAGGGAGTTTGTATGTTCGCGAAGGATCGCGAAGCAATGCGCCTGACGCCGGCAGAAGTCAGGCTGATTCTTATTGAGTCCCTGCAATGGTGCGCCAACAACGCGGTGTACTTTTTAGGGCTTATCGGCGCGGCGACGTATGATCTGGCTGGCACGGCGTTTTTGGTTGCTGCCATTACGCTCGTACGCAATCTTATGACGTCGGCGGGCAATATGGTGTCGGGTTCGGTCATCGACCGTTTTGGTCCGCGCCGGACGTCGTTTGTGACGTGCGTGATTACGGCGGTGCTATCGCTTGGCGTGGGGTTGGCGCCGTTGTCTGTCCCCGGGCTTGTGTTTGCCGCGTGCGTCTTGGGGCTTGCGGGCGGCTTTATCAACACCTGCACGCATGCGTTTCCGGGATACCTGGAGTCGACCACCGAGGGCCGTACCCGCGTGAACGGTCTCATGGTGTTCTACAGCAATATCGCCTATACCGCTGGCCCGCTGCTCGGTGGTGCCATCGTGAGCTGTTTTGCCACGCAATCGGTCTATCTGCTCATGGCGAGCATGATGGGTGTGGCGGCCGTGCTCTCCTTGGGCTGTCACGAGTGTGTTGCTCCCGCAAAAGGGGAAAAGCCGAAGGGCGGTATTCTGGGCGGCATGGCCGAGGGTGCGCGACTTACGTTTCGCGATCACGACTTGCGCCTCATCTTTATCTCGGGCTTTTTGGGTTTCTTTGCGTTTGGCGCGTTCGATTCGCTGGAGTCGTTGTTCTACCGCGATGTGCTCAACGTGGATATCGTCTGGCTGGGCTGGCTGTCCTCGGTCGTGGGCCTCACTTCCTCGGTGGGCGCGTTCATCCTGACCAAGCTTTCTGCTCGCCATGTCAACCTGCGATTGCTGCTCGGCGCGCTCATGGCCGTGGGCATTGGGTCCATGGTGTACGTGGGCACCGATATGCTGGGGGTCGCGATTATCGGTCAGGCGATTAACGGTCTGGCCTGGGGGTTCCTGGAGCCGCTGCAAATGATCTTGATTCAGGAGCGCGCCGACATCAAATACCTGGGGCGCATTACCGGCTTTGTGCGTTTTGGCCTGATGAACGCCGGCGTGCTGCCGCTGCTGGCGGCTCCGTTTTTGGCGGAGACTTTGGGCGTTCAGGCGGTGTTGTTTGGGGCATCGACCATTATTGCGCTGGTAGGAACGCTGTTCTTTGTCACACAAGGGAGGCGCCAGAGGCGTTAGCTATACATTCAATTCTAATTTAATACCACTCACCAGAGAATTTCGACCGTTCACCGAGGATTGGAGCAGATTGATAAGTGGTATTAAAAACACATTAGGTGTATGTCTATAATTGGTATCGAAAAGAAACGCGATGTATAGAGTTGCGTGCAGGACAGAAAGGAAAAGCCATGAAGGAAACCGAGAAGATCGAGATCATGCACTTTAGCCAGGAGGGCTACGTCGAGGACGGCAAGAACGTCTACGAGACCGGCAAGAAGATGACCGCGCTCGCCGACAAGGTCGCCGACGAGGGCTACGACGCCGTGTTCCTGATGGGCGTCGGCGGCACCTGGGACGAGCTCAT
>CABUTN010000087.1 GCA_902494565.1 uncultured Collinsella sp. | reverse complement strand
CTCATCCAGGAAGCCCTTCACTCGCTCGAAGCCAACAAGGGGCGCAGCCTGCTCACCATCCTGGGCATTGTCATCGGCATCGCCTCGGTTATCGCCATGACTTCGCTCATCGGCGGCATCCAAAACAGCCTGGTCAACAGTCTGGGCCTCAATGCGGCACGCATGGTGCAAATCTATTCGTCGCAAGAACTCACCGAGTCCGACATCGAGAAGCTTCAAAAACTGGTGCCGCAGATAGAGCAGATCGGCATTGTCGACAGCGCGTATACCGAGTACAAGACCGGCGATAAAAGCTATACCGTCATGGCACAGGGTGTCGATAGCGACATGCTCGACGCCGTGGGGGCCAGCAAGCTCGTTGCGGGGCGCACCTATTCCCAGGCCGAGTCCCAATCAGGCTCGCGCGTGGCGCTCATCAGCCGCGGCGGCGCCGATCAGCTTTACGGCAACGAACAGGATGCGCTGGGGAAAACCATCAAGGTGTCCAACGGCGAGGTGCAGATTGTAGGTGTGATTGATGGCGGCAACGACTCCATGGGCTCGCTCACGCTGTATATGCCGCGCGAAACCATCTCAGGCCTGTTTGGCGACGAAAATCCTTCATTCCCCAGCGTGACGGCTCTTGCCGCCGAGGGCACAGACATGGATGAGCTCTGCAAAACCATCGAGTCCAAGGTGCGCGCGATGAAGGGCATCGAGGAGGAGGACGAGTACGACAGTGTATCGGCGACCTCCATGAAAAGCGCCATCGATGCACTCAACTCCTTTATGGGCGTGTTCTCGCTCATCATGGGCGCTGTCGCCAGCATCTCGCTGCTTGTCGGCGGTATCGGCATTATGAATATGATGCTCACCAACGTGACTGAGCGCATCCGTGAGATCGGCATTCGCCGTGCCCTGGGCGCAAGTCGTCGCGATATCACCGCGCAGTTTTTGGCCGAGTCCTCGGCGCTGTGCGTCACCGGCGGACTGTTGGGTGTCCTGATTGGCTATCTGCTGGCATGGGGACTCACGTTCTTTGCCGCAAGCTCGGGCATCATGAGCGAGTTTGGAGCTACCGGGACGATCACGCCAAGCTTCTCCATTACAACAGTATTGATCGCGTTTGCCGTATCGGTCGGCATCGGCGTAATCTTTGGCTTCTACCCCGCTCGCCGTGCAGCAAAGCTCGACCCGGTGGAATGCCTACGCTACCAGTAAGCCACTACCAACAAGTTGCGGTGAATTAGGGACTGAATATGCTATTTAGCAGCAAAAACAGACGCTATTTCACCGCAACTTATTGAAGGGCTGCTTGCGCCAGTTCCGTGCGTCGTCCTCGAGCGATTGGCGGATGACAGGCTTGTACGGGTCGAGCTTGCTCGGGGCGCTCCTCCTCGCAGGCGGGAGGGCACGCATGCGCGGCGAGCGCCTAGCGCGCGAACTCCCGTAAGAGCGCGTCTTCCACTTCCCTAAGCGAAAGGGCCCCGCCTCCCTCGGCGGGACGGGCGACCACGATACAGCGCGCTCCCACGTCGCGCGCGGAGGCGATCTTCTCGGCCGTGCCGCCTACGGTTCCCGAGTCCTTGGTCACAAGCCACTGGGCGCCCACCTGCCGAAGCATCGCCTCGTTGAGCTCGCGGGTGAAGGGCCCCTGCATGCCGATGACGTGCGACGGCGAAAACCCCGCGTCGATGCACTTCGTTATAGCACCGGGCAGAGGGAGCACACGCACGAAGAAGCGCTCCGCGAAATCGGCGACGCGCGTGTAGGGAGCAAGCTCCTTGCTCCCCGTCGTGAGAAGCGCGCGACCCGGGTTCTCGGAGAGAAAGCGCGCCGCGCAGGCGATCGACGCGACCGACACGACGCCTTTGGGCAGCGCCTCGACCGGGCGCGTAAGGCGCAGGCATCGTGCACCCACGGCGAGCGAAGCGGCCCGGATGTTGCCGCTTGCGAGCGTAGCGAAGGGGTGCGTGGCGTCGACGACGATGCGCGCGCCGGAAAGCTCACGCTCCATG
>CABUTN010000086.1 GCA_902494565.1 uncultured Collinsella sp. | reverse complement strand
TGGGCGCCATGTGCAAGGACATGTTCTGGGCCAGCATCCCGGTGGCCATCGGCTCGGGCGACGACGCCCAGACCCTCCAGGACATCCTGGACGGCATCATGCCCGGCATGCTCGGCATGATCGCCTTCTGGCTGTACTACTGGCTGCTGTCCAAGAAGATCAACCCCATGGTGCTGATTGTTGCCACCATGGTCGTGGGCATCGTCGGCGCGTTCTTCGGCGTGCTGGCGTAAGGGCCCGGCCTATTATCTGCCCCCAAGGGAAACGGCGACCCATTGCGGTCGCCGTTTTTTATTACCGAAAGCTAGCTGGAGGTGCTTCGTGATTCGATCTGACAATCCGCCCGATAATGGCGTGAGCGGGGCGATGTATCTATTTGGCACGGCGCTCTTGTGGAGCTTTATCGGCATTCTCGTTCACGCCAATTCGCAGTCGGCTCTTTTGATCGGTGCCGTCACGGCGATCTTCATGGCGCTCTTCATCCTGCTTGTCGGTAGGCCTGTCCTCCGCGTCAGCCGTCTTATTGCCCTCGTTGCCGTTTGCAATTTCGTAACGGGCACCACGTTTAACTTTGCCAACCAGCTCACGACGGTCGGTAACGCAATCGTCCTGCAGTACACCTCGATGATCTTTGTCATCGTCTATCAATCGCTCGCAACTCGCACGTTGCCCTCGGCTGCGAAGATCGCCTCCGTGGTGGTTGCTTTTGCGGGTATGGGGCTTTTCTTTTTAGGTGATTTGAGTGCCGAGGGCATGCTCGGAAATCTGCTTGCCGTCATTTCGGGCGCCACCTTTGGGCTGTGTTTCTTTTTGAACTCTCGCCCCGATGCGTCGCCCATGGTGTCCTCGCTCATCTCCTGCGGCATCTCGATACTGCCGATCGTCTATTTTGCCGGCGACCTAGGCTCCGTGAAACCCTTTGAGTGGGGGCTTATGCTGGTGCATGGCCTTTTTTGCAGCGGCCTTGCGAGTGTGCTGTATGCCAAGGGAATTGCGCGCACCAACGCGTTTGCGGCCAACTTGGTCTGCATGAGTGAGGTCGTGCTCGCTCCCTGCTGGTCGGCGCTCCTCTTTGGCGAGGTCTTTAGCTGGAACGAGTTCTTGGGCGCGGCGATGATCGTTTTGGTGATTGTGGCCAACTTGGCATCCGATGCTTTTGGCGACGGCTTTCTGGTGGCGCTTGTCCGCCATCGAAACAAAGAGCATGCCTAATGGGATGCGTCTGCCGTTTACGGTAAAAAACACCCCGCTGAGCGACTGGTATTAAATAAGGCGAACCTGCATACCTATAATTGGTATCAAATCATTTGTGCCTGGTATGGGTGTTAGCAGCACGGCAGGTGCGCTTCGGACCGTGTGGTCAAACTCCCGGATTGATATCAATAGCGCGCGCGACGGGAGTGACGACGGTTCGAGATTCCTTATTGGGAGGAACCATGCTTGTCCAAGCAATCCTCGTCGGCTTAGTCGGAGCGTTTGGATGTCTCGACTACCAGCTCGGCACCCTCTACGCATTTCGCCCCATCGTCCTGTGCCCGCTCGTGGGCCTGGTGCTGGGGGACCTGCAGACTGGCCTTGCCGTAGGTGCAAGCCTTGAGCTGCTGTTCATGGGCTCGATCTCCATCGGCGCCTACGTACCGCCTAACGAAACCGTCGGCGGCGTGCTCGCCTGCGCGTTTGCCATTCAGCTCGGTCAGGGTACCGAGACGGCCATCGCGCTCGCCATGCCCATCGCCGTCCTTGCGCTGACGATCGGCAACATTACCAATGCCTTGTTCCCCGTGTTTGTCGATATGGCAGACAAGTTTGCCCTCAAGGGGAACCTCAAGGGTATCTACGCCGTTCATTGGGGAATTGGAATCTGGGGCTGCGTCGAGTACTTCCTGCTGTGCGGCGGCGCCTTCTATTTGGGTTCCGACGCCATCCAGGGCTTGCTCGACTTCATCCCGCCCTTCATCATCGACGGTTGCGGCGTTGCCGCCAACATCCTGCCGGCCATGGGCTTCGCCATGCTCGGCCGCCTGGTGCTCACCAAGCAGCTCGTGCCCTTCTACTTCCTGGGCTTCCTGCTGTGCTCCTACGCCAACGT
>CABUTN010000085.1 GCA_902494565.1 uncultured Collinsella sp. | reverse complement strand
TTGGTACAACGAGGAGCGAATAAAGCTATCATTGGGAGGGATGAGTCCTGTGCAATATAGGAAATCGCTGGGGCTCGCAGCATAAGACGTTCTGGGTTGGAAAAACGTCAGCATCCCCTAACGTACAATTTTTTGCGCACTTTGACAGCGGCATAGTCCAGATACGGAAAGACACGGCCCCGGCCTTCGGTATGATTTGAGTGTCCAATTCAATCATGCTAGGAGGCAGAGCCATGTCCGACCCCATCGTAACATTCGACGAGGCTGCGATGCGCGGCGAGCTCAAAGAGCTCGTCAGAAGAACAGTCGAGGACACCCTGAACGCGCTGCTCGAGGAGGAGGCCGACGACCTCGTCGGGGCCGACCGGTACGAGCGCGCCGCCAGCCGCGAGGCCTACCGCGCCGGCCACTACGACCGCAGTCTGACCACGACCTCAGGCCAGGTCGTCCTCAAGATGCCCAAGCTCAAGGGCATGAGGTTCGCCACGGCGATCATCGAGCGATACAGGCGCCGCGAGACGAGCGTCGAGGAGGCCATGATCGAGATGTACCTCGCCGGCGTGTCCACGAGGCGCATCGAGGACGTCTCCGAGATCCTGTGGGGATCGAGCGTGTCGGCCGCCACCGTCTCGAACCTCAACGACCGCGCCTTTGAGGCCGTCGAGGAATGGCGGAGCAGGCCGTTGACCTGCGAGTACCCCTACGTCTTCGTGGACGGCATCTACCTGAAGCGCTCCTGGGGAGGGTCCTACGAGAACGTGGCGGTGATGGTGGCCATCGGCGTGAACGACGACGGCTACCGCGAGGTCATCGGCGCCGCCGAGGGGTTCACGGAGTCTGCCGAATGCTGGCGGGAGTTCCTCTCGTGGCTGAAGGGCCGCGGGCTCTCGGGCGTGCGCATGTTCACCGGCGACAAGGCCGCCGCCATGACCGGCGCCGTCGCCGAGGTGTTCCCGGACGCGGCCTACCAGAGGTGCACCGTGCACTTCTACCGCAACGTGCTGGCGAAGGTGCCGAAGTCCAAGCGCCGCGAGGTCGCCGCCATGCTGAAAGCGGTCCACGCCCAGGAGTCCCTCGAGGCCAGCATGGACAAGGCGGCCGACGTCGCCGGCAAGCTGGAGGGTATGAGGCTGAAGGAGGCCGCCAAGTGCGTGCGGGAGGGCGTCTCCGAGACGCTAGCCTACACCAGGTTCCCGATGGCCCATTGGAGGCGCATCCGCACCAACAACGCCATAGAGCGCCTAAACCGCGAAATCAGGAGACGGACGCGCGTGGTCGGCACGTTCCCCGACGGGAAGAGCGCGCTCATGCTCGTCACCGCCAGGCTCAAGTACGTCGCCGACAGCGAATGGGGGTCGAGGCGGTATCTGGACGTGACGCTGCTCGGCGAGTGATCATACCGACGGCGAGCCGGCGGCTGACTCAATTTGCGCAAAATGCTTGACAGTACCTAAGTCGTGGTTTACCGCCTCTTGCGCTAAGGGTGCAGAGGGTGGGCTGAAGCTATAACAAAATGACCGCCCAAAAAGGCGGCCATTTTACTGAGCAGTTGAACGCAATGAAAGCCTACATGCGCTCGGGAGCGGATACACCGATAAGATCAAGCGTCAAAGCCAATACTGTACGCGTTGCATCGGCAAGAGCCAAACGGGCGTTTTGAATGGCAAGATCTTCACCGATGATATGGCAATTGGTATAGAACTGATGGAACAAGCCAGCAAGCTCCTGCGCATAATGCGTCAAGCGGAACGGAGCACGGTCGCGTGCTGCCAGGGCCACAAGCTCGCCAAAGTCATCCATTTTACGCATAAGGGCGATCTCAGACTCGTGCGTAAGCACGCTGAGGTCGACATCGGCAGGGATAACCTTTGCAGCCAGCTCATCGGCAGACAACGACTCAGCCCCTTCGCCCGCAGCTTTGCGCAGCACGGAGCAAATGCGGGCGTGAGCGTACTGCACGTAGTACACCGGGTTGGAATTGTCCTTCTTCTTAGCAACTTCGATATCGAAATCGATAGGCTGATCGGAAGAACGCGAAAGCATCAAGAAACGCGTTGCGTCCACGCCGACCTCTTCGATAAGCTCGGCAAAGGTAACCATCTCGCCCGTACGCTTGGACATACGCACCGCTTCACCATCGCGAAAAAGGTTGACCAGCTGTCCCAGCACAAC
>CABUTN010000084.1 GCA_902494565.1 uncultured Collinsella sp. | reverse complement strand
CGCCTTTGGCGCGCCAGTAGGAACGCCCCAGCCCGCGGCGGCCATCATGCAGTACACCGGCATGAGCGAACTGACGGGTGCCGACCCCGCGACCTACGCCTGCGTGGGTGATCGCGACGGCATCGCGAGCTGGCGCACCATGCAGGCGCGTCTCGAAGCGCTCTCAGCAACGGGCGTGCCCACGGAGTTTCATGTTTACGAAGGCCTGAGCCACGGCTTTGGCCTGGGTGTCGACACCGTGGCAGAGGGCTGGATCGACGATGCCCTCGCGTTTTGGAAGGCGCAGCGATGAGGATGGCAAGACGTACACACCCCACGGTTATAAGCTGCCTACGAGCAGGAACTTCTCGCCGGATCTTCTCACGCCTATGGTAAAGGCGGTATCAGACAATACGTAAGGAGTGAGACGTATGATTCTTTTCATCAACGGAAGCCCCAACAAGGATGGCAACACGGCGCGCCTGGCGCGCGAGCTCATCGGCGATCGCCCGTACGAGCAGCTGAATCTTGCCGAGCACAAGGTCTACGGCTACGGCCAGAACTACGGCGACGATGACTTCGAGGACGTGCTCGCGCGCATCGAGGCGGCGGACACCCTGGTCGTGGGGTCGCCCGTCTACTGGCACAACCTCTCCGGCATGCTGCGCAACCTGCTCGACCGCTTCTACGGTCCGGTGCGCGAGGGCAGTATGAGCGGCAAGACGCTCTATTTCGTGTTCCAAGGTGGCGCGCCCACGCGCGAGATGCTCGATTGGGGCGAGTACACCATGAAGCGCTTCGCCGCGCTCTACGGCATGACTTACGCCGGCATGGTCGACAACACGCACGAGGCAAGGGCGCTCTCGAAGAAGCTCGCGTAGTCCCGACTTGCGTAACCCAGTTCGGCGGCGGTGGGCCCGTGAAGACGGAGGCCCACCGCCCCTTTTCGTTCGCCAAGTGTATGATCGGACGGGCGCTGCGGACGACTACCTGCATGAGCAGGGCACCCAGAAACGCGAAAACATCTGAACCACAAGCAGGGTCGCAAGGACTATGTCGACCGTGCGGCGCAGCGCCCTTCCCGTCAGTCCCTTTATTCTCCGCGTCATGAGAACAGCCATCCCATGATGTCCTCGTCACGGGCAAAGAGGTAGCCGCCCGCTCCGTGCTGGCCCGCGTCCGCAGCAAAGCCCCGCTCGGTGAAGTAGCTCGTGGGCTTGACATCGAGCACGACCAGCTCGCTGATGCGCTCCTCGGAAAGCCTGCGAGCTCGATAGGCGGCGCGAATCTCCTCGTACGCCTCGCGCGCGGGTCCGGAGCCGTAATAGTCGTCGTTCTCGCCGATAGCCATATACACGGGAACCTCGGCTGTGGTGAGCGTCTCGATGTCGCCGTCCCAGCGCGAGATGGTGTGAAGCGCGCGGCGGTAGAGCTCGGGGCGCGTTCCCAAGACGATGGAGATGGTCTCGCCGCCGCCCGAGCATCCGCTCAGGTACACGTGGTCCGCATCGATGCTGTAGGCGCCGAGCAGCCATTCGGTGAGCCCCGCCACGTCTGACGCCGATTGCTCGTCCCAGGCGTCGAGCTGGGGCGAGGCCACGATCATGTCGGCGATGTAGTCGTTCGCCACGAAGGGGTAGTCCTCCTGAAGATTCGCCCCCACGCCCTGGAAGTAGAGCCCCTCCCAGCCGGGGCAGGCCACGTAGAGCGCATAGGGCGCGGACCCGTCATAGGAGTCCGGCACATGGAGCGAGAAGTGCAGCGTCCTGCCCGATGGCGTCTGCAGGGCGTCGTCAACGACGAAGCCGCGGTCTGTCTGCGACCCCTCCGTGAGGACGTAGCCGCCAAGCTCACGGACATCCGCGCAGCCGACCAGGCCTTCCCCGAGTACCAGCCCGTCCGCAGCGAGCGCGGCAGCCTCGATAAAGGACCTGCGTGAAAGATGGCTCACGTGCATAGTTCCTCTTTCTGAATGAACCAAGCCGAAGCCGCAGGCTTTCGGCTTGGCGAGAAGCGCATCAGCGGCCGCTGTTGGCCTCTTGCAGCTCGGCAAGGGTCACGTGCTCGTTGCGGAAGCGTGCCGCGGGATTCTTGTCGCCCGCCGCGCAGGTGATGGCGTGCGCGGGACAGGCGTGCATGCAGGCGAGGCAGGCGTTGCAGCCAAAGCCCGCCTGCGCGTTACGGACAGCCTTGCCGCCCTCGGGTGCGATGCAACCAGTCGGGCACACCTTTGCGCACGCCCCGCATCCCACGCACTTCTCGGAATCAACGGTCAGGAATCCGCCCAGCATCGCCGGCTCGAAGCGCAAGCCCCGGCTCATGAACTGCTCGTGGGCAGCGCGATCCTCGTCGGTCACCGGCTCGAGCCACTGG
>CABUTN010000083.1 GCA_902494565.1 uncultured Collinsella sp. | reverse complement strand
CGCGTCGAGGGCGCAGACGGTGGTCGACCTCAGGTGGACGTCCATCCCGAACGCGGTAGAATACTTTGGCATGGGAGCCTCCCAACCTCGTTGCGGCGCGGCTGCGCCTATGGCACTTCGACATCATTGTCGCAGCCCCGACCCGCGGTCACGAGCGGGGGCTCCTGTCTTTTTAGCGCCCTCGGATTGGGTCATAGTGTCTGTCGTTGCCAAGGCATCGGCGTTGCTGTGGCTGTCGGAAATGATCCGTTGTCGCAAGGGGCAGGTTTCCTTTGCACCAGTTTCTGTCGAGTCGGTGCTTCTTGCGGGTTGCCCGTATAATGGTTTGCGTATGAACCGCAACCAAGGAGTTCCAGTTTATGGACCAGAGCCTTTTTAAATTCGATCTGATCGCCGAGGATCCGACGACGCATGCGCGTGCCGGCGTGCTGCATACCCCGCACGGCGACATCGAGACGCCGATCTTCATGCCCGTGGGCACAAAGGCAAACGTCAAGGGCATTCCTACCGAGACCGTCAAACAGCTCGGCGCCCAGATCGTGCTTGCCAATACCTATCACCTGTCCATGCGTCCCGGCGAGGACACCATCGCCGAGCTGGGCGGCCTGCACAAGTTTATGAACTGGCACGGCCCTATCCTCACCGATTCGGGCGGCTTCCAGGTGTTCAGCCACAACGATGCCGTCAAGCTCACCGACGAGGGCGTGCGCTTTATCGTCAACGACTATGACGGCCGCCATGTGTTCTGGACGCCCGAGGACAACATGGAAATCGCCATGAAGCTCGGTTCCGACATCTGCATGCAGCTCGACCAGTGCCCGGGCTATCCCGCCACGCGCGCCTACGTTGAGCGCGCCGTTGAGCTGTCGAGCATGTGGGCCGAGCGCTGCTATAAGGCGCATACCCGCGACGACCAGGCGCTCTTTGGCATTGTTCAGGGCGGCATGCACCTAGATCTGCGCCTGCGCTCGCTGCGCCATCTGGAGGAGTGCGGCGACTTCCCCGGTTACGGCATTGGCGGCTACTCGGTGGGCGAGGACCACGAGACCATGTTCGAGACCCTGGCACCACTCGTAAGCGAGTACATGCCCAAGCACAAGCCGCGCTACCTGATGGGCGTCGGCAACCCGACCACCCTCGTGCGCGGTGTGGGTGTGGGCATCGACATGTTCGACTGCGTGCTGCCGACGCGCACGGGCCGCATGGGTACGGCGTTCTCCAGCGAGGGTCGCCTCAACTTCCGCAACGCTCGCTTTGCGCACGACGATGGCCCCATCGATCCCACCTGCACCTGCCCGGTGTGCACGGGCGGCTACAGCCGCGCGCTCATCCGCCACATGGTCACGCAGAAGGAGATGCTCGGCGGCATTTTGCTGTCGATGCACAACATCTACTACCTGCTCAACCTTATGCAGCGTGCTCGCCAGGCCATTATCGAGGGCCGCTATGGCGCATTCGTGAGCGATTGGATGAACAGCCCTGCGGCGGTGGATTACTAAGGGCGACAGACACGCTTGCAGAGCGTGGACAACGGCAATGGTCGAGCGCCAGCCGGTCGTCGCATTCGCTGACACCGGCTGCGCGACCGCTGACCGATAGCTTGCAAGTGCTTGATGCATCGTGGGTACCATACCGAATAGTTGATGCTCGGGCGGGTGTTTGACGCATGGCGTCGACCCCGCCCGTTTTCTTTTTCTCGATAGGAGTACCCATGATTAAGAATGAGAACGTCGAGGGCGAGCCTGCCTACGACGAGACGTACCGCCGCGGCCCCGTGGTCATGCGCGGCCCCATGATTCCCAAGGACAACACCTACGCCAACCTGCTGGCGCCCGAAGATTCGACTGACTGGCTGCATGCCGATCCCTGGCGCGTGCTGCGCATTCAGGCCGAGTTTGTCGATGGCTTCGGCGCGCTTGCCGAGCTTGGCCCCGCAGTGACCATCTTCGGCAGTGCCCGCACGCCTAAGACCGATCCGCTCTACAAGGCGGCGCGTACCGTCGGGCGCAAGATCGCGCAACGTGGCGTGGCGGTCATCACCGGCGGCGGCCCCGGCATCATGGAAGCGGCTAACAGGGGAGCGGCGAGTGTCAACGGCAAGTCAGTTGGCCTAGGCATTGAATTGCCGCACGAACAGGGGCTCAACAAATACGTGAACCTCGGCATGGACTTCCGCTACTTCTTTGTGCGCAAGACCATGTTCGTCAAATACAGCTCGGGCGCCATCGTGTTTCCCGGAGGTTTTGGTACGCTCGACGAGATGTTCGAGGTACTCACGCTGGTGCAGACGCACAAGGTCAAGCGCATGCCGCTCGTGCTGGTGGGCAGCGAGTACTGGCAGGGCCTGTTCGACTGGCTCAACGGCCCGGTGATGAGCGCCGGTATGATCAGCCCGCTCGATCCGGATCTGGTACACATTACCGACGACCTCAACGAGGCCGTCGACATCGCCCTGAGCGGGCTGATGTAGAGTAGCTAAAATGGGACGGGGCTAAAAAGACTGGTCTG
>CABUTN010000082.1 GCA_902494565.1 uncultured Collinsella sp. | reverse complement strand
TACACCTACCGCTCAACCGACCTGTCCAACAATTACTTTGTGCGAAACGGCAAGGCCGATGAATGGGCCGAAAAGTATGCCGATCGCATTCAGCAGCACCTGGATGCCAAGGAAGAGAGTTTTTCCATTGACGCTGATAACCAGTCTTTCCCGCCGAGCGTCACGGGGATTCAGAATGGGATTGTTACGCATTCGATGAATCTGAGGGAGTGGAAAGTTCAAGGCGCCAAGGTTGAACTGGCCGCGACTTCGAATGTCCCCAAAGAATCGAACAGCAAATGGAGCGCAAGGTACGATCTAAAGGCTAAATATAAAATAGCAGCCATGGAAAGGGTCATTGACGACGGCCCCTACCGCCTCGCGACCGCCCTCGACGGCTCCATGGCCGTGTCGGCCTCGGCGTCGGGCTGCTCGCTGTCGCCAGGCGCGCCGGCAAGTCGGTCCTGGTCATCGACCGCCGCGACCACATCGCCGGCAACGTCTACACCGAGGACGTCGAGGGTATCCAGGTCCACCGCTACGGCGCGCACATCTTCCACACCTCCATGAGGGACGTCTGGGACTACGTCAACCGCTTCGCCGAGTTCAACAACTACGTCAACTCGCCGGTCGCCAACTTCCGCGGCAGCATGTACAACATGCCCTTCAACATGAACACCTTCGCCAAGATGTGGCCGGGCGTCGTCACGCCGGCGGACGCCAAGGCCAAGATCGCCGAGCAGGTGGCCGCCGAGAACATCGGCGAGCCGACAAACCTCGAGGAGCAGGCGCTGTCGCTCGTCGGCCGCGACATCTTCGAGACGCTCGTGAAGGGCTACACCGAGAAGCAGTGGGGCCGCGACTGCAAGGACCTGCCCGCGAGCATCATCAAGCGCCTCCCCTGCCGCTTCACCTACGACAACAACTACTTCAACGACCGCTACCAGGGCATCCCCATGGGCGGCTACACCAAGATGGTCGCCAACATGCTCGAGGGCGTCGAGGTGCGCTGCGGCGTGGAGTACAAGGAGCTGGCCGCCGCCGAGCCCGATATCGCCGCCAAGACGATCTACTGCGGCCCCATCGACGCGTTCTACGACTTTAAGCTGGGCACGCTCGAGTACCGCAGCCTGCGCTTCGAGACCGAGACGCTCGACGAGGCCGACCACCAGGGCGTGGCCGTGGTCAACTACACCGAGCGCGAGGTCCCCTACACCCGCATCATCGAGCACAAGCACTTCGAGTTCGGCACGCAGGAGAAGACCGTCATCACGCGCGAGTACCCGGCGGATTGGAAGCCCGGCGACGAGCCCTACTACCCCATCAACGACGCCAGGAACGAGGCCCTGTACAGGCAGTACGAGGAGCTGGCGGCGCAGGAGGGCGACGTGATCTTCGCCGGTCGCCTGGGCGGCTACAAGTACTACGACATGGACAAGGCCATCGCCGCCGCCTTCGAGCTCGTCCGCAACGAGTTGGGCGTGGAGCCGACGGAGGCGTAGTAACCATCCTGAATAACTGCCGATTGCCAACAATACGGCACAGCATTTGATTTGAGGGGTGCGGAACAAAATCCGTGCCCCAATTTTATGAACAGGACCCCCTATCCGCAGTCTTGTTCCCATAAAATAAACCCTAACAAAATATGTGCGGAGTGCTGGCCTGGAGCTGCCTTCGGACCCTATTGGCTGCTCACCGAGAGGCTCCGCTATGAAACGACCCCTTTACTACCTGCTCTGCGCGATCGCGTGCACGTCCATGGTCGGCGCGACGATGCCCATGGCGGCCATTGCGGAAGCCATCCAGCCTCCGGCAACAGCCGAGCAGCAGGCGCAAGCCAACGCAACGAGCAGCGACGCAGGCAAGGCTGAAGACGGCGCCAACACAAGCGCGGCAGCAGATACCGAAGAGGACAGCACCGCAACATCCACCGGCACCAGCGCCGTCAACACGGAAAGCGCTGACGGCACCACCGCCACACCCGGTACCCCCACCCCATCCCTCCGCGCCCAAACCGCCCCCACGCCCGCGGCAATCTCCGCCACGTCACAAACCACCTACGCCCACTCCGCCACCGCAAGCCAAAACGGCGTCACCTTCACCGTCTCGTGGAACGACGCCCCCGCGGGCACCGCGACGACCTTCCACGTAACCCAGGCCAACGGCTCGTCCCAGGCCAAGGCACGCATGGACGTACCCACCTATTGGGACGGCGGCAGCCAGGAGAGCGTCTGCGACCCGTCGCGCCCGGCATGGGGCAGCTACTACAACCTGGGCGCCACCGGCCACGACTTTACCTTTGACTTCACGGCATCGGGCACGTACCGCGTCTACTTCTACTTTATGGACAACGACAGAAACGACCCCCAAAACGACAAGGGAATCTACTACCTGCGCACCACGGCGGAGGTGACCGTAAACGACGCGGCCCGCCCGAGCGTCACGCAGATCGTCAACAATGCCGTAGCCCAGTGCAGGCAAGAGACAAACGGCTCGGAATATGACATGGCGCTGTGGCTCCACGACTGGACGCTCGACCAGCTGGAGTACGACCACAGCCTCAACTGGTGCTCGGCCGAAAGCGGCCTCACGCGCCACCAGGGCACCTGCGAGAGCTACCAGCGCATCTACTCCAAGCTCCTTGACGCCGCGGGCATCGCCAACGG
>CABUTN010000081.1 GCA_902494565.1 uncultured Collinsella sp. | reverse complement strand
GGGCGCGCTCGCCGATAGCGTGCTCGAGGCAGGTGGACACGTGACGGGTGTTGAGCCGAGCTTTTTTATCGAGGCCGAGTTTCAACATGACGGTATCGACGATCTCATCGTGACGAGCGATATGGCCGAGCGCAAGGCCAAGATGATCGAGCTCGGCGATGCGTTCATCGCCTTTCCGGGCGGTACGGGCACGCTCGAGGAGATTGCCGAAGTCATGTCCGCGGTGTCGTTGGGGCACCTGAGTGCTCCGTGCATCCTGTATAACCTGGATGGGTACTACAACGACCTCAAGGCGCTACTCGGGCACATGATCGATAAGGGCTTATCGAGCCCGCAGCGCCAGCACGGCATTTACTTTGCCGACGATTTGCGCGTGATTGCCTCGATTATCAACGGATAAGTCTTGAGCCTGCCCCACTACGACTCCCAATGGTGCCGTTTGCGGCGCAGATGGTTGGCTCGTTCGGGCAACGCTCGCTCTACAATAAAACGTATCTATGTCGACTTTGACCGCGGGAGGACCCGATGGATAACCGTGCCAAGCCCACAAACCGCGCGCTGTTTTTAGTTAGCGTTGCTGTGACCGGTGCGTTCGCAGGTGCCGCGGTCTGGCTGTTCTTCTTTGCGATGGAGCACGGTATCGACTATCTATGGACCGAGATTCCGCACGCGCTGGGCGTCGCTTCGCCCGAGCTCGCCAGCGGTCCGTTCGGTTTTCTGCCGTACCCGTTTTTTGTCTGCCTGCTGGGCGGCCTGCTGATTGGCCTGTACGAAAAAATGACGGGCACCAAGACCGATGACCTTAACCAAGTGATGGCCAAGGTAAAGCGCGATGGACGCTACCCGTACGACAACCTGGGCAAGCTGTCGCTTGCCGCGCTGCTGCCGCTGCTGTTTGGCGGCAGTATTGGACCGGAGGCCGGCCTGACCGGCGTCATTGCGGGGCTGTGCAGCTGGGTCGGCGACCGCATGCGCCGTTTTGGAGCCGAGTTTAGGGAGCTCACGCTGCTGGGTACCCAGGCCGCCCTGACGGCGCTCTTTACCGCGCCCGTGTTTGGCTTTGTGGCGCCGCTTGCCGGAAGCGCTGACGGCCATGGTGCCGGCGATGGCGATGATTCCGAATCCGGTGAGATAACCATCAGGATGCCCAAGGCGCAAAAGACCGTGGTTTACGGCATCGCGATTGCCGGCGGCCTGGGCACCTACCTGCTGCTCGGACAGCTCATGGGCGGCGGCATGGGCATGCCCAGGTTCGAGGCTGCCGTGGTGGGCAACCTGGAACTTGTCTGGCTCATCCCTCTGTCGCTGATCGGAACAATCTGCGGATGGCTGTACTTTGTCTCTGAACATGCGAGCGAGGCACTGTCTCATGCAATAGGGGAGCGTCCTGTCGTCAAGGCCATGCTAGCCGGTCTGGCGCTCGCCATCTGCGGCACGGTCCTGCCCTACACCATGTTTGCCGGCGAGACGCAGGCTGATGTGCTCATGGAAACCTACCTGACCATTCCCGCTGGCGTGCTTATCGCGACCGGTCTTGTCAAGGCCATGCTGACCCCCGCCCTCATCAACCTTGGCTGGCGCGGCGGTCGCTTCTTCCCGGTTATCTTCTCGGGTGTGAGCCTGGGCTACGGCCTTGCCATCCTCACGGGTGCCGATCCGGTCTTTTGCGTCGCCGTCTGCACCGCCTCGACAATGGGCGCCGTCATGCGCCAGCCCGTCATGGTTGTGGGTCTGCTGCTCATGTGCTTCCCACTCAAGGGTATCGTCTGCATGATCATCGCCTCCGTCATCGCCGCTGGCATTCCGCTGCCCAAGCCACTGCGCAAGTAGCGTGGTGGTGCGCGGCCAATACAGGCATCCCGGGCCTGGCGTGAGAATGTAGCGTCTGCTGGGCTGCTGTTTCAACAGCCATTAAGAAAGAATCCGCGCGAGATACCGAGCGAATCAAAGAATGCGCGGCTTTCCTGTGGGTCGCTCTACAGATTGACAGCGTACGAGTCCAACCCGTATTCGTGGGCAAGCAGGACACTGGTAATACCGGTACCCGACCCAAGGTCGTAGACGCGGACGCCGCAGGGGACAGGCACATCGCGAAGCAGCTCTTCGCAGAGCTTGAGGGGATTGGGGCCCATGAGTTTAAAGCGCACGAGTGCCGCGTCGAAGCTGCTGGCTTTTGGGAGGGATGTCATGCTTGCGTCAGTACGATTTGATGCTGCGAACAAATAAGGACTAAAGGGATATAGTTCCATTAAAATTAAATCTGACAGTTTAGATAACAGGTGATGATTCGGGGACCGGAAAGCCCCGAATGCGATGCTCTTCCCAGCCAAACAGAGAATTTGCCCGAGTGCTCACCCGGATCTTTATTTGGCGACAATCTTTCCGGGTGGGCGTTCGGGCGGATGGACTCCGCCGGCAGGAGGCGCGCGCTCAGGTCGATCGGCCGGGCGAGCGAGTCCTCGGGTTTCGAGGCGGCCTGCGGGGCGGCGCTCAGGGTCGTCGAGGGCGGCCGCGTCCCCGACGACGCCACGGTCGACGTGCTGGCGAGACGCATCGCGGGAGGCGGCTGCGGGGCCGGCGGGGCCGACCTGTCGGCCTGCGACGGGTTCCTGAAGGGGGCGGTCGCCGATGGCAGCTAGCGAGGAGCTGGCCCGCAGGGTCGTCGAGGCCGGGCGGTCGTGCTCGCTCACCACCGCCGTCCTGGAGGAGT
>CABUTN010000080.1 GCA_902494565.1 uncultured Collinsella sp. | reverse complement strand
TGGCTTGCGTCGAAGGCACCCGCGCCGCCCGCCACGCCTACAGCGTGGACGTGCTCGTGCCCAACCACCGCGAAATGCTCGAGGCCTTCCCCGAGATTCCCTGCGATCGGGCAACCATTGATGACTATCTTCGCTTCATGCTGAAAGGGGCTTTGAAATGAAACGCGCCATTATGTCCGAGCTTGCCATCGTTCGCACGCTCGTCCCGAGCATCACAGGTGTCGGCCTGTTCATCTTCGTCGTGCTGACCGCCGTCAGGGCATCGAATGGTGATTCCGACATGAGCGCCGCCGGCGCCTTCGCGATCAGTGCCATGTCGCCTATCATGGCCATGACGTCGCTGGCCGGGCTCGACAACCAAAACGGATGGGAGCGCTATCGGGCAACGCTGCCCATCTCACGCAAAGACATCGTCAGCGCACGCTACCTGTGCATCACTATTTTCTCGGTCATCATGGCGTGCGCGGCCGTGCTGTTGAGTATCGTCGCCATCCCGATCTTAAACAGCGTGGGTATCCCCTCCACGGGAGAGACCGTCTTTGAGACCGCAATCGCCTCGGCAATATCGATGCTTTTCTCCCTCATGGCGGTGTTTTCGGTACTGCCTCTGTTCTTTCGATTTGAACACATGAAGGCGCAACGCCTATCCGTTGGTCTGTACGCCCTATACATGTGCCTTATCATGGTCACGCTAAACTCATTCAACCCCATCAGCAACCAGCTCATGTCGATTGCAGGGACGAATCCCGATCTTGCCGTCCTCGGTTGCCTGTGTGGTGCCGTCGCGCTGGCAACGGTCGTCCTTGGCGTTGTCAGCTGTGCCATCAGCACCAAGGTCTACCGGGCACGCAACCTATAGGCAAGCGCGGTATCATCGGACATGCGCCATAGATCTGGCGTGGTCTTTTTTGAGGAGGCGCTCAGCCCGTGTCGTGGGTCGTCGCAGCATTTGCGTCAGCATTCTTTGCCGGCATCACATCCATCTTGGCCAAATGCGGTATCAAGCAGACCGACTCCGATGTCGCGACGGCCATTCGCACCTGCGTGGTGCTCGTTTTCGCCTGGGCAATGGCGGGCATTTCTGGATCCATTGGAACCATTGGCAGCATCGAACCCAGGTCCTGGCTCTTTCTCGTCCTCTCGGGACTCGCTACCGGCGCTTCGTGGATCTGTTACTTTAAGGCGTTGAGCATCGGAGACGTCAATAAGGTCGTACCGGTCGACAAGATGAGCACCGTGCTCGCCGCGCTGATCGCCATCGCGCTTTTTGGTGAGACGAGCAACCTTGCGGTTAAGCTCGTGGGAACCGCCGTCATTACCCTCGGCACGTTTTTAATGATCGAGAAGCAGCAATCCGCCGGACCCGAGCAGCAGCAAGACCGGACCTGGCTCGCTTACGCCCTCGGCGCCGCCGTGTTCGCAGCACTCACCTCCGTCCTCGCCAAGATCGGCATCGAAGGCGTCGAGTCAAACCTGGCCACGGCAATCCGTACCTGTGTGGTACTGGTTATGGCATGGGCAATCGTGGCAGCCAAGGGAAAACTGGAGCAGGTCGCGCACGTTGACCGACGCGAACTCACATTTCTCGCAACATCGGGCATCGCGACCGGAGCATCGTGGCTGCTCTATTACTATGCCATCGCCGCAGGCCAGGTGAGCGTCGTGGTGCAGATCGACAAACTATCGATTGTCGTATCGGTACTATTTGCGCGCCTGGCATTCAACGAAAAACTCTCGCGACGCAGCGCCATCGGTCTCGCCCTCATCGTCTTGGGCACTGTGGCGCTCGCGGTTTGGAAGTAGCGCCGATGCCGAGCGAGGCCCAGTCCACCCGGGAATCCGTGACATATGGCATGCCCCGGCCCGCACGCAGCGTCTTAGAATAGAGCTGTCACGGGCCTTAGACCAATCTCGGTCATCCAAGGGGATGTCTTTTTGGTCATTGTTCTTTAGGGAACGGTCAATCGCATACAAATTGGAAACGTCCGTCCAACGGCCGTGGTTTGTTACGCCGTTCCGCCCCCGTCATCTGTCATATCTGCACCTGATTGGAAAGAACAATGCAATCCCAGAAATCTCAATCGGGACCACCCATCTGCTGCCCATCCTCGCCCCTTTAATCTCCCCCCCCATCTTGAGCAGATGCCTCACTCCGCCCGGAGTCCCGCAAGCGAGCTCGGCGACCTGCGTTGGCGTCATGAGGTAGGGATAGGGTTCGAGCGCCGCCAAGTACAGCCCGTCCAGATCTGCGTCGGCCAGGACGGGCATGTTCGGATCTGCCACGATTCTTTCGCTCGACATTTCCCCTCCAATCTTGGAGGGCCGCGCACCCTTAAAGGCACGCGATCCCAGTCTCATCCCCGCAGCCCCACACGGCAACGGTGCTGCTGCCGGGCTTGCACGCTTGCGGTCCGCCACACGCTTCGCCACGGCCCCGATACCGCGTAATCTCGACCCGCGCGGTCTCCGCAGTAGACACAAAGGGAGTCATCGCGGCTCCCGGGTCTCGGGCGTCGAGCTAGTAGTGTGTTTCGTCAAGAGGATTTGAGCAAAAAGAGCATCGGAAATTGAGCAGCCTGAGCATCGGAAGCGTGCACGCTTTTTGAGCGGCTAGCCCTCCTGCATGAGGGCATGGCGGACGCGGTAGGACTCGCCGCGGAACTGGACGAGCCTCCCGTGGTGGACGATGCGGTCGATCACGGCGGCGGCCAT
>CABUTN010000079.1 GCA_902494565.1 uncultured Collinsella sp. | reverse complement strand
CCGGGGCGCCTTTTTTGTTCCGCCATGGGGGAGACGTGTCCCGCCGTACTTCATCGCTTCCACACCGTTCACCGAGTCGTCCTAGCCTTTTGTCTATGCGTGGAATATACTTTCATTAACACGTTGCTTCGTGAAAGGAACATTCATGATTTACACGCTCACTGCAAATCCCGCCATTGACTACAACATCGCCTGCGACGGCCTTGCTGCCAACACTGTTACGCGTACCCGCAACGCCGTCTACACGCCCAACGGCAAGGGCCTCAACGTCTCGTTTACGCTTGACCACTACGGTGTCGACACCACGATCCTGGGTTTCTTCGCTGGCTTCTCGGGCGAGTTTATCGTTAAGGGCGCCGAGGCCCTGGGCGTGCCCGTCAAGCCCGTGTGGACCGACGGCATCACGCGCGTCAACGTGTTCCTCAATGCCGGCCCCGACACCGAGTACAACATGGTCAACGCCGGTGCCGCCATCAACGAGGCCAACGAGCAGGAGATGTTTGAGCTTATCGATTCGCTCGATGACATGACCTGCCTGGTCATCAGTGGCTCGCTGCCTCCCAACACTTCCGAGGGCTTCCTGGCCGAGGTTCTGCGCCGCGTCAAGGCCAAGGGTGCCGAGTTCGTTCTCGACATTTCGAGCCATCAGCTGGCAGATCTCATTGCCATGGAGCCGCTGCTGATCAAGCCCAATGACGACGAGCTGCTCGATATCTTTGGCATTAAGGTGAGCGGTGGCGACGATGAGTCCGTCAAGGGCGCTATGGCCGAGCTGCACGCCAAGGGCGCCAAGAATGTGCTGCTGACCCTTGGTGGCGATGGCGCGTACTTCTCCAACGGCGAGCATATCTGGTTTGCCAACCGCACCTTCGACGTCAAGCTGCTGTCGACCGTCTGCGCCGGCGATTCCTCGCTGGCCGCCTTCCTGTCCGTGTGGCACGACGCTCCCGAGCGCGTCGAGGATGCCTTGCGTCTTTCGATGGCCACCGGCGCCAACGTGGTCGAGTGCCCCGGTCTGGGCGATTTTGCTAAGGTGGACGAATATAAGAAGCACATCGAGGTTCGCCAGGTCTGCTAGCCGCATCGATACATCGTTGCCGAACACCCGCTTTGGATTACCAGGGCGGGTGTTTTTTGCGCGCTGAACGTATCTGGCGTCTGCTGTCTCGTTTTATCGAATTGACGACGCGATTGCGTGTGCGCGCTTTCTCGTTTCTTGTTAGACTTCTTGAGAACCATCGATTAACGCTCACAAGTGCAGGAGGCCATAGGCATGTGCAATGTTTCGCTCAACGGTACTCAACCGTCCGATGCCTCCCTGCGCGTCCTGCGCGCGCTTGAGGCGGCTGGTCTTGAGGCTTGGTACGTTGGCGGTTGGGTGCGCGACGCCCTGATGGGATGTCCCAGCCACGATGTTGATATGTGCTGTAGCGGCCTGTGGCATGAGTCCAAGGCGGCGCTCGAGGCCGCTGGTATTGCGGTCGTGGAGTCGGGCATTAAATTTGGCGGAATCACGGCTATTTCCGATGGCGAGCGTATCGAGGTCACCACGTACCGCCTGGATGGCTTTTACACCGATGGTCGCCATCCCCAGAGTGTGGAGCGTGCCGCCTCGCTCGAGGACGATCTGGCGCGCCGCGACTTTACCGTCAACGCCATGGCCTGGCATCCCGAGCGCGGGCTTGTCGACCGCTACGACGGCCAGGGTGATCTGGAGCGCAAGCTGATTCGCGCTGTCGGTGATCCCAAGCGTCGCTTTATCGAGGACGCCCTGCGCATGCTGCGTGCGGTGCGCTTTGCCTGCCGTCTGGACTTTATGATTGAGCCCGAGACCAAGCGTGCGCTTGCCGAGTGCGCGCCGCTGCTCGATGCCGTAGCGCGCGAGCGTGTGGGTATTGAGCTCGAGGGCATTCTTTCGACCGGTCACGGGGGAGACGCCATGTTGCGCTACCCTGAGCTCATCTGCGCCGCTGTGCCCGAGTTGGCAGCGGGTCGCGGGTTTGATCAGCGAAGTGTCTATCATGCGTTTAACGTCTACGAGCATATCGCCCGTGTGCTGACGGTGGCAGGGGAGCTGGCGCTGTGCGACGGCGTCGCGCCATCGTCGAGCCTTATGTGGGCGGCGTTTTTGCACGATGTCTCCAAGCCCGAGTGCTTTACGGTCGATCACGCCGGCAGCGGACACTTCTACGGTCATCCCGAGCTCGGCGCCAAGAAAGCGCGCGTCATTATGGATCGCCTGGCACTCTCGCACGACCTGGTGCGCGACGTTTGCCTGCTCATCAAATATCACGATAAGCCGCTGCGCCCCGAGCGCTCCTGCCTGCTCAATATGATGCGCGCGCTTTCGGGTGAGGGCGTCGACACGGCCCGCCTGATTGACGAGCTCATGGACCTCAAGCGTGCTGACACGCTTGGCAAGGCCCCATCGTGCTTCTATTACGTTGAGACGATTGAGGAGATGCGCGCGCTGGCGCACGAGCTGCTGAAGGCAGGGGAGCCCCATACGCTCAAGATGCTCGCCATCAACGGCGGCGACCTGATCCGTGCCGGAGTCAAGCCCGGGCCGGAACTGGGTCAGCTTCTCAACTCCGCCCTCGACGCCGTGATCGAAGACAATATTCCCAACGAGCGCGAAGCTCTTTTGGTCCATCTCAACTTGAATTAGCTACCCAGTTTACCTTCGTGTTCCATAACCTGCCGACAAAATTTGGGCAATTTGGAATTTCTTCTTGCGCTGACGTTTTTTGTCCCGTAATATATATCCTCGCAGCACGGCAGTGCAGATGTCATGTGGCCCGTTCGTCTAGCGGTTTAGGACGCCGCCCTCTCAAGGCGGAGATCACCAGTTCGAATCTGGTACGGGCTACCACTTCTTTTCTGCTGAGGCTTATGGCCCGTTCGTCTAGCGGTTTAGGACGCCGCCCTCTCAAGGCGGAGATCACCAGTTCGAATCTGGTACGGGCTACCAT
>CABUTN010000078.1 GCA_902494565.1 uncultured Collinsella sp. | reverse complement strand
TGGGCGGCGCTGCCGCCGCCCGCCCATCAGGCTCCACTCCGCCCGCCCCCGGGACCCCCGCCACGAAACCGGCCCATCTACTACGTTTGGCCGACATCCCCGACCATGGCGTCTCGGGCAAAAATAAAACCGCAGGTAGACGGCTTGCGGTTTTCGCGAAATAAGGGGTATGGTCTAGGGGCCGGGGTTAAACGTAGTAGATGGGCCGGTTTCGTGGCGGGGGCATCGCAGGCAGCCGACCGAGGGCGCCCGGAAGTGAGCAGGGCACCCGTCTAACGACCGATTTCCAGCCAGTTGCATAGTACGTTGGCTCGTAACTCCATTTCCGTCGTCTTTTGCGCCTTAGTTTTGCACCTATAGCGTAATTCCAAGCGCGAGCAAAGACTTCTCACGATCGCATCAAGCTGCTCGGCATCGTTAAGCATGTCGTGCGTAACCAGGAAGACGTCATATCCCATACTTTGCAGCGCAGTCATGCGTTTGGCATCGTGGTCGAGCACGGCGCCTGATCCGTGGATGACCTCTCCCTGAATCTCCACGATGCCCGCCTTCATTATGGTTGGATTTACGATCACGATATCCCCGTAGCAGACTTTTTGCCCTGCAATGCTCTGCGCCGATGCGGTAAGCGGCGTAAGGTCGTTAACATAAACGTTTCGAAAGCCGGCACCGCCGCGAGAGCGAGGAAGCGATAGCAATAAAATTCCTGCAACCTCAAGCGGAGAAGCTGCTATACCTGTCACCAGCTGCGCGGCGTTGTAAAACTTCGTACCCCACTTTCGTCTTTTCATCTTACTGGCGTACTCATGAAGCTCGTGTAATTCGATGAGCGGCTTCCTCATCCAGAGCGAAGTGCCCTTTAGCCTTGTGACCTCCTTCGTTTTCTTTTGCCCGTTGGGCCCCTTCGTATTTACCTGTTTTTTGACTTTTATGCGCGCATAAACGCGTTTCCATTGTGGTTCGTCTTGGCTTTCATCGAGGTCAAAGAGGGATTCAGTGGTTGCATTCTCGGCAGCGTCATTGGCTGTGTCTAGTTCCGCCTCTGCTGCTGCGGTGGGCTCAAAGACTGAGAACCATCCGCAAAATTCGTACATGGCAAGGACAAGATCGGTTGGAGATACAAAGCGCGCCATGGTATATAGCGTCGCAAGTGGATTGGTAACCCTAAAGCTCATCGCGGTTTCCAGCGTGCTATCCACCCCCGAAGCATCATCACAGTGGATTGTTGTCCGTAATCCCGAATGGTAGTTAACGCCACCGGGCACTGTTGTGGTAATAATCGGGGTCTTGAGGACGTCGACTACAAAGGGCGATTGAGATAGGGCTCGCCAGCCGTCTTCTGGGCTTGGCAGTCTTGGGTAGAGGTTGCGCACCTGCGGTGGGCAGCGCCAGTAGCGGAATGCGGTGTTTGCGCAGACGATCTCGTCCATATGGGCCTCCCCTAGCTTTGGCTGCGTGCCGTTATGTTTGCAGGTAGACCGATTATCAATGGCGGCATCATGCCGGTAAGTACCGGAAGCTGACCAAATGCCGACAAATAGCTTGACGCATTTCGCCTAAAGATCGCCGTGTGGCACAAATCTGCTGGCAGGCGTTCTGGGGCCGTGGTCCCTATCTCCACATTTGTGCGTGAATCCCATGGCAAATTCAATGAAAGAGCGCATGAGCTTTATGCAAAACGCGCGATGACGTCAGTTCAGGAGAGATCAGCTAGAAACGCGTTTAAAAATTTCGATTCGATTTTGGTGTCAGATTTGGTGTCAAGCTTGGTGTCAAAAAGAAAAAGGTCAGAGACTTAACACCTCTGACCTGTGCTTTAGATGGTGGGCGATACAAGATTCGAACTTGTGACCCCATCCGTGTGAAGGATATGCTCTACCCCTGAGCCAATCGCCCGTCGCCTTTCGGCAAAAGAGATACTATCATAGCCGCGCCTGGTTTACCAAGAACTTTTTGCCCCCGATTTTAAATTCGTGGGTGCTAGCCAAGCCAAAGCAACCAAAGCAATCGGCAAACCCGCAGCTAAACCACCATTTATCGCTTGATCCACGATGTCTCTGGACGGCAGATAAGTCGCGCGTTGTTGTACGCCATATCGAGCGTGAGGCACGTGCGCGCGGTGTAGAAGCCGTCCTCGCGCTGGATGGTCAGCGCCAACTCGGGCTTGTCGCCGGTTAGGCACAGCGGCAAGAGCAGTTGGATCCGGCCGCCGTAGAACTGCGGCACCGCGAGTGTGTAGTTGGCGGCGGCGCGGCGGGCGGCCTCGACGACAGCTCCCTCAAAGGCGCGGCGCAGCAGCAGCGAGTTGCCCTCCCCCATCAGGCTAGCGGGAATACGCGTAAGGTTCTCCTCATCGCCCAGAATGTGGTCGATGTTGGAGCGGATGGGAAGGCGGTAGTCAAAGACCAGCTCGGAGGGGTCCTCGGCAAAGCGCACGCGGCACGGCAGGTACTCAAATGAGACCAGCATGGGGTCGCTCTCCTTAAAGAAGCCCTTCAAAAACCAGCGTTGGCGCGCGTCGGGCTTGGTGTTGGGCTTAAACAGGCCGTAGATGGTCTCGTAGCGGCGCGTGTACAGGCCGGTGTTGAATAGGCAACGGTCGTCGTCGAACACCAGCGGTAAGTTGGACGGGGCGGTCTGGTCCACGTCACGCTCGGTCAAGAACGCCGCGCGGCTAAACGAAAACGACAGGTAGTTTTTGAGGATGCGGTTGCCGGGACCCCAGTCTTCGGGGTCGGCGAGGTCGGCCAAGCGCTCGTAACAGGGCTCGGGGCAAAACGCAAAGTCGTATACATTGCTGCACAGGGTGTTGGGGATCTCCATGTGGCGTCCAATCAATTGAAAACCGGCGTGTGGGACGCTTTGATTTTATACGTGCGAAGCGTCGTCCGAGCTCACGATGCAATGGCACCTCAGCTCGTTGGCTAGATCGTCGAGCGTGCGGCGTCTGGCAACGAGGTCCTGGATCCAGGCGTAGTACTGGTTGTCTTTGGGTTCGGGGCTGTCGGACAGCACGACCGGAGTGCCGGCGAACCTTAGGACGGACAACGCAAAGATAAGGCTGGTGCGTTTGTTGCCGTCCTCGAAGATGTGGTCCTTGACCATGTGCTCGGCCACGTAGGCGACTTGGTCAAAGATGTCCGTGAAACGATCGGCTGGCGATTGGCCGAATATCGTGCAGAACGCGCCCGCAAGCACGGACTCGATGCGTCCTAGCTCGAGCGTAGCCCTGTCGTCCGCGGCAACGGTCGTATAGCAGCGTCCGATTGTTAGCAGCGCACTGTGAAGGCGCATGACGGCGCCGGCTATGGCTTCGAGCGAACTGGCATCATCGAGCACGAGCGGCGGG
>CABUTN010000077.1 GCA_902494565.1 uncultured Collinsella sp. | reverse complement strand
GAGCCACTGGCGGCGCGCCGCGACGTCCGCGCGGATGCGCGCAAGGTTCTCGCCGATCTTCTTCTCGGGAATGCGGGCGCGCTGCTCGTCCATGTCGAAGTTGGGCAGCCAGTTGTCCACCATGAGGAGTGTGGTTGCGTAGGCAGGGTTGAGCCCCGCCGCCCGCGCGTCCTCCAGGCACAGCTCGACGGCATTGGCGTGCCGGTTGCCGTAGGTGCAAACGAAGTAGAGGTAGGGCGTGTCGAGCGTCGCGCGCTCGAGGAACGTCTTCACCATGTCGGGCATCATGTGCCCGTAGATGGGGTACACGATGCCAATCGTATCGTCCGCGTAGGCGAGCTCGCCCTCGCGGCGCAGCTCCTGCGGGATGCTCAGGACCCTCTCGCCCTCCGCGGCCAGCTCGCGCGCCACGTAGAGGCAGTTGCCCGTCCCGGTGAAGTATAGGATCATTCGAAACTCCCAGATTGTCAGCGGTCTGTCATCTCTAATTGCTTATGCCAGGCCGAGACCGGCGACCCAATCACGAACCCCGGACTCGTCCACACTGGACGAGAAGCGCTGGCCCTCCTGCCACTCCCCGCTGCCCGCGGCCTCGGCGAGTAGCTCGCCGCTCCGGCCAAGACTCGAGGAGGAAGAGGTGCAGAACGGGAGCACCGTCTTGCCGTCCCAGTCGTTGCCTGAGATGAAGTTGTCGATGGGCCAGGCCGCGATGCCCCACCAGATGGGATACCCCACGAGCACGGTGTCGTAGTTCTCCCAGCCGTCCGGCGTGACCTGCGTAAGCTCGACGTCGCGCAGGCTCTCGTCCTCGTGCTCGCGGGTCACGCGGCTACTGTCGTCGGTCCAGTCGAGGTCATCGTCGGAGTAGGGCTCCGTAGGCGTCACCTTAAAGAGATCGGCGCCGAGCTCGTCGGCGATGGTCTGAGCTACGGCAGCGGTGTGGCCCTGTGCCGAGTAGTAGGCCACGAGGACGTTGCCGCCTGCAGCGGGCGCGGCGGCGGGCTGGTCCTCGGCGGCGGCTTGGCCGCCGTCACCCTGGTTGCAACCGGAGAGCATCGTTGCGCACAGCGCGGCTCCGAGTAGGAAGTTTCTTCTAGTCACGGTCGGGTTTGCGGTCATGGGGCATCTCCTCCGTTGGCTTGGTTGGTCCGTTATCGTCTGAGCGCTACTCCTGCGCGTCGAAATCGGGGCGTATGGCCAGGTAGCCCGCGAGTGCTTCCTCAGTGGCGGTGTAGTAGGTCATGGTCCCGTCGAGCTTGGCAATCTCGGCCATCTCGTCTTCGGTGAGGGAGAAGTCGAAGATGTTCGCGTTGTCGGCGATGTGGGCGGGGTTCTTGGAGCCGGGGATGATGGAGGTTCCCATCTGCACGTGCCAGCGCAGGATCACCTGGGCCGGGGTCTTGCCGTACTTCTCGGCGAGAGCGACGAAGACGGGCTCCTCCAGAAGACCTTTGTCGCCGTGGCCGAGCGGGTACCACGCCTCGATCACCGTGCCGTACGGCGCGAGGTAGGCGCGCAGGTCGCGCTGGGCGTGGTAGGGGTGGCACTCAACGGTCACGAGCTGCGGCTTGATGTCGGCGACCTCGATGACCTCGGCAATCTTGTCTTGCGGGAAGTTGGAGAGGCCGAGGGCGCGCACCTTGCCCGCGCGGTAGGCCTCCTCCATCGTGCGCCACGCGGCCAGGTAGTCGCCTACCGGCTGGTGCAGGATGAGCATGTCGACGTAGTCGAGCCCTAGGCGCTGGAGCGTGGCGTCCACCGCCGGCATGCCCGCGTCGTAGACACTCGGCCAGAGCTTGGTGGAGACGAAGATCTTGTCGCGTGCGATGCCGCTCTTGGCGATGGCACGGCCCACGGCGCGCTCGTTCATGTAGGCGTTGGCGGTGTCGATGTGCTCGTAGCCAGCCGTGAGCGCGGCGGTTGCGGCCGCCTCGGCCTCGGCCGGGGTCATGAGGAAGGTGCCCAAACCCTCGATGGGCATCTCTACGTCGTTGTTGAGCTTCAGATACTCCATGGTCTCCTCCTTAATGGTGACTTTTCGAATACAAGGCTACGGCGTTTACTGACGCGCGAGAAGTTCACGTTGGAATGATGGATATAACCATGGGGTATATACGGCACATAATGCGTGACAGGAGGATCGATGTACAACCCACAGCTTGACACTTTCATCCGCGTGGCGGAGGCGGGCAGCTTCTCCAAGGCGGCACAAGAGTCCTTCATCACGCCCACGGCCGTCATCAAGCAGATGAACCTGCTGGAGTCGCGGCTAGGCCTTACGCTGTTCCACCGATCGCATCAGGGGCTTTCGCTTACGCGAGCAGGCAGGTCGCTGCTCGCCGACGCCCGCCATATCGTGCAGTACTCTCAAGAATCAATCGCACGCGCCCGCGTCGCCGAGCGCGGAGAGAAGCGCATCATCCGCGTGGGAGTGTCGCTCATGACGCCCAGCACGCCGCTCACGAAGCTATGGCCGAAGGTGAAGGAACGTTGCCCTGGCATGAGCCTTCAGGTGGTCACGTTTGAAAACACGCCCTGGGCGGCGCGCGGTTTGGCGAACCTCGGGCAAGACATGGATATCGTGGTGGGGATTTTCGACGATGCCTTTCTTAAAGAGCGCGGGTGCCTGGGCCTCGAGCTTTCGCGCGAACCGCTCTGGTGCGCCGTTCCCGTCGACAGCGAACTCGCCAAACGCGACATCGTCACATTCGACGACCTCCACAATCGTAGTCTTATGCTTATACGCCGGGGTTGGAACGCCGAAATCGACCGCGTGCGCGACGAGATGCTCTTGCATCATCCTCAAATCGCGCTCGTAGACTTCCCGCAATATCGGGCGGAGGTGTTCAATCGCAGCGCGAACGAGGACCTCGCGCTTGCGACACTGCCGTTGTGGGCCAGCGTTCACCCCATGCTCAAAACCGTCCCCACCGATTGGGACTGTCTCGTGTCTTACGGGCTGCTTCATTCGCCGCACCCCGCCGACCATGTGCGGGAATTCCTCGATGCTGTGTCTGCCGCGCTCGGATGAAGAGCGTTGCTATGTCTGGAACAATGGATTCCAGCAGGCCGTACGGTAATTCTACCTTCTCGCAAAACTCGGGTCGAAAACTCACGGCAAGACAACATCCGAAACAGCTGAGTTTGAGATGAGTTTTCGCTTGAAAAAGCTAGTAGGATACATCCGATAACGGGAATAACAGCCTCCGGACCCTCTGGTTCGGAGGCTTTCTTTTTCGTTCTGCCCGGAAAGAGCTCCTTGCCGGAGTCCCATGGGTAGCGAACGGCTTTATCGAGCGTGCGCGTTTTCGTAGGCGCCTTTGATTTCTTTCGGCAAATCGTCGGGAATCAGCGCCTTCACCCTATCCTCGCTGCCATCTTGAATCGCCTGCTCGTAGTACCAGCATTTGAACTTCAGCATGTCCAGCGCGCGGTTCATCTTCGCGATCTCCGACTCCATGTGGGCCTTCCGTTCCTCGAACATGGCCTTGCGCCTGGGATAAGTGGACGGGCCCTCGGCGCACCATTCCATGAACAGTCGGATGTCCTTGATCTCCATCCCCGCCTTCTTCAGGCATTCGATGACCCGAAGCGCCTCGAGTTCCGTATCGCCGAATCGGCGAAT
>CABUTN010000076.1 GCA_902494565.1 uncultured Collinsella sp. | reverse complement strand
CTGATTGCTCAGGCCATGGACCGGCGTGAGGGCGTCGGCCGTTACAAGGCCATGCAATCCATCATGGACTGGGATCGTTCGCGCCTGGTCTACCGCGCCGTTAAGCGCGCCTTTGACGTCGTGTTCAGCGGCTGCGTGCTGGCCGTCATTTCCGTTCCCAGCCTTGTGCTTGCCGCGGCCATCCGCCTTGAGAGCGAGGGCAACCCCTTCTACAGCCAGATCCGCGTGGGCCAGACCCACCGCGATGGCAGCCTGTCAACCTTCCGCATGTGGAAGTTCCGCTCCATGTACAAGGACGCCGACGAGCGCCTGGCAGATCTCAAGGAGCAGAACGAGATCGCCGGTGCCATGTTCAAGATGAGGGAGGACCCGCGCGTCACCAGGATCGGCAGGTTCATCCGTAAGCACTCCATCGACGAGTTCCCGCAGTTCCTGAACGTATTTCTGGGCCAGATGTCCGTCGTCGGCCCGCGCCCGCCGCTGCCCAACGAGGTCGCGGAGTACACCGAGTACGACCTGCAGCGCCTGGCAGTGAAACCAGGTATTACCGGCTGGTGGCAGGTCACTGAGCGCAACTCGACGGGATTCGACGGCATGGTCCGTCGCGACCTGGAATATATCGCCAAACGGGGCGTTTTCTTCGATTTGAAAATAATCCTACTCACTGTGATTGAGGTTGTCAGCGGAAATGGCGCTTGCTAAAGAGACACCAGAGAAATACGAAGGCACCTGTTCAGCGGTTGATCTTCCCGGGCGAGTCGAAGTCCTGGGCGCACCAGTCGACCCCTGGACGATGGGGCAGACCGTCGAGGCGACCGACGCCCTCATCAAGGAGGGGCGCTTCGCCCACCTGATCGGCGTGAACGCCGACAAGCTGCTGCAGATGCGCGACGATCCCGAGATGGACGCGTGCGTGCGCCGCTGCGAGATCGTTAACGCAGATGGCGCCTCCATGGTCATGGCCGCCAGGAAACTAGGCGTGGACCTTCCCGGGCGCGTGGCTGGCATCGATCTCATGTGGGAGCTGTGCGGGCTGGCCGAGCGCGAGGGGCACAGGGTCTACCTGCTGGGCGCCAAGGCCGAGGTGGTCGCCGAGACCGCCGAGGTCCTGTCCGAGAGGTATCCCAATATGGTCCTCGCGGGCTACCGTGACGGCTACTTCGGTGACGACGAGTTCGATGCCGTGGTCGCTGAGGTTGAGCAGGCCGAGCCCGACATCGTGTTCGTGGGCATCACCTCGCCCAAGAAGGAACGCCTGATCGAGCGTTTCCGCGAGTTGGGCGCCAAGGGCGCTTTCGTGGGCGTGGGGGGCTCGTTCGACGTCGTCTCCGGCAACATCCCGCGCGCCCCGATGTGGATGCAGCGCGCGAACCTGGAGTGGCTATTCCGCATGATGCAGGAGCCCAAGCGCCTGGTGAAGCGCTACGTGGTCGGCAACACCCGTTTCTACATGCTTCTCCGCAAGGAGTCAAAGAGGAGCAAGGCCAATGTCTAAGAAGAAAGTAATGCTGGTCTTCGGAACCCGCCCGGAGGCGATCAAGATGTGCCCGCTCGTCAACGAGCTGAAGGCGCGCGCTGATGAGTTCGAGACCGTCGTGACCGTGACCGGCCAGCATCGCGAGATGCTCGACCAGGTGCTGCGCGTCTTCGGCGTGACGCCCGACCACGACCTGGCGATCATGAAGCCGGGCCAGACGCTGTTCGACGTAACGTGCGACGTGCTGCTCAAGCTCAGGGCCGTCCTCGAGGACGAGAGGCCCGACGTCGTGCTCGTGCACGGCGACACCACGACCAGCTTCGCCGCGGCGCTCGCGTGCTTCTACCTGCAGATCCCCGTGGGCCACGTGGAGGCCGGCCTGCGCACGCACGACATCTACAGCCCCTGGCCCGAGGAGTTCAACCGCCAGGCGGTCGACATCGTGAGCGAGTACTACTTCGCCCCCACGGAGGCAAGCAAGCAGAACCTTCTCGACGAGGGCAAGCCCGAGTCCAAGATCTGGGTCACCGGAAACACCGGCATCGACGCCCTGCGCACCACCGTGCGCGAGGGCTACTCCCACCCCGAGCTCGAGTGGGCCGAGGGCTCCCGCCTCATCCTCATCACGGCGCACCGCCGCGAGAACCTGGGCGAGCCCATGCACCGCATGTTCCGCGCCATCCGCCGCGTGATGGAGGAGCACCCGGACACCAAGGCGATCTACCCCATCCACATGAACCCGCTCGTCCGCAAGGCAGCGCACGAGGAGCTGGACGGCTTCGACCGACTTCACATCATCGACCCGCTCGAGGTTCTCGACTTCCACAACTTCATGGCCGCGTGCCACCTCATCCTGACCGACTCGGGCGGAATCCAGGAGGAGGCGCCTAGCCTAGGCAAGCCTGTGCTCGTGATGCGCGACACCACCGAGCGCCCCGAGGGAGTCGCCGCCGGCACGCTGAAACTCGTGGGCACCGAGGAGGACGTCATCTATCGTGAGTTCAGCCGCCTGCTCTCTGACGAGTCTGAGTACGAAGCCATGAGCCATGCCTCCAACCCCTACGGAGACGGGCATGCGAGCGAGCGGATTGCGGACGTGCTGGCAGGCCGGTCGCGATGATTCGGGTCCTGCACATCATTCAACAGCTAGGGCCCGGCAGGGGCGGGGTGAGGACCTTCGTCTCCACGATGCTCGATTGCCCGGCTCCCGATATCGAGCAGAGCGTGCTGTCGGTGGGAAGAGTCGAAGGGGATAGGTTCGGAGAGCGATTCTTCGGTCCTTTAATCGATAGCTACAGCCCGCTACTGGTTGGCACTCTGGGGGCGAAGCGCCTTGACGCTTTTCTATCGAAGCACCGTTTCGATATCGTTCAGATTCACACGAACAATGCGCTCGGCTTCGTCTTCGCCTCAGAAGCCAAAAAGGCAGGAGTTCCAGCGCGCATCGTGCACTGCCATAACAGCGCGCTTGGCAGCGCTTCGCGTTTGAAGAATATGGTCAACGTGGCCATGATAGATAGGTTTCTACCGGCGGCGAGTGAGCGCTGGGCATGCAGCGAGGTCGCAGGTGGATATCTTTTTCAGGGCGCTGACTATGCCTTGGTACACAACGGGGTCGATACTGAAAAATTCCGATTCTCGTCCTCTGACCGGGCCGCCGTTAGGCATCGGCTTGGGATCCCGGGCGATGCTGCCGTCATTGGTTTTGTGGGGGCAGGCATTCCTGCAAAAAATACCCTGCGAGCCCTCGATATTTTCAATCAGCTGCGGTCCAGGGATGCCGATGACCGCCTTCTGCTCTTCGGCCAAGCTGAGGAACTTCCCCTGGCGAAGGAGAAGGCAGCTAAATTGGGGCTGGGCGAATCGGCGGTTTTCATCGGTACCGTTGACGATATCTGGAGGTACTACAGTGCCATGGACGCGCTGCTCGCACCTTCTTTCCACGAGGGGCTCCCGATAGCCTTCATAGAAGCACAGGCTAACGGCTTGCCCATCCTCAGCTCTGACGCGGTTACCCAGGAGGCCGATCTGACGGGCCTTCTCCAGCGAGCAGGGCTTTCGCTTTCCGACAAGGAGTGGGCCGATCTGCTGGAAGCCTGCGCCGGAAAAAGGGAAATTACAGCCAAGGTCGACTACGTTCCGTTTCTTGATAAAGCGGGTTACACCACGCGGTCGCTCTACAAGCAGCTCTCTGATCGCTATAGAAATATGACTAAAGGGGCTTAATATGCCGACCGAGTATTTATCCATGCAAGAGGTGAAAGATGCCGAACTACACCTCCTCCGCATTTTCGATTCCTATTGCCGCAAGAACAAATTGCGGTACTCGTTGAGTGCCGGCACGCTGCTCGGTGCGGTTAGGCACAAGGGGTTCATCCCCTGGGATGACGATATCGATGTCGT
>CABUTN010000075.1 GCA_902494565.1 uncultured Collinsella sp. | reverse complement strand
TAAAGGCACCGCCGCCGTGACGGCCGTAGCCGCCGTAGGTGTCGACGATGATCTTGCGGCCGGTGAGGCCCGTGTCGCCCATGGGGCCGCCCACGACAAAGCGACCGGTGGGGTTCACGTAGATGTCCGCGTTGTCCCACGGCATGTTCTCGGCGGCCATGACCGGGGTGATGACGTGCTCGATGAGGTCGGCCTTGATCTTGCCCATGTCCTCGATCTCGGCGGCGTGCTGCGTGGAGATGACGATGGTCGTGACCTCGACGGGCTTGCCTTCCTCGTAGCGCACGGTGACCTGGGTCTTGCCGTCGGGACGCAGATAGGCGAGGGTACCGTCGTGACGCACGGCGGCCAGGCGCTCGGCCAGGCGGCTTGCCAGGTAGTGTGGCATGGGCATGAGGGTCTTGGTCTCGTTGGAGGCATAACCGAACATCATGCCCTGGTCGCCGGCACCGATCAGGTCGATCGGGTCGGTGGTAGCGCCGGTCTGGGTCTCGAAGGACTCGTCAACGCCCTGGGCGATATCGGGCGACTGCTCGTGGATGAGGCTCATAACGCCGCAGGTGTCGCAGTCAAAACCGAACTTGGCACGGTTGTAGCCAATGCGGCGGATGACGCCGCGGGCGATTTCCTGTACGTCGACGTAGGCCTGGGTGCGAATCTCGCCGGCGACGATGACGGTGCCGGTGGTCACGAGGGTCTCGCAGGCGCAGCGGACGTTCTCCACGTTGGCGGGCACGCCGTTGGGGGCGATGTAGCCCTGCTCCTGGAGCTCTATTTCTTTGGCGAGGATTGCGTCGAGGACGGCGTCGCTGATCTGGTCAGCGATCTTATCGGGATGACCTTCGGTCACCGACTCCGACGTAAAAACAAAGGACCCGTGTTGGGGCGGGATGGAACGAAGTTCTTCTGACATGATTGTCCTTTCAAAAACGTGTCCCGGCGACCGTTACCATTCCGCCGGGCTCTCTATGCAAGGGCACATCATAGCGCGTAAATCAAACATTCACACCCTTTCCGCACCTACTCATTGGGGACAGACTTAAATGACCAGCCTTACCTAAGTGCTGACAGGTTGCCCAAAGAATGGTCATTTAAGTCTGTCCCCAATGAGTAGGTCGGTGCCCTTTGTGCGGAGGCTGCTTTGATGCTTTATACTGATGCGGTTAGACATCCATCCTGCAATCGAGGAGATTTCCATGGCATCAGACGTTCGCGTCCGCTTTGCACCCTCACCGACGGGCAAGCTGCACATCGGCGGCGCCCGTACCGCTATCTATAACTGGGCTTTCGCCCGTGCAAACGGCGGCACGTTCATCCTGCGCATCGACGACACCGACCCCACCCGCTCCACCGACGAGAACACGCAGATCATCCTGCGCGCAATGCGTTGGCTGGGCCTGGACTGGGACGAGGGTCCCGAGGTGGGCGGTGACTTTGGCCCCTACGCCCAGACCGAGCGCCTGGACCTGTACAAGCAGGCCGCTCAGAAGCTTTGGGACGAGGGCAAGGCATATCCCTGCTTCTGCACCAAGGAGCAGCTTGACGCCGACCGCAAGGCCGCGCAGGAGCGCAAGGACCCCTTCCAGGGCTATCAGCGCCGTTGCCGCGATCTTGATCCCGAGGAGGCCCGCCGCCGCATCGAGGCCGGCGAGTCCTACGTCCTGCGTATCAAGGTGCCCGAGGATCGCGGCGACGTCGTCATCCACGACGCCGTCCACGGCGAGGTGACCTTCGACGCCAAGGAGCTCGACGACTTTGTCATCTTCCGCTCCGATGGCACGCCCACGTACAACTTCGCGACCGTCGTCGACGACGCCATGATGAAGATCACCCATGTCATCCGCGGCGACGACCATCTGTCCAACACCCCGCGCCAGGTCATGGTCTACGAGGCCCTCGGCGCGCCCGTGCCCACGTTCGCCCACATCTCCATGATCCTGGGTGCTGACGGCAAAAAGCTCTCCAAGCGCCACGGTGCCACCTCGGTGGAGGAGTACCGCGACGCCGGTTACCTGTCCGACGCCTTTGTCAACTATCTTGCGCTGCTCGGCTGGTCGCTTGACGGCGAGACTACGATCATCCCGCGCGATGTCCTGGCCAGCAAGTTCTCGCTCGACCGCATCTCCAAGAACCCGGCAACCTTCGATCCCAAGAAGCTCGATTGGGTTAACGCTGAGTACATCAACGGCATGTCCGATGCTCAGTTTGCCGACGAGATCATGGTCCCCGAGCTGCATGAGGCGGGTCTCATCGAGGGTAATGTCGAGTACGGCGAGGATTGGATCGACGCGCTTGCCGCCATTGTCAAGCCGCGCACCAAGATGCCGGCCGACGCCGTGACCGTCGCCGCTCCCATCTTCGCTACGGCCGAGACGCTCGAGTATGACGAGAAATCCGTCAACAAGGGCCTGGCCAAGGAGGGCATGGGTGCCATTCTTGATGCCGCCAAGGCCGCGCTCGAGGGTGTGAACGAGTGGACGGCTGCCAACATCGACGCCGCGCTTGAGCCGCTGCCCGAGCAGATGGACCTTAAGAAGCGCGTGGTGTTCCAGGCCGTGCGCGTCGCCGTCTGCGGCAACATGGTGAGTCCTCCGCTGGGCGAGACCATGGCGCTCGTCGGCCGCGACGACTGCCTGGCGCGCATCGACCGCGCCCGCACGATGGCGCTGTAATCGCTGCGCAAATGTATGTATCCGAGCCCCGTTCACTCAGAGCGGGGCTCTTGTTTCTGTAGACGTATGGGATAGGAGGTGCTGGGGCCATGGCCGAGCAACTTTCGCTGTTTGGTTCGCCGGAACCAAAACAGGCCCTCGAAAAGCCCGACCGCTCGGCCGAGCAGGCCAAGCCCGAGTCCGCGCCCGAGCCCGTTGCCGCCTACGCGAGCGTGGTCCTCGACATCCCGACCCGTGCGCTGTCCGAGCCATTCGCCTACGGTATCCCCCGGTCCCTTGCCAACGAGGCGCAGATCGGATCCACGGTCCTGGTCCACTTTGGTAACCGTGCTGCCGCGGGCTATATCGTCGACATTGCGCCTGAGCTGGGAGACCTGCAGGGCAACAACGCCCTCGACCTTTCGCGCATTAAGCCCGTCGAAGCCATCCTCAGCAAACCGCTCTTTACCGCCGAGGCTGCCCGTATCGCACGCTGGATGAGCCGCGAGTACGTCGCAACGCTTTCCGAGTGCCTGCGTTTGTTCTTGCCCCCGGGTGGAAGCCCGCGCGTGGTCAAGGGCGGTGACGGCGTGTGGGCCGTTGAGCGCCCCGCCGTCAAGCCTATCCAAAACCGCTGGGTCATGCTCACGCCCGAGGGTTTCGACTATACGCCGCCCAAGACTGCAGTTCGTCAGCGTCAGCTCATTGAGGCGCTCCAGTGCGGCCCGGTCACGACGCGCGACCTCAACCTTCTCTATAACAGCATGTCGGCGACCATCAAGGCGCTCGAAAAACGCGGCGTCGTGGTGGTGGAGGGGCGCCGTGCTTGGCGTGGCTGCAGCGAGCAGACCTCGCTGTCCTCGGCAAGTGGCAAGGCGCCGGTCTTCCTTACCAACGGCCAGCAGCAGGCGCTCGCGCAGATTGAGCGCGCCCGTCTTGACGCCCACGGAGACGTGGTCCTTGTCGACGGCGTCACCGGCTCCGGCAAAACCGAGGTTTACCTTTCGGCGATTGAGCGCGTGCTGGCGGCCGGCCGATCGGCTTGCGTGCTCGTGCCCGAGATATCGCTGACGGCCCAGACCGTCGGCCGTTTCCGCTCGCGCTTTGGCGAGACGGTCGCAGTTTTCCATTCACGCCTTTCGGCCGGCGAGCGCCTGGACCAGTGGGATATGGTTGCCAGCGGTGCCGCGCGTGTGGTCGTGGGTGCCCGTTCAGCGCTCTTTTGCCCGCTCAGCGACCTGGGCCTCATCATCATCGACGAGGAGCACGAGACCAGCTACAAGCAGGGCTCCAGTCCGCGCTACCACGCGCGCGAGGTGGCG
>CABUTN010000074.1 GCA_902494565.1 uncultured Collinsella sp. | reverse complement strand
GTACACAATGATTTTTTAATCCCCGTCCCAGAATAATCATCCTTTGGCCGAGCCTGGGTCAGCTAAAAAAGCCCCGTCCCAAATGAGCTGCCTTGCCGCTATACTGGTGCGCGGTCGCGCGCGAGCTCACGCGGCGGCCCTTGGTAACCCGACTTCCCGCGCCGTATCCGTAGCGGCGCTCCCGGGGGAAGCGGATATACGCAAAGGAGTTCTATATGAGCAATCCCTCGAACCGCGCCTCGATGCGCGGGCAACTCACGCTGCGCGGCGTCGTCATCGGCGTCCTTGGCTGCGTGATTATCACGGCAAGCTCGGCCTACACCGCCCTCAAGATGGGCGCACTCCCCTGGCCGATCGTCTTCGCTGCCGTCATCTCGCTGTTCTTCCTTAAGCTCATGGGCAACGCCAGTCTCAACGAGGCCAACGTCACCCACACCATCATGTCCGCGGGCGCCATGGTCGCCGGCGGCCTGGCGTTTACCATCCCGGGCGCCTGGATGCTGGGCTATGCCGACCAGATCAGCTGGCTCGACATGTTTATCGTGGCGCTCGCCGGCACCATCCTGGGCCTGCTGGCCACCGCGCTCATCCACCGTCACTTTATCGTGGACGCCGCGCTTGAGTTCCCCACCGGCAACGCCGCAGCTCAGACCTTGCGCGCCACCGAGGCCGGCGGCAAGACCGGCAAGCAGCTCTTTGGCTCTATGGCCATCGCCGGCATCTACAGCGTGCTGCGCGACGCCCTGGGCGTGGTGCCCAGCATGCTGTGCACGCTCAACATCCCCGGCGTGACCTTTGGCATCTACAACTCGCCCATGCTGCTCTCCGTCGGCTTCCTCGTGGGCTTCGCCCCCGTCGCCTTCTGGTTTGCCGGCGCGCTGCTGGGCAACTTTGGCATCATCGTGGGTGGCACCGCTGCCGGTCTGTTCGATGTTGTGACTGCGCAGGGCATTGTTAAGTCCCTGGGCATGGGCCTCATGATGGGCTTTGGCGTCGCCGTCGTCCTCAAGGACATCCTGCCGCAGGTCGCCGGCATCGTCCGCGGTCTTGCCGCCGACAGCTCCACCGACACCGACGAGCAATCGCTCATCTCGGGCTCCCTTAAGCTCGACGTCGGCATCATCGGCCTGGGCGCTGCCGCCATCGCCGTGATCATCGCCATCGTGCTTGACCTTGGCCCCGTTCCGGCCGTCATCGTCACGCTGTTCACCTTTGTCACCACCATCATGAGCGCACAGAGCTGCGGCCAGACGGGCATCGACCCCATGGAGATCTTTGGCCTCATCGTTATGCTCATCGTGGCTGCCTTCGCACAGATCGCTCAGGTCAAGCTGTTCTTTATCGCCGGCATCGTTGCCGTGGCGTGCGGCCTTGCGGGCGACGTCATGAACGACTTTAAGGCCGGCGCCGTGCTGGGCACCAACCCGCGTGCGCAGTGGATCGGCCAAGCCATTGGCGGCATCGTGGGCGCCCTGGTCGCCGCAGCCGTCATGGTCGCGCTCGTCACCGCCTATGGTCCGGACGCCTTTGGCCCCGACAAGAGCTTTGTGGCCGCGCAGGCAAGTGTGGTCGCCACCATGGTCTCGGGCATCCCGAGCGTGCCGTGGTTCGTTGGCGGCTTTATCACCGGCATCGTCATGTACTGGCTCGGCATTCCGGCCATGATGATCGGCCTGGGCGTGTACCTGCCGTTCTACATGTCACTCACGGCATTCCTGGGCTCCTGCGTCAAGCTCGCCTACGACAAGTGGTCCGCCCACCGCGACGCCACCGCTGGTCTTTCTGACGAGGAGAGGGCTGCCAAGGACGCCGCCTTCCAGGAGCAGGGCCTGGTTGTCGCCAGCGGCCTGCTCGGCGGCGAGTCCATCGTCGGCGTTATCCTGGCGTTTGTCTCCGTGGGCTTAAGCCTGCTGGGCTAAGCTGAGCAGCCGCTCGACAGCAACCATATTGCCTACGATTTGCCCGGTCGGTAGCTTTCGCGGCTGCCGACCGGGCTTTTTGATATCGAAACAAAGAAAGGCCGGCGCGCTGCGTTTAACAGCGCGCCGGCCTTATCGGTTTAGCTATCGAAGCGTTCCTGCTATGAACCGAAGTTCGTTGCAGAATCTACGCCCGGATCACTACATGTGCTTGCGACGACGATCGCCCAGCGTCACGCCCGCGGCCACGAGCGTAATACCGCCGATAACGAAGACCTCGCCCGCAAGCGCGGAGGTATCACCGGTCTGGGCGAGCGCAGCGTCCGCAGCCTTCTTCTTGGCGACAGGAGCCTTTGCAGCAGCCTGCGCAACCTGAGCCTTGGCCTGCGGCTCAGCCTTGGGATGATACTTGTCGTACTCGGCCTGCGCGGCAGCCAGGGCATCCTTGGCATCGCCAAGCTCGGCAAGCGCGGCGGCATAGGCGTCGTTGGCATCGGACAGCTTGGCATCGGCATCGCTCAGAGCAGCCTTGAGACCAGCGGCAGCATCGACGGCGGCCTTATAGCGAGCGTAGGCAGCGTTCAGCTTGACCAGCTTCTCGTTGCCCGTCGTGCCCGCGGCAAGGGATGCCTTGTGGTCGACAGCCTCAAGATCGGCCTTGAGTGCCTCATCGCTGGCAAGCTCGGCCTTGGCCTTGACGATCTCGAAGTTCGCATCGACGACGGCTTCGTTGGCGGCCTCGAGCTGCTTCTGGGCATCGGCGACACTGGCCACGGCAGCGTCATAGGCGGTCTTGGCGTCGTCGACCGCCTTCTGAGCGCCGGCGAAGCGCTCGAAGGCCTTGTTTGCGGTGGCAAGCTCGCCCTCGGCGGCCTTGGCCTTCGCCTGTGCGTCGGACAGAGCCTGCGTCTTGGCGGCAACTGCCTGCTTGGCGTCCGAAAGAGCGGTCGCGGCGTGCACATCTGCGGCCTGGGCCTTGTCTTCACCAGCCTGGGCGGCATCGTCGGCCTTCTTTGCCTCGTCAAGCGAGCCCTGCTTATTCGCAAGGTCCGCCTGGGCGGCATCGCGCTTGGCAGCAAGGTCCTTGACCGAAGCCGTGGCGTTGCCATACGCCTCATTGGCCTGTTCGGACTTTGCCTTGGCGGCATCGCGGGCGCTGCGAGCCTTCGCCTTTCGAGCAGCGGCCTCGGCTGCCTTCGTCTTGCTGTCAGCAAGCGTGGCGTTTGCCTTATCGAGAGCCGCCTGGGCAGTAGCGGCCTCGGACTTGGCGGCATCGAGATTCTGCTTGAGGGACTCGATGTCGATTCCGCCGAGTGCGTCCTTCGCTGCGTCGTATGCCGTCTTCGCGGCGGCGGTGCCGGACTTGGCCTTCTCGTACTCGCCCTTTGCGGTGTTCATGTTCACATCGGCTGCGGTGAAAGCGTCCTGGGCGGCATCCTGCCCGTTTACAGCTGCGAAGTAAGCTTCCCTAGTAGTTCCAAAGTTCTTCTGCGCCTCGGCGAGCTTGCCCTGAAGCTCCTTGAGCTGCGCCTTCTGCTCCTGCGTACCGCCTGCGTTGTAGGCGGAATCGATGTAGTCGTTGACGAGCTTCTTGAACTCGGAGACAGTGAAATCCTTCTGCCCCGTGCTCCCGCTATAGTCGAAAACGGTTACCTCGGAATCGGTATTCTTACCGCTACCGGTCGCGACGCCGATAGCCTTCGCGCCGGCATCGATGATGTTGAGATAGTGCCCGCACTCATGGTAGATGCTGTTGTAGTGCTGGTAGATATAGTAGGAATCATATCGATGGCTACCGAGCGCGTCGCCATACTGCGCGACGTACTTATCGAATGCCTCTTTCTCCTGGGTGTAGAGGCCGGTATATGGCCAGCCAAGCGTATCCTCGGTCTCGCCTCCGGTGTATGCCCCGCCGCCGCCTGCAAGATTCTCACCTTGATCGAAATAGCAGTTCGAGTGTCCCCAGATGTTCGATGAATATGACGTATTGAGGGCGGCTGCCGCAGTCATGCGGAGGCTGACGCTAAGCTCAGACTGGCCGTTCGCCTTGCGGAGGTTGTTCTGGGTATCGAGGTATGTCAGAGCGTTACGCATCTGCTCCAAGGAGAGCGGATTGGTGTCGCGAGACATGTCCTGATCGACGTAACTATCATACCAGTCCTGTTTCTCTGTCGTCCCCATGAGCATCGACGCGGCAGTGCTTGCGTTCTTTTTCTGCGTGGCTGTGAACTGGCTGCCGCCGATGATGTAGTTCATGAAGCCGAACATGCCCTGGCTGATGACATTCTGGTCTACGGTCATGTTCGACTTGAGGTCGGCAATCTGCTGGTTAAGCTTGTCGACCTCGGCGTTTGCGGCGTCGTATGCATTATGCGCGTCGGTTACTTCAGCACGAGCCTGATCGAACTCGTTGCTCTTCTGCTGACGAACCTCGACGAGTCGGTCGTACTCCGCCTTCTTGTCGGCCTGGGTCTGCTG
>CABUTN010000073.1 GCA_902494565.1 uncultured Collinsella sp. | reverse complement strand
CGCTACAATCGGCCGCGTGTTCGAGCCGGTACCAGGCGGTCCTGCCGTCCGCGTTGTGCATTAAGGAAAACTGTTTATGCGACCGTCCGTTGTTCTGGGCGGCCCCTTTCGAAAGGAAAAACTATGTCTACCAAGATTGAAGTCAATGCCATGGGCGATGCCTGCCCGCTGCCCGTCGTCAAGACGCTTAAGGCACTCAAACAGCTTGACGGCGAGGGTGCCGTGGTGACCTCGGTCGATAACGAGACCGCCGTCAAGAACATCTCCAAGATGGCGCAGGAGAAGGGCTGTACGGCCTCGGTCGAGAAGGTTTCTGACGCCGAGTGGCACGTGACCGTGGCGACCTCTGGCGCCGTTGCCGTGGCTGATCCCGAGCAGGATGGCGCTGCCTTCTGTGATGCCAGCGCCGGCAAGGGCAAACTTGTCATTTCTGTCTACACCGATTGCATGGGCCGTGGCGACGACGAGCTGGGCCACAAGCTCATGAAGGCGTTTATCTTCGCCGTGACGCAGCAGGAGGAGCTGCCCGCGACCATGCTGTTCTACAACGGCGGCGCCAAGCTCACTGTCGAGGGCTCACCGGTACTCGACGACCTGAAGGGTCTGGCCGAGCAGGGTGTCGAGATCCTTACCTGTGGTACCTGCCTCGACCACTATGGCATTAAAGACCAGCTTGCGGTGGGCGAGGTCACCAACATGTACGTGATTGTGGAGAAGATGGAGCAGGCCGTGCGCGTCGTGCGCCCGTAGCGTATTGGTTGGAGTTGCCATGAGGGAGAAGCGCCAGGCGCTTGTCATCACGTTTCCCACCACGGCGGCCGCCATGGGGTGCGAGACCCTATGCATCGAGCGCGGGCTTCCCGGGCGCACGATTCCCGTGCCCGGGGAGGTCGCTGCCGGCTGCGGCTTGGCGTGGAAGGCGCTGCCTTCGGATGAGGACCTGCTGCGCGGCGAGCTTGCTGCGGCAGGCGTTCCCACCGAGGGCTTTACGGTGATCGACATGTGGGAGGTCGTGCGATGATCTACCTGGATAACGCGGCGACGACTATGCATAAGCCGCAAACGGTCATCGATGCCGTGACGCAGGCGATGTGCTCGCTCGGCAATGCCGGACGCGGCGCGACGTCGGGTGCGCTCGATGCGGCGCGTACCATCCACGGCTGTCGCGCCAAGCTCGCGCGCTTGCTGAGCTGCCCGCGGGCCGATCATGTTTGTTTTACGCCCAACTCCACCGCGGCGCTCAATACCGTCATTAATGGCGTGGTGCGCCCCGGCGACCGTGTGGTCACGACGGTGCTCGAGCACAACTCCGTGCTGCGTCCGCTCAACCGCCTGGCGACAGAGCAGGGCGTGACCGTTGAGCATGCGGGCTGCGACGCGAACGGCGTGCTCGACTATGACGAGCTCGAGCAGCTGGTCACGCCGGGCACGCGCGCCGTGGTGGTGACGCACGCCTCCAATGTGACCGGCAACGCGGTCGACATTGCGCGCGTAGCGGCCATGGCCCATGCGGCCGGCGCGCTGGTGATCGTCGATGCCTCGCAGTCTGCCGGCACGGCGCATATCGATATGCAGGCCATGGGGCTCGACGTAGTGTGCTTTACCGGCCACAAGGGGCTCATGGGTCCGCAGGGGACCGGCGGCCTGGCCGTGGCAGAGGGCATTGACGTGGCGCCGTGGGCCATGGGCGGCACGGGCGTGCACAGTTTCGATGCGTTGCAGCCGCTTGAGTGGCCCACGCGCCTTGAGGCGGGCACGCTCAACGGCCATGGCATCGCGGGCCTTTCCGCTGGTCTCGACTTTATCGAGGCCCAGGGTGGGGTCGAGGCGATTGCTGCCCACGAGCGTGCGCTCGCTGATCGCTTTCTTGCCGGTGTGCGTGAGATTTCGGGGATTAAGCTCTACGGTGCCTTTGACCAGCTGACGCGCTCTGCGATTGTGTCGCTCAACGTGGGCGATATCGACTCTGCCGAGATCTCGGATGCGCTCATGCAGGGGTGGGGGATTGCGACGCGCCCCGGCGCCCATTGCGCCCCGCTCATGCACCGTGCGCTGGGGACCGAGCGCCAGGGCGTCGTCCGTTTCTCGTTTGGATATTTCAACACGACCGAAGAAGTCGACACGGCTATCGATGCTCTGTGCGATTTAGCCTGCTAAAGCTGCTAGACCGTTTATACTTGCGGGACGGGTGTTTTTGCCCGTCCCGTTTTTTTTTCAACCCGAAAGGTGGACCCATGGCTTCATCCGCCCCGCGCGGTCTGCGCTCCGACCATGTCGTTACCGTCGGCATCGCCCTGTTCTCGATGCTCTTTGGCGCCGGCAACCTCATTATTCCGCCACTGCTGGCGCTGCAGGCAGGTTCTGCCACGCCGGTCGCTATGCTTGGCTTTCTCATCGCCGCCATCGGCCTGCCCGTCATGGGTTTTATCGCCGTGGCGCTTGCCGGAACGGCGCGCGAGCTTGCCGGCCGCGTGCACCCCAAGTTTGGTGAGTTCTTTGTCGCGGCAGTGTATCTGGCCATCGGCCCGTGCCTGGCCATTCCGCGTACGAGCTCCACGGCCTTCGAGATGCTGGTGCCGCTTCTGCCCGAGGGCGTCTCGCTTGGCACGGCTCGTCTGGTGTTTGCCGTTGGCTTCTTTGTCGTCGCGTTTGCGCTCACGCTGCGTCCGGGCGTCATCACGCGCGTGCTCGGCCGCATTACGGGCCCCGCGCTCATTGCGCTCATCGTGCTGGTTGTGGGTGCTGCCGTAATCTCGCCGCTGGGACCGGCTGCTGCGCCTCAGGCTCCCTACGATGCGGGCGCTGCCGTGCAAGGCTTTTTGACCGGCTACCAGACCATGGATCTGCTCGCGTCGCTCGCCTTTGGCATCATCATCGCCGAGACCATCCATGAGCTTGGTGTTACCGACGATAAGCGCGTGGCCTTCGAGATCTCGCGCTCCGGTGTGATCGCCGGCGTGCTCATGGCCATCATCTACTGCGGCCTGGCGCTTGCCGGCATGCAGCTCGGCACGGTTATGCCCGATGCCACCAACGGCGCCGCCATCCTCGCCCGTTCGGCGTCTTTACACTTTGGCCTTGTCGGCACGGTCGTGGTCTTTGCGATCTTTTTCCTCGCCTGCATGAACGTGTGTATTGGCCTTATCAGCTGCTGCTCGCGTTACTTCTGCGAGACGTATGTGGTCGAAGGGGGAGCGGAGGCTTCCGAGGAGGTCATGCGCCGCCCCTTCGCGATTCTCGCCTTTGTGTTCGCGGCGTTTTCGTGCGTGCTCTCCAACGTGGGTCTCGACGTGATCCTTATGTTCTCGGTGCCTATGCTCAATGCCCTGTATCCCGTTGCCATTGTGCTGGTACTGATGGGCCTGGTGCACGGCTTTTGCGACGCGCATCCGCAGGTGTGGGTCTGGGTCGGCGGCGTTGTCGCGGTACAGAGCGTAATCACTTCGGTCCGCGATGCGTTCTTTGCTGGCGCGTGGCTGCCGTTCGATGCGTTGCCGCTGGCAGATATCGGCGCTGCGTGGGCGCCGGTTGCTGTGGTCGCGTTTGTGATCGGTCTGCTTCATAGCCGGTTTGTCGCACATTCGAGGAGCTAGGGTATCGTCGCTTGCACAGGCGGGAAGTCTCCCCTATAATTTCCTACGCTTTGGGACACGCAAGGTTTAGACCTTAGCTGCTCAACACCTTCGGGACGTGGCGCAGTTTGGTAGCGCGCCTGCTTTGGGAGCAGGATGTCGCAGGTTCAAATCCTGTCGTCCCGACCATATCTTGCGGGCGTAGTTCAATGGTAGAACCCCAGCCTTCCAAGCTGATGACGCGGGTTCGATTCCCGTCGCCCGCTCCATAAGATAGATGAATGGCTCTGGTTCCTTTTGGGAATCAGAGCCGTTTTCGTAAGTGTACGGGTGACGGGAATCGATGCCGCCCCACGCCCCACCTAAGTTGCGGTGAAATACGGACTGTTTTTCGGCTTTTATGGCCTATGTAGTCCGTATTTCACCGCAACTACTATTTGTAAGGTTGGATTTTGATGCCGTTGGGAGGGTCGTAGCGACCGTCTACCGAGAGTGGAAATATTTTTTGAAGCTCTGACCTGCGACGTCAAGCTTTTGGTCAGCTTTTGGCAAGGCCTGCGGACGGAAGCATGCGATAGCGTAATGGTATTCTCTCCGCCGTGACGGTTATGGGGTTGGCCATGCTCGATAAAGGCAAACATTTTCCGCAGTCATATGCAAGGATGCTATTCTCGGCCCTTGGAATTCATCAAGATGGACAGCTGCTTATAACAATTGATCCTTGGGAAGAACGCCGTGCGCGCGAGCTTATGCAGGAAGAGCTCATGCTTCGTCTTTACAACCACGTGTATGCGGATCCGGTCTATTGGAATAATCTTGGGGTTGAAGATCGCATCTTTCAGCTGGCATCCGCTATTGCGGTCGTTGAACCAGATTCTGTGTTTTGCGGATCGACGGCAGCGCTGCTCTATGGCATCGGCTCGGCTTATACGCTTCTGGATAAAGTGCAAGTGCTGCTGCCACGGTCTACAAGGCGCGATACGTATGAGTTCGTTGAATACAAGCGCTGGCGGGCGGGCGAAGTGTGG
>CABUTN010000072.1 GCA_902494565.1 uncultured Collinsella sp. | reverse complement strand
GGCGGAGTCATCTTTGCCCCGCCACGTTGCAGGTTGATTCCAGCCACATCGAAAGGAAAGCATGTTCGGATACATCTATAAGAAAGATGTCGCCATGATCGCGGTTGTCCTGTGCCTTTGTCTGGGCGTAGGCAGTTTCTTCGATTATCAGATCTCGAGCGCGCTGTTCAACATCGGCAGCATGTACGGCCGCTTTATCGAGGCCGCCGGCGAGCTTCCGTTCGAGCTGACGGCAAGCGTCGCGGGCGTTATGCTCGTGCGCGCGGTGCGTCCCGACTCCAGGGGGAGCAAATGGCTCGCCGTGCTCGGCATCCTTGTCAACGTTGGCCTGGCCGGCTACGAGATCGTCTCGTCCCTGAAGGTTGGCGGCAAACTCATCGCTGTTCAGTTGATGCTGACATTTGTGCTGGTTATCGCCGCCAACCTTATCGTCTATCGCCTCACGCGCACGACCGAGTCCGACGAGCTCACGCGCTGGGCGTTGATGGTACTTGCCGTGTGGGTTGCTCAGGCCATTATCCTCAACGTGATCGTCAAGCCGCTGTGGTCGCGCCCGCGCATGCGCGTGATCGAGGTCACGCCGGGGCTCAATTTTCAGCCGTGGTGGGTGATCGGCAACCCCGACAAGTGGGCCTTTATTGCCGCCGGCGTGATTAAGGACGGCTTCAAGTCGTTTGCGAGCGGACACACGGCGCACGCGGCGATCGGTCTTATGCTCGCCGGGCTTCCCGCGGCGGCCTTTAAGGAAAAACCTTCGCGTCGCCGCGTGATCTTTTGGGTGGCGGTTGTCGTTGCGGCGTTCGTCGCCTTTGGGCGCATCGTGATCGGAGCTCACTTTTTGAGCGACGTGAGCTGCGGTTTTGCCCTGGTACTGGCACTTGAGTGCCTTGCCGCGCGCATTGCCTATCCCAACGGCGTACAATAGCCCCGTTTGAATCATCTGGCCGATACCCGGTAAGAGAGGATTGCCATGCTCGCGTTTAACAACGACTATTCCCACGGTGCACATCCGGCAGTGCTGCAGGCGCTCGTCGACACCAATATGGAGCCGCAGCCCGGCTACGGTACCGATGCGCACACCGAGCGTGCCAAGCAGCTTATCCGCGAGGCCTGTCAGGCCCCCGATGCCGACGTGTTTTTTCTGGTGGGCGGCACGCAGGCCAACGCGACGGTGATCGATATGCTGCTTGCGCCCTACGAGGGCGTCGTTGCTGCCGAGACTGGCCACGTCGCCTGCCATGAGGCGGGCGCCATCGAGTTTGGCGGCCACAAGGTGCTCACCATCCCCGGCTACGAGGGCAAGATGCACGCCGAGGACCTCGAGAACTATATCCAGGTGTTCTATGAAAACGAGAGCTACGAGCACACGGTGTTCCCAGGCGCCGTGTACGTGAGTCTGTCGACCGAGTACGGCACGCTGTACTCCAAGGCCGAGCTCGCGGCGATTCACGCGGTGTGCCAGAAGCGCGAGATTCCGCTGTTTGTGGACGGTGCTCGTCTGGCCTATGCGCTGGCGGCCGATGAGTGCGACATTACCCTGCCCGAGCTGGCGCAGCTGTGTGACGTGTTCTACATCGGCGGCACCAAGTGCGGTGCGCTTTGCGGCGAGGCCGTGGTGTTTTGCGGCATGCACGCTCCGGCGCACCCCATTCCGCGTATTAAGCAGCATGGCGCACTGCTCGCCAAGGGCCGCCTGACGGGCGTCCAGTTTGAGGCACTCTTTACCGACGGCCTGTATTTTGAGATTGGTCGCCAGGCGATTGAAACCGCGCAGGCGCTGCGTCGCGTGCTGCACGAGCACGGCTACCAGTTCTTTTTGGAGACGCCGACCAACCAGCAGTTTGTGATTCTGCCCAACGAGGACATGGCCCGCATTCGCGAACATGCCTCGATCGAGTACTGGGAAAAGTACGACGAGACCCACACGGTGGTGCGTTTTTGCACCAGCTGGGCCACGACGCAGGAGGATATCGACGCGCTGGCGGCTGTCCTGTAGCCTGATGTAATGACGAGGGGCCGCCTTGCGCTGGGTTTGGCGTAGGGCGGTCTTTGTTTTTTGGGGAGAAGGGTTGCATGACCGAGATGTCCGAGCCGACGATTCGCCTGGCGACGCCCGATGATGCGCCGGCGTTGCTTGCCATCTATGAGCCGTATGTGCGCCAGACGGCGATTACCTGCGAATACGAGGTGCCGAGCGTTGAGGAGTTCGCCGGGCGCATCGAACGCACGCTCAAGCGCTATCCGTATCTGGTGATGGAGCTGGGCGGGCGTCCGGTAGGCTATGCCTATGTGAGTCCACTCAACAGCCGCGAGGCATACGACTGGTCGGTCGAGACATCGATCTACCTGGCGCGCGACGTGCGCCACGGCGGGCTGGGCCGCAAGTTGCACGATGCGCTCAAGCAATGTCTGATCGCGATGGGCATCACCAACATGTGCGCGCTCATCGCCGTGCCGCACGATAAGGACGACGAGTATCTGACGCACAACAGCCAGGATTTCCATGCCCATATGGGATATCGCCTGGTGGGCGCCTTCGATCGCTGCGCCCAAAAGTTTGGCCGCTGGTATGACATGTGTTGGATGGAGCTGGTCCTAGCCGAGCGCACGCCCAACCAACCCAAACCAACCTGGTTCCCCGACCTCCCCAAACCTACCATTTAGGGACAGGTTTATTTTTGCAGGTTAGCCGATGGGCTCGGTGTATTTGGCGCGGTCGGTGCGTTGGATGCGCTTGGAGACATGGAGCGGGCGGCCGTCGGTGTCGTAGACGTAGTCGGTGATCAGGATCAGTGCCTGTCCGCGCTCGACGTTGAGCAAAAACGCCTCGTTTTGCGAGGCATAGCACACCTCAAAGGTCTTGTGCCCCCGTGCCGGCGCGCGATGGAATTCTTGGCGCAGCGTCGCGTAGAGCGAACCGTTGATATCGCGATCGATGAGCGTCTCGAAGCTTGGCGGCAGGTAGGTGGTCTCCAAGCACAGTGGCGCATCGTCCAGATAACGCAGACGGACAAGTTTGACGAGCTTGCTGCCCACGGCGGCGTCAAAGAACTTAGCTATGCTGCCGGCCGCCTTGGCAAAGCTCGAGTCCACGGTGCGCGTGGTGGGCTTCATGCCCCGGCCTTCGACCTGCTTGGTATAGCTCGAAAACACCAGGTTGTTCTCGTGGAGCGCGGGCGTGTCGGCTACAAAGGCGCCACGCCCGCGCTCGGTGCGCACCAGGCCCTCATCGACGAGCACCTTAAGGGCATGGCGCACGGTGCTGCGCGACAGCCCCGATTCGGCCATGAGTTCCATCTCGGACGGCAGTTTGTCTCCGCGTGCGTAGGTGCCGGTGGCGATGCGGTCGCGCAGCATGCCCGCCAAGCGCTCGTATTGGGTCAGTCTCTTTTTAAATGAAGCGTTCATGCGATCAACCTGTATCTAACCTGTATGCGTATCTAATCAAGCATGTATTCAATACAACAACAAAACCGCTGGTAGCAAGTTATCGAAAACCGCATCAGCAAAATTTCTAAGACAAATATAGCATACAACTAGTCGACATAACCAAAACATGTATGTAACTTGTATGCCATCGAGAGCATCAAACGAGAAGAAAGGCTGATGCACGATGACTACTCAGGAACAGGTTAAGGATGTCGTATCCCAGGTTTTGGCTGACAAGGCAGACAAGGGCGGCATCAAGCGCGTCGTGTGGATTGGCGCTGGCGGATCCAACGGCGGCAACTATCCTGCCCAGTACTTTATGGAGCACGAGGCCACGCAGGTCGTGAGCTCCAGCTACACCAGCAATGAGTTCGTGCACGCCACGCCCGCCTATGTCAACGAGAACACCCTGGCCGTCGTCGTGTCCATGCGCGGCACCAAGGAGACCATCGTCGCCGCCCAGGTCGCCAAGGACCACGGCGCCAGCACCGTCGCCATCTATGTCGACGAGTCCGGCCTCACCGAGGTCTGCGACTACAAGATTCAGTATGACAGCCTGGCCGTCGACGAGTCTTGCATGGGCCGTACCAACTCCGCCGTCGTGACCATGATCGCCATGGAGCTTACGCAGCAGACCGAGGGCTATGCCGAGTACGAGACCGCTATGGCCGCGTTCGACTTGGTCGACCCCATCTATCGCAAGGCCGTCGAGTACACCCGTCCGCTCGCTGCCAAGTGGGCCGAGCAGAACGCCGACAAGCCCTGCATCAACGTGATGGCTCAGGGCCCGCTCTTTGGTGCCGCCTACGTCTTTAGCATCTGCAACGTGCAGGAGATGCTGCAGATCGACTCCTGCACCATCAACACCTGCGACTTCTTCCACGGCCCCTTCGAGATCCTGGACAAGCGCACCTCGCTGTTCCAGCTCATCAGCGTCGGCCGCAGCCGCTGCAACGACGAGCGCGGCATCCGCTTCGTCAACCAGTACGGTGGCGAGCGCGTCTATCAGCTCGACGCCAAGGAGCTCGGCCTCAACGACATCAAGGACAGCGTGAGCGAGTACTTCAACCACCTGATCTTTGCGCCGATCCTCAACAACGTGTACATGCGCGCACTCTCTGCCGTCACCCACAAGGACTACATGACGCGCCGCTACATGTGGAAGCTGGACTACTAGGGGATAGAGCGGCCTAACAGCTCGATGTCCTCATAAGTTGCGGTGGAATAGTTCCTGTTTGGGGGTGCGGACGATTTCTTGGACCGCGCCTAGGCGTATCCAAGCTTCCTGCGGTACTCCATCGGGCTCAGCCACCCGAGGGACTTCTTGATCCGCTCCTCACGATAGTACACGAGGT
>CABUTN010000071.1 GCA_902494565.1 uncultured Collinsella sp. | reverse complement strand
CCCTCCTCGACACCCTCCCACCCGCTCTCTAACCAAAACCACCACAAAGGGGACAGGCACCTTTGTGGTGGTTTTTCAACCGCAAAGGAAGCAACCATGAAAGCACTCGTCATTAACGGCCCCAACCTCAACATGCTCGGCATTCGCGAGCCAGGCATCTATGGCAGCGACAACTACGACCGCTTAGTGCAGATCTGCCAGGAAGCGGGCACTGCACAGGGCTTCGACGAGGTCGAGGTCTTCCAGTCCAACCACGAGGGCAACATCGTCGACAAGATTCAGGAGGCCTACGGCAAGGTCGACGGCATCGTCATCAACCCGGCCGCCTACACGCATACGAGCGTGGCCATCCTGGACGCGCTCAAAGCCGTCGCCATCCCGGCTGTGGAGGTCCACATTAGCGCAGTCGAGACCCGCGAAGACTTCCGCCAGGTGAGCTACGCCCGTCTGGCCTGCTTCGCCACCATCACCGGAGAGGGCCTGAAGGGCTACGCCCACGCGTTGGAGCTGCTGAAAGAGCATCTCGAAAAGTAAAATGCCAACCCCAACAAACAGCAGCGGCTTGCTCGCGCTCGGCTCCAGCAACACACAAGATGAAAAAAGCCCAGACCACCAAGCGGTCTGGGCTTAATAAACGATGGTGCTCCATGGCGGATTCGAACCGTCGACCTTGGGATTAGAAGTCCCCTGCTCTATCCAACTGAGCTAATGGAGCAAATAACCGCACGCCCAAGCAAGCACAAGCCTGCCGGGCGCAAGTAATTATAACCTAGTTGAACTGCTCGCGGTACGCCTTGCAGACCTCATCGACCGGGCCGTCCATGCGAAGGTCACCCTTCTCAATCCAAACGGCACGCTGGCAGATGCGCTCAACCTGCTCCATAGAGTGCGAAACGAACAGAACCGTCACGTCGCCGCTCTGGATAAAGTGCTGGATGCGGGCCTCACACTTTTGCTGGAAGAACACATCACCGACGGACAGCGTCTCGTCAACGATCAGAATATCGGGCTCGGTAATCGTCGCGATTGCAAAGGCGATACGCGCCACCATGCCCGAAGAGAAGTTCTTAAGCGGCATATCGACAAAGTTCTGCAGCTCAGCGAACTCGATAATGCCGTCAAAGTTGGCGTCGATGAACTCCTTGGTATAGCCGAGCAGGGCGCCGTTCAGATAGATGTTCTCGCGGGCGGTCAGCTCGGGGTCAAAGCCGGCGCCAAGCTCAATCAGCGGCGCGATGTTACCGTGCACCTTAACGCTGCCCTCGCTAGGCTCAAGAACGCCAGCGATAATCTTGAGCATCGTAGACTTGCCGGAGCCATTGGTGCCGACCAGACCCACAACCTCGCCGCGATGAATATCAAACGAGATGTGCTTAAGCGCCCTAAACTCCTCAAAGAACAGCTCGTGCTTGGCAAGCTTAATGAAGTACTCCTTGAGGTTGGTCAGCGACTCGGACGCCATGTTAAAGATCATGGTGACGTCGTCGACCTCGACAGCCAGAGGCTGCTCGCTGTAATCAACAACAGATTCAGTCATCACAGCACTCCTTAGATGTAGAGGATAAATTTGCGCTCGGACTTATGGAACACGGTATAGCCAATAATAAGCGCAAGAACCGCCCAAGCGACGCACATACCAAACGTCATAAGCGAGGGCGTAGTCTGGAACAGGAAGATATCGCGCATAAACTGCAGGTAGTTGAACATGGGGTTCGCATACATCAAGATACGCACGAGATGCGGCATTTGCGCAATATAGTCAGTCGTCCAGAAGATGGGCGTAATGTAAGTCCACGCCGTAATGACGACGCTCCACAGATGCATAACGTCGCGGAAGAAGACCGTAAGGGCAGAGAGCATCATGCCCAGGCCCATGCAGAAGCACATAAGCAGCAGCAGGCAAACCGGCAACAGAATCAGGTGCCAAGAAGGCATAACGCGGAACCACAGCATGACGATGGCGACGGCGACCAGCGAGAAGGCAAAGTTGACCAGCGAGAAGAGCACCTTCTGCACCGGGAAAACCCAGCGGTGCACCTTAACCTTCTTGAGCAGAGGGGCAGCGCCCACGATCGACGTCAGGGCCTGGTTCGTGGACTCAGACATGACGGCAAAGGTGATGTTACCCACGATCAAGTACAGCGGGTACATCTCGGGCGTCATTGAGCCATTGCGGCCCTGGCCAAAAATCGTCGAGAACACGATGGCCATGACGATCATCATCAGCAGCGGGTTGAGCACCGACCATGCGACGCCCAGAACGCTACGGCGATACTTGATCTTAAAATCCTTGGTAACCAGCTGACGAAGGATAAACGCGTCCTTCTCAAATTCGTTCTTAGCAAACGTCGCAGGCAGACTGCGAGTTTCTTGTTGCTTTGTCTGATCCGACACGGATGCAACTCCTTTACTCGTAATCGTTGACAAACGAACAGTATAGACCCGACGGCCATGCAAACGATTCGCGCAACAAAACTGGAGAACTAACCCACATCTTAGGATGCCAGGCCCAAACGGCTATACTTTCTAGGATTGAATGTATAAGGAGCATTAAGTGAATTCTGAATCCATCGCCGTCATCATCCCTTGCTACAACGAAGCGCTCACGATCGGCAAAGTCATCGACGACTTTCACCGCGAGCTTCCGCAGGCGACGGTCTATGTCTATGACAACAACTCGTCGGACGATACCTCACGCATTGCCACCGAGCACGGCGCCACAGTCCGCTTTGAGCCCCGTCAGGGAAAGGGCAACGTGTGCCGCCAGATGTTTCGCGATATCGACGCCGATTGCTACCTGATGGTCGACGGAGACGACACCTACCCCGCCGAGGCGGCCAAGGCCCTCTGCGAGCCCATCCTTAACGGCACGGCCGACATGACCGTAGGCGATCGCCTTTCCAACGGCACCTACGCCGAGGAGAACAAGCGTGCCTTCCACGGCTTTGGCAATAATCTGGTCCGCGCCATGATCAAGTGGATCTATGGCTACAGCTTCGATGACGTCATGACAGGCTACCGCGCCATGAGCCGCCCGTTCGTTAAAACCTTCCCAGTGCTTTCCGAGGGCTTTCAGATCGAAACCGAGCTCTCGATCCACGCCGTCGACCACCGCTGGCGCATCAAAGATGTGCCCATCGAGTACCGCGACCGTCCCGAGGGTTCCGAGTCCAAACTCAACACCGTGAGCGACGGCATTAAAGTCGTTGCGATGATCGGCACGCTGTTCAAGGACTACCGCCCGCTGAAGTTCTTCAGCCTCGTTGCGCTTCTGTTCGCGGTATTCGGCCTCGCCCTGGGCATGCCCATCGTTGTCGAATATTTCCAGACCGGCCTCGTCCCGCGCTTCCCCACCGCTATGCTCGCCGCCTCGTTTATGTTCCTGTGCGGCCTGAGCCTTGCGACCGGCTTCATCCTAGATTCTGTAGCAAAGGTCGAAAAAAAGCAGTGGGAGGTCAACGTGTACAGCAAATACGCCTACGACGACCAGCCCGGCCACCCTACTTCCATGCCAAGCGAGAGGTAGATCTTCCGCAAAATACTATTGGCACCACTGCGCAGATAGCCACCAACAAGAAAAGCCGCCGTTAAAGAACGGCGGCTTTTACTCTCGAAAAGTTAATAGCGGCTAGAGCGTCTTGATGTACTCCCCCAGCTCTTCCTCCCAGTCGGGCATGTGGAAGCCGGCGGACTCCAGCTTGGAGAGGTCGAGCGCGGAGTGGACCGGGCGCGGGGCGACGGGGCCCTCGGCGCTCGCGTAGTAGTCGGCGGTCGATACCGGCACGACCCTGTCCCCGTTGCCGTTGGCGGCCTCGAAGACGGCGCGGGCGATATCGGCCCAGGACTTGACGGTGCCGGAGCCGGTGCAGTCGTAGGTGCCGTAGGGGGCCTTCACATTAAGCACGTGGAAGATGGCCTCGGCCATGTCGCGCGTGAAGGTCAGGCGTCCCAGCTGGTCGTCGACCACGGTGACCTGCTCGAGCCCGTCCTCGAGGTCGGCAACGCGGTCGGACAGCCCCCTCATCGTCTTGACGAAGTTGCGGCCCTCGCCGATGACCCAGCTGGAGCGCATGATGTAGTGGCGCGGGCAGCCGGCCACGGCGATGTCGCCGGCGGCCTTGGTCTGGCCGTAGACGGACAGCGGGCTGAGGGGCTCGTCCTCGGTATGGACCTCGGCGGTGCCGTCGAAGACGTAGTCGGAGGACACGTGCACGAGGGTGATCCCGTGATCAGAGCATGTGCGGGCCAGAAGCGCCGGCCCGGTGGCGTTGGCCTTCCAGGCGGTCACGCGGCCCTCGGGGGTCTCCGCCCTATCCACGGCCGTGTAGGCGCCGCAGTTGATCACGGTTCCGTAGAGCGACCAGTCGTACTGCGCATAGGCCGCCGGGTCTGACATGTCGAAGGTGTCGATGTCGCAGAAGTCGAAGTCCCTGGCGACGCCGCGCTCCTCCGCCAGCCTGCGCACAGCATGGCCCAGCTGGCCGTTGCAGCCGGTGACGAGCGTCCTCTTGGGCGCCATTGGGACGACGTCCCTGAGCATCGGGTGGTTGAGGTCGGCCTCGGAGACGGTGGCCTCATCGAGCGGGATCGGCCACTCGATGGCGAGCTCGGGGTCGGCGAGGTTCACGAAGGTGTAGGTCTTCTTGAGCTCGAGGGACCAGTGGGCGTCCACCAGGTAGGTGTAGGCGGTGCCGTCCTCCAGGGCCTGGAAGGAGTTGCCCACGCCGCGCGGGACGTAGATGGCCTTGGACGGGTCGAGCGTGCAGGTGAACACCTTCCCGTAGGTCTCGCTGCCCTCGCGCAGGTCCACCCAGGCGCCGAAGACGCTGCCGCGCGCCACGGAGATGAACTTGTCCCAGGGCTCGGCGTGGATGCCGCGGGTGACGCCGCGGCTGTCGTTGTAGGAGATGTTGTTCTGGACGACCCTGAGGTCCGGGATGCCCAGGGCGGTCATCTTGGCGCGCTGCCAGTTCTCCTTGAACCAGCCGCGCGAGTCGCCGTGGACGGCGAGGTCGACGACCTTGAGGCCCTCGATGCCGGTCTCGGCGACGGAGAGGTCCTTCTCGAATGCGATGTCTGCCATGTGGGAAAAGCTCCTATCGAAGAGGTTGTATAACCGGGGGCGCCCGCGCGGGGCCGCAGGGTCATCCCCAT
>CABUTN010000070.1 GCA_902494565.1 uncultured Collinsella sp. | reverse complement strand
GGTGTTCTGACCGCCGTTTCGTTCCTGTGGGGCATTACGTCCTTCGATTCGACGGCGTCTGACTACAACAGCTTTGCTGCGATGCTCAAGATCATCGGCGGCATCGCCATGAACCTCATGGTTCCGGTGCTTTCCGCCTACATCGCCGAGTCCATCGGCAAGCGCCCGGCGCTCGTCCCCGGCTTTGTTGCCGGTATGATCGCCATCCAGGGCCTGCCTGTTAACGCCGAGACCGGCATGATCGACGCCGGTGGCGCCGGCGTGGGCTTCGGCTTCCTGGGCGGCATCGTCGGTGGCTTCCTCGCCGGTTATGTCATCCTGCTGCTCGAGAAGGTCTTTGCCGGTCTGCCCAAGAACCTGGACGGCCTCAAGGCTATCTTCCTGTACCCGCTGTTCTCGACGGCTATCGTCGGCCTGGTCATGCTCGGCATTTCCGGCCCCATGGCTGCCATCAACACCGCCATGATGGACTTCCTCAAGGGCCTGTCCGCCTCTGGCGCCGTTGTACTGGGTCTTGCCATTGGCTGCATGTGCGCCTTTGACATGGGCGGCCCGGTCAACAAGGCTGCTTACGTCACCGGTACCGCTATGCTCACCGAGGCTTTGGCCGCCGGTGTTGGCACCGATACCTACAACTTCGGCACCAACTTCATGGCTGCCGTCTCCGCCGCCTGCATCGTTCCGCCGCTGATTACCACCTTTGCCGTCGTTGTCGGCAAGAAGTACTTCAGCCAGGAGGATCACGACGCCGGTGTCGTCAACCTCATCCTTGGTTGCACCCACATCACCGAGGGCGCCATTCCGTTCTTGACCAAGAACATCTGGCCCGTCATGCCCATCATGATGCTCGGTTCTTCTATCGCTTCGATCCTGACCATTATGTTCAACGTTCACGATCCGGCGCCTCACGGTGGCTTCCTGGTCCTGCCCGTTGTCGAGAACGGTCCGCTGTGGGTCCTCGCGATCCTCATCGGCGCTGTGGTCGGTGGCATCCTGTTCGTAGCCTTCAAGAAGTACGACTTCGAGAAGAACCAGAAGGCCGCTCCTGCAGCCAAGCCCGTTGAGGCCCCCAAGGCCGCTGCCGTCGAGGCCCCCAAGGCCGAGGCTGCCGACTTCGTGAAGGTCGAGAATGTCTTTGTCGCCGAGGACTTCGCTTCTCGTGACGAGGCTCTGAGCTTCGTTTCCAACCAGGCCGTCAAGGCCGGTATCGCAAGCGACGCCGACGCCGTGATGAACGCCTTCCTGGCCCGCGAGGCCGAGGGCACCACGGGCATGATGGAGGGCTTCGCCATCCCGCATGCCAAGTCCGACGCCATTACCGAGGCTGCCGTCATCGTCGTCAAGGACGAGTCCGGCGTGACCGGTTGGGACACCATGGACGGCGCTCCCGTCAACGTGGCCATCGCTCTGCTCATCCCCGGTGCCCAGGCCGGCACTACGCACCTCAAGATCCTGTCCAAGGTCGCTGAGGCGCTCATGGACGAGGACTTCCGTGCCACCGTCAAGGGTTCCACCGACGCCGCCGAGATCGCCAAGACGATCAACGCTCGTCTGGTCTAATTCCACGGTACGCGAATAACATCGCCCACTGTATATAAGGCGGAGTCCCTCTCCAGGGCCTCCGCCTTTTTCATCCTCAAATATGTTGCGGTGAAATAGGGACTGTTTAAACGATTCAACCCCAAATTCAGTCCCTATTTCACCGCAACTTATAAAAGGGCATAGAGGGGACCGCCTATCGAGTCCTTGTCGCGAACAGATCATCAGCCAGAATTCTTTTCAGCCGACATTACTTTGGACCGACTGGGTTTCCGCAGCTTGCTCGCCCACAGGGGCCCGCGCGCGGCCTGTGAGATTTATCGCGAGTTCCGCACGAGCCGAAGAGCACTTAATGTGCTCTTCGTGCGAGCAGGACTGTAGAGCAGGAAATCTCACAGGCCGCGCGCGGGCCCCTGTGGGCGAGCAAGCGGAAGACAAACACATCTGTCCAATAATTCGTCTGAAACATAATGAAAAACCGTTTGATGTGAGTTAATATAAACAACGTCGTGAATCTGACTCCTGCCACATGCATGACAGGGGTTAAACACAAAAAGGAGTCAACTATGGTTTCTGAGAAGGCTACCCTCGTTAATCCTCAGGGTCTGCACATGCGTCCGGCTGGTCTGTTCGCCTCCACCATGGGCAAGTATGCCTGTGACGTGACGGTCGTTACCCCCGAGAAGGAGGTCAACGGCAAGTCCCCGATGGCCCTCATGGCTGCTGGTATCCCCTGCGGCACCGAGGTCGAGGTCAAGTGCGACGGCGCTGACGAGGCCGAGGCTCTGGCTGCTGCCATCGAGCTCATCAAGAGCGGTCTTGGCGAGTAGAACTCAAACGGGTCGCATGTTGAACAACTAAGTTCATATTTGGGGGCGCAGTGACCTGTTGTAAGGTAGCTGCGCTCTTTTGTCATGGATATGGCAAAACGCTTTATCACATGACACGGAGAGAGGAATGGGAATGTATCAGGGAGTCAACGCTTCCGAGGGCATCGGTATCGGCACCGTCATGGTTGCCGTCGATCCCGACTTGACGTTTGAGCCGCACGAGGTTGCTGATTCGGCAGCAGAGAAGGAGCGCTATCAGTCCGCTCTTTCGGTCTTCTGCGAGAAGACCCAGGCTCAGGCCGACCACATGAAGGAGACGGTGGGCGAGGCCGAGGCCGAGATCATGAGCGGACACATTGTCCTGGCTCAGGACCCGGGCATGACCGACGCCATCAACGCCGCCATTGACGGCGGCACCTGCGCCGAGCAGGCGCTCATGGACACCTCGACCATGTTCGAGAACATGTTCCTGTCCATGGACGACGAGATGTTCCGTCTGCGCGCGGCCGACATCGCCGACATCCGTACCGGTATTCTGGCCGAGCTGCTGGGCAAGGAGGTCGTCGACCTCTCCGTCCTGCCCGAGAACACCGTCGTTGTCGTGCACGACCTCACGCCGTCCATGACTGCCACGATCGATAAGGCCCACGTTGCCGGTATCGTCACCGAGACCGGTGGCCGCACGTCGCACTCCGCGATTATTGCGCGCGCCCTCGAGATCCCGGCTGTCCTTTCGGTTTCCAACAGCTGCACCGCTCTGCGCAATGGCATGACCGTTGTCGTCGACGGTGGCAAGGGTATCGTCGAGGCCGATCCCGACGAGGAGACGCTCGCTGCCTACACCGCCAAGGCCGAGGCCTTCGCTGCTGAGAAGGCAGCCCTCGAGGCCTTCCGTGGCAAGCCGTCCGTGACTGCCGATGGCATCAAGAAGATCATCGCCTGCAACATCGGTAACCCCGATGACGTGCCCAACGCGCTCGATCACGACGCCGAGGCTATCGGTCTGTTCCGCTCCGAGTTCCTGTTCATGGACTCTTCTGAGCTTCCTTCCGAGGAGGAGCAGTTCAACGCCTACCGTAAGGTCGCCAGCGCGCTCAAGGGTGCTCCGGTCATCATCCGCACGCTCGATGTGGGTGGCGACAAGGAGATTCCGTATCTGCACATGGTCAAGGAAGACAACCCTTTCATGGGCTTCCGCGCCGTGCGTTACTGCCTGGCCAATCCCGACCAGTACAAGGTCCAGCTCCGCGCTCTGCTGCGCGCCAGCGCCTTCGGTGACGTCAAGATCATGATCCCGCTCGTCACCTGCGTCGAGGAGGTCTTGGCTGTCAAGGAGCTTGTCGAGCAGTGCAAGGCCGAGCTGACCGAAGAGGGTCGCAAGTTCAACGAGAACATCGAGGTCGGCATCATGGTCGAGACGCCCGCCGCTTCGCTGCTCGCAGACCGTCTGGCCGAGGTCGCCGACTTCTTCTCCATCGGCACCAACGACCTGATCGGCTACACCATGTGCGCCGACCGTGGCAACGACACCATCTCCAACCTGTACCAGGTGTACTATCCCGCCGTGCTTCGCTCGCTCAAGAACATCATCGAGAGCGGTGTGAAGGCCGGCATCATGGTCGGTATGTGCGGCGAGGCCGCTGCCGATCCGCTGCTCGAGCCGCTGCTGATCAGCTGGGGCCTGGAGGAGTTCTCGATGAGCGCTCCGTCCATCCTGCGCGCCCGCAAGACCATCAGCCAGTGGACCAAGGCCGAGTGCGACGAGCTCGCCGAGAAGGCGCTCGCCTGCAACACCGCCGCCGAGGTCAAGGCACTGCTCGAGTCCGCAGCTCGCTAATTTGGTATCAGAGGTAACCGCGTGGTTGGAATGGGCCGGCCACGCGGCCCTCACATATACAGGGGGTACTGTAAATGTTCTACACGCTAACCGCTAACCCGGCTGTCGACATGACGGTTTCGAGCTCTCCGCTCGAGCCCGACGAGAACGTCCGCACCGGCTCGGCCAGCTACACGGCTAACGGCAAGGGCCTCGACGTGTCCTTCGCCTTTAAGAAGATGGGCGTCGACACCGTCGCGCTCGGCTTCTTCGCTGGCTTCACGGGCAAGTTCATCGTCGAGGAGGTCATGAACCTGGGTTGCCTCTGCCGCCCGGTCTGGACCGACGGTATCACGCGCATTAACACCTACGTCAACGATGGCCAGCACGAGTACGGCATCCTGAACCCGGGTGCTCCGATCACGCCGCAGCACCAGGAGGAGCTCTACAACATCCTGGACACCGCGGGCGATCTCGAGTGCCTGATCGTTTCCGGCTCCGTGCCTCCCAAAGCTACGCCTGACTTCCTCGCTCAGGTCATGGAGCACGCTCAGGCCCGTGGCGCCGACGTCGTCCTGGACCTGTCCTCCGATAAGCTCAAGGAGCTCGCTCACAAGAAGCCGCTGCTCATCAAGCCGAACCATCACGAGATGAAGGCCATCTTCGGCGTGCCGGTTGACACCGACGACGAGGTCCGCGTTGCCATGAAGATGGCTCACGACGCCGGCGTTCAGAACGTGCTGCTCACCCGTGGTAGCCGCGGCGACGCTTACTTCTCCAACGGCGAGGACATCTGGTACGCCAAGCGTGAGTTCAACATCAAGCTGGTCTCTTCCGTCTGCGCCGGCGACTGCACCCTTGCTGCGTTCCTGCACAAGTGGTACAGGGATCGCGACAACGTCGAGGAGGCCATGAAGCTCGCTATGGCCACCGGCGCCAACGTTGCCGAGTCCGTCGGCATCGGCGACTTCGGTCACGTCGATGAGTACAGCAAGCGCGTTGCTGTCCGCAAGCTCGATCGTCAGTAATCGAAACGCGACACATTCGTGCGCATGCGGCGCCCCGGTTTCGGCCGGGGCGCCTTT
>CABUTN010000069.1 GCA_902494565.1 uncultured Collinsella sp. | reverse complement strand
GGGCGGCCGGCGAGCACAATGCCGTGGCCGCCGTGGTCCTCGACCCACTTAAGGGCCTCCTCGCCCATGGTCTGGATATCCTCGTGGAAGCGCGCATCGGCCTCGAAGGCGGCGTTGACGGCGGCATCGACCTCGGAGCGCGTGATCTTGGGACCGCGCACGCGACCGCGACCAGCCTCGGCATCGGCCACACGGTCGACGGCGAGCACCTGGTACAGACGGCGCTTGAGCTCGGTCTTGTCGTGATACGGCACAAACGGGTACAGGAACTCGATGTTCTGCTCGCGAATCTCGTCGATATTGAGCGCCAGCGCCGTGGGGTAGCTCATGACGATGGGGCAGTTATAGCAGTTACCGGCAGTCGGATCCTCCTTGCGCTCCCAGCGCACGCACGGCATCCAAATGAAGTCGACATCGTGGTCGATGAGGTTCATCACGTGGCCGTGGCTCATCTTGGCCGGATAGCACACGCTCTCGGACGGCATGGACTCGATGCCCGCCTGGTAGGTCTTCTTGCTCGACTGGTCGGACAGCTGCACGCTAAAGCCCAGGCGCGTAAAGAACGCATGCCAGAAGGGGTAGTTCTCGTACATGTTGAGCGCACGGGGGATGCCGACGGTGCCGCGCGGGGCCTCGTCGGGACTCAGGATCTCGCGGTTAAAGAGCAGCTCGTTTTTCTTTTTGAAGAGGTTGGGGGCCTCAGTCTTCTGCTTTTTGTGGCCGGCGCCCTTCTCGCAGCGGTTGCCGGTAATGAAGCGCCTGCCGCCGCCAAAGTCGTTGACGGTAAGCTGGCAGTTGTTAGAGCAACGGCCGCAGCGGACATGCTTTTGCGTCACGGTGAGGTGCGCAATGTCCTCGGCAGAAAGAATGGTCGAGGTGCCGTCGGCGGCGGCGCGATCGCGGGCGAGCAGGGCCGCACCGTAGGCGCCCATGCAGCCGGCGATGTCGGGGCGCACGGCGTGGACGCCGGTAAGCTGCTCAAACGCACGCAGCGTGGCGTCGGACATAAAGGTGCCGCCCTGGACGATCACCTGGCTGCCGATCTCCTTGGGGTCGCGCAGCTTAATGACCTTGAACAGGGCATTCTTGATGACGGAATAGGACAGGCCGGCCGCGATGTCGCCCACCGTGGCGCCTTCCTTTTGCGCCTGCTTGACGCGCGAGTTCATAAAGACCGTGCAGCGACTTCCCAGGTCGACCGGGGCCTTGGCATGGATGGCGGCATCGGCGAACGCGCGCACGTCCATGTTCATAGACACGGCGAAACTCTCGATAAAGCTGCCGCAGCCCGACGAGCAAGCCTCGTTGAGCATGATGTGCTCGATAACGCCGTCCTTGACGCGCAGGCACTTCATGTCCTGGCCGCCAATGTCCAGAATAAACTCGACGCCGGGCAGGAATGCCTTGGCGCCGCGCAGGTGTGCAACGGTCTCAATCTCGCCGGAATCGGCCTTGAGGGCCTCGATGAGCAGTGCCTCACCGTAGCCCGTGGTAGTCACGTGGCCGATAGTGCAGCCGGCGGGGATGTGGTTGTAGAAATCGGCCATGATGACCTTGGCCGTGCCCAGGATGTCGCCGTTGTTGTTGCCGTACCAGGTGTGCAGCAGCTGACCGTCCTCGCCCACGAGCGCGGCCTTCATGGTGGTGGAGCCGGCGTCGATGCCGATGAACACGCGGCCGGTGTAGCCGTCGAGCTTGCCCTTGGGGACGACTTCCTGGTCGTGGCGGGTCTTGAACTCGGCAAAGTCCTCGTCGTTGGCAAAGAGCGGATCCAGACGCTCGACCTCGGCACCCTGTGTGTCACCCAGGGCATCGATAGCCTCGATGAGCTGCGGGAACGTGCTGAGCTTGTTGGACTCATGCGCCATGGCGGCGCCGCTCGCCACAAACAGGTGAGCGTTTTGGGGCACAATGCGGTGCTCCTCGTCCAGGTTGAGCGTAAGGTAGAAGCGGTGGCGCAGCTCGGAGAGATACTGCAGCGGGCCGCCCAGGAAGGCGACGTTGCCGCGGATGGGACGGCCGCACGCCAGGCCCGAGATAGTCTGGGTCACGACAGCCTGGAAGATGGAGGCCGCCACGTCCTCGGGGCGGGCGCCTTCGTTGAGCAGCGGCTGGACGTCGGTCTTGGCAAAGACGCCGCAGCGGCTGGCGATTGGATAGATGGTGGTGGCGTTGGCCGCGAGCTCGTTGAGGCCGCTGGCGTCGGTGTGCAGCAGAGTGGCCATCTGGTCGATGAACGCGCCAGTGCCGCCGGCGCAGGTGCCGTTCATGCGCTGCTCGATGCCGTTGTCGAAGTAGATGATCTTGGCGTCCTCGCCGCCCAGCTCGATGGCGACATCGGTGGCCGGGATAAGGGTCTCGACGGCACGCTTGCTGGCGATGACCTCCTGGACAAACTCCAGGTCGAGCCATTGGGACAGCAGCAGACCGCCCGAGCCGGTAATGGCGCAGGTCATCTGGGCCGTCGGCAGCACGGTCGCAGCACCCTCGAACAGGTCGCGGGCGCAGGCGCGGACGTCGGTGTGGTGGCGCTGGTACTTGGCATAGACGATCTGGTTGTCGTCGTTGAGCACGGCGAGCTTAACGGTGGTGGAGCCCACGTCGATGCCCAGGTGCAGGTTGCCGTGGGCGGCCTCGGGGTTGAAGATTGCGCCTTCGGGGGCCTGGGCGGCGACTACGGGCTCAGCGGCGGTGACGGCCTCGCTAGCGGCGGACGTCTCCCCTGCCGCGTTCTTGGCATCGGCAACTGCCTCGACAACTTTCTCGGCAGCCGCGGTCGCGGCCTTCTGCGCGGCATCCACCACGGCGGGTGCAGCCTCACGCGCGGCAGCGACCATACGGTCCTTGATGCCCTCGACGAGTTTGCTCATCTGTCTCTCCTCTTAGTTGTTGGACTCGACGGTTGCGGCGGTGTCGGCCGCGTCCTCGAGCTGCAAGTTCAATAGCTTCATGCCGTATTCCGGCACATTGATATCGATGGGTTGGCCATACAGGTCGCCAGGACGAACAAAAGCGAGCACCGTCATAATGCGCGCCATGGCCTCGGGCGATTCGGTGAGCCCACGCTCAAACCAGCGCTGAATCATGCCGACCTCGGCACTCACGACGTAGCTAACGTAGTAGTCAAAGAACGTGCCCAGCGCTAGGCCCAAAATGCCCGTCTGCGCACGCGGCACCACAGCCTCACGAGCGGTGTCGATGATTCTTTTAATGAAGGCCTGGTCGCCGCCCGGACCCAGCAGCGCACCGATCAAGTCGCGGTTGGCCGCAAGATAACGCAGCAGCTCAACCGAACCGGGCGCCGGCTCGAGCTCATCGATGTTGTGGTAGAGATCGGGCAGCTGAGCTGCGGTGATGAGCTCAATGCGCTCACGGATCTCGGCCAGCAATCCGTCCTCGATTTGATTGATAAAGTCGGGGATATCGCGGTAGTGCGAATAGAACGTGCGGCGCGTAAGACCGGCGCGCTCGGTGAGCGACGCAACGTTAATGCGCGAAAGGTCGCCGCTTTCGGCAAGCTCGCTGGCAAGCGCCTGGCGAAGGGCACGCTGCGAGCGAAGGGACCGGCGATCACATTTCTCGAGCTGGGACAAGCGTCCTCCTTGTTACTCAGCCTGTGCGCTATTGCACAGTGCGAGTATTATTGCACACCGTGTGCATCAACACGTAAAGGCAATATTTTGGATGTGACAGGGACTGCCCCCTTGTCACATTATTCGATGATGGTGCGGGAGTTCTGCTTATGCATAGTGGCGAGCATGTGTTTGGGAACGGCGTGGACCATGCAGCTGCCGATGGTCGCGCTCGCAGCGGCCTTGGCGGCATCGCTAGCGTTTTTGGTCGCGTAGCTGTGACGGAAGCGTTTGAGCATGGCAATGTCGTTACCGCCGTCGCCGTAAACCGCGACCTCGTCCTCGGCAATGCCGTAGTAGCCCGCCAGCCAGGCCACGCTCTCACCCTTGTTGCACGCCACGTCCGTGATCTCGAACATCACCGGATCGAACGGCGCGTTGACCACGCGGTCCGATCGCTCGGCCAAATACGCCTTAAGGTCGCGCTCCAGCTCGGGCGAGGTCACGCGGCAGTTGATCTTACACACATCGTGGCGCAGGATGTCGCCGATCGACTGATCGAAATACTGCTCCTCGTGATACCCACCACGTGCGCGCATGCCGCGCATCACGATGCGCTTGATAGGGCTGTCCTTCTTAAAGCCCGCCTGGTGCATCTCGAACGAACCGCTCGAGAACATGCCGTCGGGCGTGGAACAGTCAAAGCAAATGTCCGGAAACGCCTTGAGCAGCTCCTCGGTAACCTGCGGGTCGATGATCCAGGTTTTGAGCACCTCGCCATGGCTGTCGCGCACGATGGACCCATTAGAGCAACAGGCGTCAAGCGCCAGACCCGTAAAGCCATGCTCGCCGATCGGCAGCGTCGAGCGTCCGGTCGCGGGGACCACGTGCAGCCCAGCCTCGGTCAGCTCGCGAATGGCACGGCGGATGGTCCCGTCTGCCTCGTGCAGGGCGTTCAGCAGCGTTCCGTCTAAGTCACTCGCAAACATCTTGATCATGGGCGTGCCTCTCCTTCGTCTGCACGATATTGTAGACGAGAACGGGCGCGCCCCAAGAGAGGCACGCCCGTCAGGCGAAAGATTGTCCTACACCGCGGCGGGGCCGTGTTCGCCGGTGCGGATGCGGATAACTTCCTCGACCGGCTCGACCCAGATCTTGCCATCGCCGACGGCTCCGGTGCGTGCGGCGTTGCAGATAATTTCGACAATGCCGTCGACATGCTCGTCGGCGCAAATAAGGGTGAACTGTACCTTAGGGATCATGTTGACAAGCAGCTCGTTGCCGCGTACGTATTCCTTCCAGCCATGCTGTGCGCCGCAGCCCTGCACTTGGTTAATAGTCATGCCACGAACATCGGCAGCAAACAGCGCGTCTTTTAGAACCTCGAGCTTTTCCTGGCGCACGATAGCCGTGATCTTTTTCATAATGAATTCCTCTCAATAATCAACGTATCCCTTTACATGAGACGCGGGTTTCCCAGGTGCCGCAGACCAACCTTGTAGATCAGATAAGTGCAACTAACAGGTCTTAGCAGGTTTCCCAAGTGCCGCAGATCGGCCTGAAAGAGGAGTGCCGCGTACTTAAGGTACGCAAACGACGATTGAAGGCCGAGGTGCGGTGCTTGGGGAAGCTGCTAATCGAGTCCGGAGAACGAAGGGTAGGCGCTCTCGCCGTGCTGACTCGCATCCAGGCCCAGCGCCTCGTCGGCCTCGTCCACGCGCAGGCTGCCGTGGAACAGCGCCTTGACCACCGCGGCGATCACCAAATCGAGCACCAGTACAATAGCGACCGTCACCACAATGCCCAAAATCTGCGAGACGAGCAGCGACACGTCG
>CABUTN010000068.1 GCA_902494565.1 uncultured Collinsella sp. | reverse complement strand
CGCATCGTATGCAGACTGGGCAGATGCCACAGCAGCGTTGGCGGCGTTGACCTTCTCCTTCGCGGCGCTGGCAGCAGTTTGCGCAGCCTGCAGGTTCGCCTGTGCGGTGGCGTCTGCAGTCGTCGCGGCTTCGAACGCGGTCTGCGCGGTCGCGAGCTCGCTGGCGGCAGTGACCTTGGCAGCCTTGAGCGCGTTCAGATCGACACCCGTGCCCGAAGTCGCGGCATTGAGCGCGGCCTGTGCGTCGTTCAGTTTAGCCCGAGCATTATCGCGTGCAGTGGTCGCAGCGGCAAGGGCAGCGGCAGTCTCCTGCTTCTTGGCCTGGGCAGTCGTCAGAGCGGCCTCAGCATTCTGCTTTTCCTGCTGAGCACTGGCCTCGGCGGCCTTGGCCTGGTCCAGATCAGCCTGCGCGGTAGCGACGACCTTGTTGGCAGCGTCGAGCTTGGCCTGCGCGTCCTCGACGGCCTTCTTGGCGGCCTCGTACTCGTCCATACCCATGGCATCGAGCTTGGCTTGGGCATCATCGAGAGCCTTCTTGGCCTCGTCCTGCTTTGCCTTGGCATCCTTGAGCGCCTGGGTCTTATCCTCGACGCTCTTGTTGGCCTGATCGAGCTGATCGTTCAGGTCGCCCAGCTTCTTCTGCTGCTGCTCGGCCTTGTCGACGGCGGCCTTGAGCTCGTCGATCTTCTCCTGAAGCGCGGCTGCCTCGGCCTCGTTCTGCTCGGCGGCGTTATCGGTCACGGTCTGCGAGGCCTGATTCTTTTGCCGCTGCGCCTGCTTTTGAGACTGGCCTGCCGCGTCGGCCTTCTTTTGGGCGGCATCGTAGGCGGCCTGAGCGTCCTTGAGCTGCTTTGCCGACTCCTCGGCCAACTGGGCGGCTGTCTTTGCGGTTGCCTGGCTACCGGCGACGACAGCGTTCTCGATAGCGCTGTCGCCCTTCGCGGCAGCACCGTTGTCGGCTGCCGGCGCGGCGATTGCCGCCAGCGGCGACATGAGCGGCTGAGCGATGAGGCCCGCCGTCAAAATAGTTGCGACGGCACGGTTGGCAACGCCTTTGACGCTGACGGCCTTTGCCCGAGGCTCAAAGTGCTGTGGGCTATAGTTTGCCATGGCTTTCTCCCTTTGACACGGATGTATCCATACGTATCAAACGGTAGCTGTCGATTTTTGAATTCTGTTGCGCAACATTGGCGACCAGCGTATTTTTTGAAATTCACGCTCTCGTGCTTCACAGTTTCGTCACATTTGAAGGAGCTGGTGCATCATATCCTCGCGGGATGGAATTGAGCCTGTGATTTGCATTTGCTCCCGCGTCATCCGCCCTATCGGATTCCGCATCCAACAGACACCCCGCCCGCCGCGGTGTAGAGTATGGGCGACGGGCGAGATATGCGGCCCGTGCCAGAACGAGGTGAACATGGAACTCGATAGACAACAGCTCAAGCGACTGCGTGAACGCCATCACCGGCGCCATGGCATCCGCCCTGCCCATAGTGAGGCTGCCGAACAGGCTGGTCGCTTTTTAAAGCGCGCATTCAACATTCGCGAGGGTCGCGCGCCCTACCACGTGATTCGCAAGCGCTTTGTAAACGGGGCACGCCTGACCGGCTCTCACCTATGCATCCTCATCATCGCCATGCTCATCGCGAGCATCGGTCTCGATATCGACTCGGACATCGCCATTGTAGGTGCCATGCTCATCTGCCCGCTTATGGGCTCGGTCCTTGCCATGGCATACGGCATCGCCACGCTCGACCGCGAGATTACCCTTGAGGCCGTCGCGAGCTTGGCTCTACAGATGGCCTTTTGCCTGGTCACGTCCACGTTGTACTTTAAGCTCTCGCCCCTTGGCACCACCACGGCCGCCATCATCGACAACTCGACGCCCACCGTGTGGGACCTTGCCGTCGCCCTCGCGGGCGGCTTTGCGGGTGGCCTGGGCAACTCGCGCGACCAGGAACCTGCCACGCTCATCGCCGGCGTGGCCGTAGCGACCGCGCTCATGCCGCCCCTGTGCGCGGCGGGCTATGGCATCGCCATCGCAAGCGGGTCGCTGTTTCTCTCGGCCCTCTACGAGTTTGGCATCAACGTTGTCTTTATCGCGCTGGCTGCCGAAGCCGTGCTGCTTCTTTTGCGCGTGCCGCTCAAGCGCGACCTCAACGGCGACGGCATTGTGACCGCCGAAGAAGATGCCGAGGTCGACGAGCTGTCACGCAAGGTGCGCCGCCGCATCATTGTGGGCACGGTAGTCTTTGCCATCCCCTGCATCGTTATGACAGCGGGGTCTATTGGCTCGGCGCAGGCCGGCGTGCAGGACGGCTACGGCGTCACCGAAACCACGCGCGAGCTTGCGGCGGTGCTGCCAGGCTTTAAGGATTACACCGTCGCCGTCGAGACCTCGGCCACCGAAGGGGACGAGGAGGGCCTTGTCGAGCGCCAGACTGTCGCCCACGTGACGACAGGCGAGGCGCTCGGGGCGCACGACCGCCGCGTTGCCCGCAAGCTCATCGACCTCAACGTGCCCGAGCTCGATCGCGTGGAGTTCGATGTGAAGTGATGCCGGCGCGGGATGAATGCTCGCACGGACGCAAGTTACGACGAGGCGCAGACGCGATACGGACACGAGCAAATTGCGGCGTGCAGTTCACACCCGAGCCCCGCTCGCTGTTTTATTGCCGTGAATCAGACGTCCGCATCGACATCGCCAGACTCCACCGTAAACGCCGGATCGGTGCTCACAAGATAAAATCGGGTCACTTTGCTATCTCTAAATAGATAGAGCTGGCCCTGCTCGCGTCGGCGTGACATATACGCCACGTGGACCGTACCGAATTCTTCGCCGTTTTCCTTCTTTAATATCAGGATGTTGGGGTCATCCGTACGCTTAAACTGCCCGTCAACGCAGCTGCCGTCTTTGTCGACCAGTTGCCACCGATGGTTATCCTCTTCAAGAAAGGCCAGGGTTTCCCGACTCGTCTTGTCATCCCGATAGTAACCGTCAATGGCAAACCCTTCGGAAGCGCACTCCTGCATATAGGACGTTTCTCGGCTTATAGCAAACAGCCCTGTAGCGCCCAGGAGCACAGCCAGGCAGACCACTGCAAGGGTTATCGAAATAGCACGGCGACCCATGTTAGCCCAACCGATAGTTGTTTAACGGAGCGTGAAACATACCTGGAACCTCCGATATCAGGGGGAACGTCGCCAGCAGGCTGGCGACAACTATATGTTTCTGACATCAAACCATATGGCTGCCACTCGCGGAGGGGGCATCGGCGAACGGCGTGTTTTCATACTCCATTGGTCAAACCTAAGCGCGGCCCTACAGCTCGTACTTGTACACGCGGTAGATGTACTTTTCGGCTTCCATCTCGTAAGTGGCGATGGGTAGACCGTAGCGGTCGTCTCGTCGTTTGGCAGATAGGTCACACTGTGCTGGCCTGCGTTGAGCGAAAAATCGCCTTGGGCCTGCAGTAACTTGTCCTCAAAGCCCGAACCGGCCCAGAAATCGGGCAAGCCCACGGAAGGCTGTAGCAAGGTCATTTGCGCAACATATGTCCAGCAAAAACGGGTGGTAGCCGGTACGGCTACCACCCGTTTGCCTCATATCCAGCCCTAAGCAGGCCGCCTACTTCTTAATGCCGCGTCCCAGGCGCTCAGCGACCGACGCCACGGCACTCTCGTCGACCGAGCCGCAGCTCACGCAGCCATCGTGGGCACGCATCTGGCCGGTGACCTCGTCCATCGCGAGCGGCGCCACCTTCTCAAGCTTAAAGCCCTTACCGGCGCGCATGTTCTCCTTGGCCACGCTGATCATGAGCTTAATGCGGTTGAGCTGGTTGACCTCGGATGCGCCGGGGTCGTAGTCCACCGCGACGATGTTGCTCTCGGGGTGCTGACGGCGCAGCTCCTTGATCACGGCCTTGCCCACCACGTGGTTGGGCAGGCACGCAAAGGGCTGCGTACAGATAATGTTGGGTGCGCCGTGGTCGATCAGGTCGAGCATCTCGGCCGTGAGCAGCCAGCCCTCGCCCATGTTGTTGCACACCGAAAGCACCGTGCGGGCCTTGTCGGCCATGGTGCCGATGCGCTCAGGCGCCTCAAAGCGGCGGGACTTTTCGAGCATCTCCTCCACCGGCGTGCGCATCCAGTCCACGAGCTTGATGAGCGCCTGCATGCCAGCGCGCGTGGTAGCGGAGCTTCCCAGCTCGTCCTTCTGCAGCTCGGCGTTGCTCATGGAGTACAGGAAAAAGTCGAGCAGACCCGGCACCACGGCCTCGCAGCCCTCGCGCTCGATGACATCGACCACGTGGTTGTTGGCTGTGGGATGGAACTTGACCAGGATCTCGCCGACCACGCCCACGCGCGGCTTGGTGCCCTCGCCCACGAGCGGCATGGTGTCGAACGCGCGGATGGCCTCGCGGCACAGCTTGGTGTAGTTGTGGCGGTTGAACTTAGGCGCCAGTTTGCGGGCGCGCGCCATGTACTCCTCGTAGAGCGCGTTGGCGGCACCGGGCGTTGCCTCGTACGGGCGGCAACGATAGAGCATCTGCATCATCACGTCACCAAAGAGCACCGCGTAGACTGCCTGCTTAAGCAGCGCCGGCGTAACCTTAAAGCCGGGGTTGTCCTCGCCGAGCGCCACGGCCGAAAGCGAAATCACCGGAATCTCGGGGTGGCCGCTCTCGCGCAGCGCCTTGCGGATGAGCGCGATGTAGTTGGTGGCGCGGCAGCCACCGCCGGTCTGGCTGATAACAACGGCCGTCTTGGACAGGTCGTACCGACCGCTCTCGATGGCCTCCATAATCTGGCCCGTCACCAGGATCGACGGGTAGCAAATGTCGTTGTTCACATAGCGCAGGCCGGCCTCGACGGCATCGTGGTCGGTCGAGGGCAGCAGCTCCAAGTTGTAGCCAGCACCGCGAAATACCTCTTTGACCAGGTCAAAGTGGATCGGCGCCATCTGCGGGCACAGGATGGTATAGCCCTCCTCGCGCATCTGCTCGGTAAAGGGCACCTTGGGCCACGCGGTCGAAGCGCTCTCGCGCTGAGCCTCAAACGTGTACTTGCGGCTCGCGAACGCGGGGGCATCCGTGGAGGGCGCCACCGGCGCGGCATCACCCTGCTCGTAGGCCTCGCCCGCGGCCGTGGCCTCGGCCAGGCGCTCGGCCTCCTGGTCCTTGAGCGCCGCCATGAGCGAGCGGATACGGATGCGCGCGGCACCCAGGTTAGACACCTCGTCGATCTTGAGTACGGTGTAGATCTTGCCGCTGGCCTCCAGAATCTCCTGCACCTGGTCGGTGGTCAGAGCGTCCAAGCCGCAGCCGAAGGAGTTGAGCTGGATCAGGTCCAGGTCGTTGCGCATCGTCACAAAACGGGCGACGGCGTACAGGCGGCTGTGGTACATCCACTGGTCGACGACGCGAATCGGACGCTCGGGCTTCACGAGATGCGCGAGCGAATCCTCGGTAAAGACCGCAAAGCCAAAGCTCGAGATAAGCTCGGGCAGGGCGTG
>CABUTN010000067.1 GCA_902494565.1 uncultured Collinsella sp. | reverse complement strand
GTACACAATGATTTTTTAATCCCCGTCCCAGAATAATCATCGGAGGGCATTGTCTAGGGTGGCGGCCACGATCAAGGGGTCGTCGGTACCGGCGAAGAGGCGGATGGTGCTCCCCTGCTTGCCGCGTGGGGCCGAAAGGCGCGTCGTTGCGCCGCCGGCGGGCGATGTGCGAAACTCCCCGGGCAAAGCATCGAACAGCTCGCCCGCGCTACGTTCGATAAGATCAAACTCAACTGCCGGTCCAAAGCCGTGCTCGAGGATTCCCGTTGCAGCCGCATGGTCTGGATGCGAACTCAGCCCGGGATAGCGAACGTTGCGCACCATCTCGTTGGCGGCCAGATACTCGGCCAGCGCACGGGCGCGGTCGAAATGCGCCTGCATGCGGACGTTAAGCGAGGAAAGCCCACGCTCCAGCACGTCGGTCTCCTCGGCAGAAAGGTCGAGCGCCGACGCACCGCAGCCTGCAAACAATACGTGCGCGCACTCGGCAGCGGCATCCACACGATGGCGCTTGAGCTGCGAGCGCGCCACCGAAGCAGCAACGAGCTTGCGTGGAGCCTCACCGGCGCACACACGGTCAAGCGCTTCGAACGACAGCGCAGCACCCAGCCGCAGCGGATCGCAGCCAAAAGCCGACGCCACGGTGTTGTCAACAACCAGCAGCGCATGGGCCTCACGCGCCGCCCGACCCAGCGCACGCAGATCGGGCACACGCAGACCAAACCCGCCGATGGAGTTGACGAACCACCACAGGTGCGGACCCTCGGCATCAAACGAAGCATCAAAGCCCTCGGATGCGGCGGCAAACGCCTCGGCGGACGGCGAGCCCACGAGCACAACATCGCAGTCATCAAAGCCGCTCGCAAACGCATCGGCAAAGTCATCCGCAAAGGCCACCAGACGATCGCCGGGCCGTACAATCCCCAGCAACGACAGCGCTGCCGGCACATGCGACGCCGCAAGCAACCGCGCCTCACGCGCGCTGGCCCTCAAAGCCCAGGCCTCTTCTAGCTGCTGTACGCCCATACGGCACCTTCCCTCCATAACAAAAACCCACGATGCGGATGTTTCCCGCATCGTGGGCTACGGCTGCAGTATAGCGCCGATATGCGACGAATCGCTTAGATGTTGAGCGCGTGGTAGGTCACATTCGCGCCCGGAGCGTCAACGGTCACGCCATAGGCCTCGGGATAGATGCGCGTCGAGAACACGAGCGCACCATCGTTCACAAACACCTCGACCGAGGAAACATCGCCAACAATGCGCACGTTACTAACCTCGTCGACGGACTCCCAACGCACGGTACGACCGCAGCCGGCAGAAGCGCGACTCTCATCGGTAAATCGCATCTCAAAGCGCGAGGGCAGTTCGCCCTCGGCGGGAACAAGCACCAGCTTTAGCTCGCCATCAACGGTCGCGGTAAACGCGCCGTCGACACCGTCAACAACAACGTCAAAACAGGTATCGCCGGCAACCTCCAACGAGCCCTCCTCCACACGCACCGAGGCATAATGGCGCTCGATCTCGCGCGCCGGCTGCTGCAGTACCACGCCGCCAGCACCGGCTGTAAGCTCACGCGGCACCGTCATGCAGTGCTGCCAGCCGCACGCCACGGTGGGGTCGTTGCCATAGGTCGGCTCATCGGGCATGCCCATCCAGCCGATTAGAATATGGCGACCGTCCTCGGCCGTGAACTCCTGCGGAGCATAGAAGTCAAAACCGGCGTCCCACAGGCGGAACTCGCCCAGCTCATAAGCGTCATTGCCGCCCGTAATGTCGCCCGTTACAGGCATGTAGCCCGCTGCATATACATTGCCGCGGTCCCAACGACCGCCCTTGAGGCCCTGGGGCGAGAAGGACAGCCACTTCGCCGGTACACCGCCATCCGCCTCAAGCTCAAGGTATCCCGGGCACTCCCACATAAAGCCAAAGCGCTCGGGCGTAGACACACGGCTCTCGAGCTCCCAACTCAGCATATCGGCCGAGCCATACACCAGGATCTCACCCACATCGCGCCCGGCACCCTCGCCGTGCATGGCGCAAAATCGACTATCGACATGCGGACCGTCCACGCGACGACGCGCGCCCAGCACCATGTGGTAACGCCCATCATCATCGCGCCACACCTTGGGGTCACGCACGTGGCAGGTCAAATCCTCGGGATAATCCTCGGACGCCAGCACCACGCGCTTTTGGCTGAACTCCCGACCGGCAAGGCCATCAACGCTCTCCACATAGACGGTATCGGCGCGGCGGCCGGTATTGACGTAGTCGTACGTGCCGTCCGCATCGGGAAGCTTAACGTTGCCCGTATAGAGCACGCGAATGCGACCGTCCTCGGCAAGCGCGGAGCCCGAATACACACCGTGGCAATCGAACGGCTCGTCGGGCAGCAACGGAGCGCCAACATAGTCCCACGTCATAAGGTCGCGGCTCGTCGCATGGCCCCAGGCCTTAACGCCACCCTCGACATCAAACGGCGCATACTGAAAATAGGCATGGAACACGCCGCCTGCCTGGCAAAGACCGTTGGGGTCGTTGAGCCAGCCCGCCGGCGGCATTATATGGAAGCGCTGGCCATACGCGCCATGGCCGCACTCAGAGGCGGCGGCGTCAACAGCGGCGACCAGCTTTGCAAGGTCGCGACCAAGTGCATTAGACATATCAAAGTCCTAACGGATCGAAAGCAACAAGGCACCAGAGATCGGCACCAGATACGAGAAACGCCCGCGAGCATACGACCCGCGGGCATCCCCTCAATCAAAAGCTCTTAGGCCTGCTCGGAAGCCTTGGGCTCGTCCTTGTACAGGACAAACGAGATAGCAAAGGAAACCAGCGCGGCGACCGCAAACATGATCGCGTACTGCACGGGCTGGGCCAGGCACAGCAGGATACCGAAGATACCGGTAACGCCCGTGCCGGAGGCAGCCAGCGAAGTGAGCGCGCAGACCAGGGCACCGCAACCGCCGCCGATGCAGCCGGCGATGAAGGGCTTAAAGAAGCGCAGGTTCACACCAAAGATGGCAGGCTCGGTAATGCCCATGAAGGCGGACAGGGCCGAAGGAAGCGCCAGTCCCTTGATCTTGGCATCGCGGGTCTTAAAGGCAACGGCGAGCGCGGCACCACCCTGAGCGATGTTGGCGGCGCTGGCGATGGGCAGCCAATAGGTCACGCCGTACTGGGCGAGCTGGCCCAGGTCGATGGCGGTGTACATCTGGTGGATACCGGTAACGACCGTGGGGGCATAGAACAGGCCGACGATAAAGGAACCGATGCCGAAGGGCAGGGTCAGCAGGGCCTGGATCAGACCGAGGATGGCGTTCTCGGCCCAGACAAAGATGGGGCCGACGGCAACGAGCGTCACGAGCACGGTCACGAACACCGAGACGAGCGGGGTCACAAAGAGGTCAAACATCTCGGGAACGATCTTGTGCAGACGCTTCTCGAGGAAGGCGAGAATGGCGCAGGCGATAACGATGGGGATCACATGCCCCTGATAGCCGACCCACTCAAAGCTGTACACGCCGGGAATGACGGTGACCATGGTCTGCACGCCCTCGGAGGCAACCGTGTAGGCGCTCTGCAGCGAGGAGTTGATGAACGCACCGCCGACGACGGCACCCAGATACGGGTTGGCGCCAAAGGCCTTTGCGGCGGAGTAGCCGATCAGGATCTGCAGAATGCCGAAGGACGTGCCCGAGACCAGGTCGGCGATCTTGTAGATAAAGTTATTGGTGTCGAGCGCGATAAAGCCGTTGGAGGCCATAAAGTTGAGGGCGCTCATAATGCCCAGCAGCAAGCCCGAAGCCACGATGGCGGGGATGATGGGGACAAAGACGTCGCCGAGCACCTTAATGGCACGCATAAAGATGTTCTGCTGCTGCGCCGCGGCCTCCTTGACCTCGGCCTTGGTGGCAGCCTCGACGCCGCTGACCGCAATGAACTCGTCGTAGACCTTGTTGACGGTGCCAGTGCCAAAAATAATCTGGAGCTGGCCTTGGGCCTCAAAGACGCCCTTGGCGCCGTCGATATTCTCGAGGGCCTCCGTGTCGACCTTGGCGTTATCGGCAATCACCAGGCGCAGACGCGTGGCGCAGTGTGCGGCCGAAACAACGTTGCCGGCGCCTCCGACGTTGTCGAGCACCTCTTGGGCTGATTTACGGTAGTCCATGACTTCCCTTTCCTCCAACGGGCGCATGTACACCCGGCCATCTTTGATACTTACACTGTAAACGATTTCAGTTTCATATGTCTGTAATCGTTTTCACTTTAGGGTGAACGGTAGGAATAGGCCGGCGAATGGTAGTTTTAAGGCAAAAACAGACGACTCAGAGGCAGGCAGACGTCCAAGGCCTAGACATTCATAAGCTGATGGCCGAGCTTGAGCGTCTTTAGACCGCTCTCCCCCTCCACGCCATCGAGCGTGTTGATCAGCATATTGGTCGCCTCGACGCCACTGGTCAGGTAGCCATAATGCACGGTGGGAATGCCGCCCGTCAGCGCGCGCAAAAACGCGTTGTCGCCAAAACCGCTTACGCGATGCATGCCCTCGCCCACGCCGCGAACCTCATCGATGGCACGAAGCGCGCCCGCCGCCATGGTATCGGTCGCGCACGCGATAAACGAAACATCGGGAGCGGCAGAAAGCAGTTCACGCGCCGCACCATAGCCCGAGTCGAGCGTAAACGAGCCCAGACGAATCAAGGCGGCATCGAGCGGGTTACCCGCGGCGCGCAAGCCGGCCTCAAAACCGCGACGGCGGTCATAACCAGCCGCGCGGTCCTCCTCGGTAACCCCAATGTAAGCGATCTTGCCGTCCACGCGACCCGCAAGCGCATGGCCCAGCTCAAAAGCGGCCTCGTAATCGTCGTGATACACGCACGCCGCGCCCTCGACATGTTGACCGATCAGCACAATGGGCACACGGCACGAGTCAATCGCGCGACGATGTTCGTCGGTGATCATGGTCGCCACGAGTACAATGCCATCGACCGGGTGGTTTTGGAATAAATCGAGGTATTCGAGCTCGCGATCGGGGGCATTGTCGGTATTGGCAAGCAACATCTGGTAGCCACGACGACCGAGCACCTGGCCAATGCCGGCGGTAATGCGGCTCACGGATTCCGAGTTGATTTTAGGCACGATGACGCCGATGAGCTTGGTGGAGCCGGTGCGCAGCGCGCGAGCCTGGCTGGACCGCACGTATCCGGTCAGCTCAATCGCTTGCTTAATGCGCTCGGCCTTGTCCGCCGAGATATATCCGCCGTTGAGGTAGCGCGAGACGGCGGCGCTCGAAACGCCCGCCAGCTCGGCCACATCTTTCATCTTTACCACGAGCACCCCTGTCGTTGAAATCGCTTACACAATGATACCCAACCCATACCGGCAAATTTAGCAAATGGGACGAGCCACATGGATCATTTCAACAGCCCAGGCAAAGCAAACGTCAGCGAGCGCGCAGCTGCCGTGGCGAGGTGCCGCGAAAGAGGAGCGACGCGTACTTCATGTACGCGAGCGACGGTTTGAGCGGCAGATCGCCCGGCAGATGCGTGCGCAGCGTCGAGCGGTCCGGCGTTCGTTAGAACGCCGGAACATAGTTACCCGTGGTATTCGCCGTTGTACTGGATGAGCGTCAGGTCCTCCACGCCGTCGAGTGCGCGAATGGCATCCGCATAGGGCATGTCAACACCGTCCGAGAACAGCTCGACGGCCATCTCGACCTTGTCGCCGCGCATGGTCTTGGACTTCACCGTAAACTTGGTGCGTCCAAACGCGCGCACGATATCGTCGCCGGTGGTCTGGCCGGTGTAGTGGATGACCATCATGTACACGCGCGCCTTGTCCTGGTGGCTCGCAAAGCCGGCAATCATCGCCACGATGACCACCGCCGTGAGCCCCACGAGCGCATACAT
>CABUTN010000066.1 GCA_902494565.1 uncultured Collinsella sp. | reverse complement strand
GGCCGCGTCCGTGCGCGCGCTGAGCTACGGCACCAACCTGTGGGGCTCAGCCGAGTACCGCCGTCGCATCTCGGCGCCGCTTGCCGTGCAGGCCGTGCGCCGCGCCGCCGGCATCGAGCTTTCGGCCGCGCTTGCCCGCGAGCTCGAGGGTGTGCAGATCCCTAAGTTCGCCACGGACGAGTATTCCTGCCGCCGCGTGCCCGGCGTCGATTCTAGCGAGGTGCGCTAATGGCTGCCAAACTCATCGATCTTTCCTTTACGCTCAACGGCCGCAAGGTCAAGGTTCAGATTGCCCCCGACACCATGCTCTTTGCGCTGCTGCGCGAGCAGGGTTGCGCGTCGGTGCGCTGTGCCTGCGAAACCACCAACTGCGGCCTGTGCACGGTGTGGCTCGACGGCGACCCGGTGCTGAGCTGCTCAGTTCCCGCCGCCCGTGTTGAGGGACACAACATCACCACGCTTGAGGGCCTTAAGGCCGAGTCCGAGGCTCTCGCCCGTGCGATGGCTGCCGAAGGTGCCGAGCAGTGCGGTTTTTGCGCCCCCGGCCTCATCATGAACGTGCTGGCGCTCGCCCGCGCCGCCAAGGAGGACCCGAGCCTCGTCGCCACGCGCGAGGAGCTCTCGCGCCAGCTCGCCGGCAACCTCTGCCGTTGCAGCGGCTACGAGAGCCAGCTGCGCGCCATCGTTCGTTTCCTCAACGAGTCTGGCGTACAGGTGGGCTTTGAGTTGCCCGAGCTGCCGGTCAACGACACCAGCTGCGACGGCGTCACCTACAAGCAGATCACCCACAAGCAGCCCAAGAAGGATTCGAAGGCTCTGCTCGAGGGCCGTCCCGTCTACACGGGCGATATGGTGCCCGCCGGCGCGCTCATCGTCAAACTCAAGCGCAGCCCGTATGCCCGCGCCAAGATCCGCTCCATCGACACCTCGCGCGCGCTGAAGGTGCCCGGCGTCGTGGGCGTCTACACCTACGAGGACGTGCCCAAGCGCCGCTTTACCATCGCCGGCCAGAGCTATCCGCAGCCGAGTCCCTACGACCGCCTGATCCTCGAAAACCTTGTGCGCTATCAAAACGAGGAGGTGGCGATTGTCGCCGCCGAGACCGAGGAGGCCGCCGACAAGGCACTCAAGCTCATCAAGGTCGACTACGAGGTGCTCGAGCCCCTGCTCGACTTTACCCAGGCGCTCGATAACGACATCGTGGTCCACCCCGAGGGCGACGTAACCTTTATGTTCCCGCAGGGCGGCGACGTTGCTCGCAACCTGGTGTGCAGCGGTACCAGCGATTTTGGCGACTTGGATGAGGCCTTCGCCCAGAGCGACATCGTCTTTGAGCGCACCTACACGAGCCAGGCCACGCAGACCGCGCCCATGGAGACCTTCCGCGCCTTCGCGACGACCGATGCGTTCGGCCGCATCTCGGTGACCACCTCTACGCAGGTGCCCTTCCACGTGCGCCGCATGGTCGCGCAGTCGCTCGACATTCCGCAGTCACAGGTGCAGGTCATTAAGCCGCGCATCGGTGGCGGCTTTGGCTCCAAGCAGACGGGCTGCTGCGAGATCTTCGTGGCGTTCGTGACCCAGCAGACCGGCCGTCCGAGCTACTGCTGCTACACCCGCGAGGAGGCCATCACCGCGGGCAACTCGCGCCACCAGATGCAGATGACCGTTAAGCTGGGCGCTATGAACGACGGCACCATCATGGCCATCGACCTGCATACGCTGTCCAACGCCGGCGCGTATGGTGAGCATGCCACCACGACGATCGGCCTTTCGGGCCACAAGAGCCTGCCTATCTACAACCACGTGAAGGCGAGCCGCTTTAGCTGGGACGCCGTCTACACCAATACCAACCGCGGCGGCGCGTATCGCGGCTACGGTGCCACCCAGGGCCAGTTTGCCGTGGAGAGCGCCGTCAACGAGCTCGCCGACATGCTGCACATGGACCCCGCCGACCTGCGCCTTAAGAATATGGTGCACGAGGGCGAGGTCATGCCGCAGTACTACAACGAGAAGCTCAACGCCTGCGCGCTCGACCGCTGCCTGCTGCGTGCGATGGACATGATCGGCTGGCGCGACAAGCCGCTGGCCGTGGACCTGGGCGACCGCGTGCGCGCCCTGGGCTGCGCGCTCACCATGCAGGGCTCGGGCATTTCCAACGTGGACATCGCCGGCATTGACATGCGCCTGGAAGAGGACGGCTTCATTACCATCGGCACCGGCGCTACCGATAACGGCATGGGCGTCGACACGATCCTGGCGCAGATTGCCGCCGAGGAGCTGGGCGTGGAGAGCTCGCTGATCGTGGTGCGCGGCGTAGACACTGATGTGTCGCCGTTCGACGCCGGCTCGTACGCGAGCTCCGGTACCTACGTGACGGGCCTGGCCGCTAAGAACGCCGCGACCGAGCTACGTGAGAAGATCTGCGTCAAGGCCGCCCAGATGTGGGATGTGGACGCCGCCGACGTGGTCTTCGATGGCCAGTACGTGCGCCTGTCCGACGAGCGTGCCGCGCGCGAGCAGAACCGTTACCTTACGCTGCGCGACTTTGCCAACCTGTGTGTCAAGAACATCGAGGGCGGCGACGCGCTGACCTCGCATGCCTCTGCCTGCCTGCCCGTTTCGCCTCCGCCGTTTATGGCCGGCATTGCCGAGGTCGAGGTCGACAAGGCCACCGGCAAGGTGACCGTGGTGGATTACGCCGCTGCCGTCGACTGCGGCACCGTGATCAACGAGGCACTCGCACGCGTCCAGGCCGAGGGCGGCATTGCCCAGGGCATCGGCCACGCGCTCTACGAGATCGTCGAGCACGACGACCGCGGTCGCCTGCGCACCGGCAACTTTATGAGCTACAAGCTGCCCACGCGCCTGGATATCGGCAGCATTCGCGTGGCCTTTGAGCCGAGCTACGAGCCGACGGGTCCGTTTGGCGCCAAGTCGATCGGCGAGGTCGTCATCAACACGCCGCTCGCCGCCGTGGCATCGGCCGTCGCACACGCCACCGGCCATCAGGTTCGCTCGCTGCCGATCACGCCGGAGAAAGCACTGCTGGGGGAGTAGCGGGTCAGCGAACAAGTCGTAATTGGCGGGGCGGGGCAACTCGCCCCGCCTTTCGCACTCGTGGTGAGGTCGTGAGCCTGTAAAAGGTGTGCGTGCGCTTGCCGTTCGTATCTGCTATCATTCCTAATCTGTGCGTTCATGCGGGCGTGGCGGAATTGGTAGACGCGCCAGATTTAGGTTCTGGTGGGATTCCCGTGAAGGTTCGAGTCCTTTCGCCCGCACCATCGCACCTGCGTCGGCTCCCGCCGTCGCGACTCTTTGTTGCATAAAGGTACCAGCACCTCAGATAAGCTGGGCAGTATGAGGAGGAACGTGTTGAACATCACCGCTTCTGACGTCAAGGACGCCAAGCTCACCGCTACGGTCACCATCTCGGCCGCTGACGTCGACGCCGCGATCAAGAAGGCCTACAAGGACACCGCCAAGAAGTACCGCTTCCCGGGCTTCCGCGCCGGTAAGGCTCCCCGTCCGGTCATCGACTCTGCTCTTGGCGCCGAGGCTACCCTCGCTCAGGCCACCAACGACCTGATCGCCGCCAACGAGCCCGCCGTCCTCAACGAGCTGGACATCGTCCCCACCAAGAACGGTGACTACAAGGAGCTCGACCTCGCCAAGGATCACGAGGACTACACCTACACCGTCGAGTTCTCCCTGCGTCCTGCTGCCGAGCTCTCCTCCTTCGACGCTGTCGAGATCGAGATGCCCCCTGCGGAGGTCACCGACTCCGAGATCAACAACCAGGTCGAGATGCTCCTCAACTACCGTGCCACCTTCGAGGACGTTGAGGGTCGCGCCGTCGAGGCCGAGGACTACGTCACCGTCGACCTCAAGGCCGTCGAGAACGCCGACAACTTTGCCGCCGAGGGCCGTATGCTCATCGCCGGTAGCGACAGCAACCCCAAGGAGTTCAACGAGGCCCTGATCGGCGCTAACGTTGACGACGTCAAGACCGTCACCTGGACCGACGAGGTCGAGGAGGGCGAGGAGGCCGAGACCCACACTGTCGAGGTCACCGTCAAGGGCATCAAGGTCCGCAACACCCCCGAGCTCACCGACGAGCTCGTCAAGTCCGACTTTGGCTTCGACAGCATCGACGCTATGCGCGACGCCATCAAGATCGAGATCGAGCAGGACAAGGCTTCCCGCCTCCCGGCCGAGAAGGAGAACCGTTGCGTCTCCGCTCTCGCCGAGCGCCTGCAGCTCGACGAGATGGATGCCGACTACGAGCAGTCCGTCTTTGAGGAGCTTGGCCAGAACTTCCTGTCCAACCTCGCTGCCCGCGGCATGACCCTGGACACCTGGCTGCCCGCTTCCGGTCTGACCATGGAGCAGTTCATCGGCGACCTTCACAAGCAGGCCAACGACGTTGCCCGTGAGTCCCTGGCTCTCGACGCCCTCGCCCGTGAGCTCAAGATTGAGGTCACCGAGGACGACATCAACGCCGAGTTCGAGAAGGCCGGCGTCAAGGACGTCGAGGCTTCCAAGGCCGAGTTCATCGCCGATGGCCGTATGCCTGCCGTCCGCGAGTCCATCCGTCGCTCCAAGGCCGTCGACCACCTGGTCGAGAACGCCAAGGTGACCGAGGTCGACGAGACCGCCAAGGACGCCGAGTAATTCTCGCCACCTTGCTCGCGAGCGCATGCATGTGCCCGTGATGGGGTAAAGTTATACACCGGTTATCCGGTTGCTTCGTACGGTGCCAGCCAATGCATAGCATGCGGGCACCGTACGTTTATCTAGAACCAATTTGGTCCGCAAGAGAGAAATGGAGATGCGTATGATCGCCAAGTTCGATTCCGCCCTCGTGCCATACGTTATCGAGCAGACGCCGCGCGGTGAGCGCAGCTATGATATCTATTCGCGACTGCTCAACGACCGCATCATCTTCTTGGGCGAGGAGATTAACTCCGTGAGCGCCAACCTGGTCGTTGCCCAGCTGCTGCATCTTGAGAGCCAGGATGCCGAGAAGGATATCTCGCTCTACATCAATTCGCCCGGCGGCGAGGTCTACTCCGGCCTGGCGATTCTTGACACCATGAACTTCATCAAGCCGCAGGTCTCGACCATTTGCGTCGGTATGGCCGCGTCCATGGCCGCCGTGCTGCTTTCGGCCGGCGCCAAGGGCAAGCGTTTCTGCCTGCCGCATTCCAAGGTCATGATTCACCAGCCCAGCGGCGGTGCCCAGGGCCAGCAGACCGAGATCGAGATCGTTGCCGAGGAGATCAAGAAGACTCGCCGCGAGCTCAACCAGATCCTGTCCGACGCTTCGGGCCAGCCCATCGAGAAGGTCCAGGCCGATACCGAGCGCGACAACTACCTGACCGCTTCCGAGGCCCTCGACTACGGTCTGATCGACCGTATCGTCACCTCGCGCGATCTCGCCGCGAAGGACGCCTAGGATGGCAGGAAACATGCAGGACAACTTTGACGAGAACGGCAACCCCATCCGCTGCTCCTTCTGCGGAAAAGAGCAGGGCCAGGTTCGTCGCCTCGTAAAGGGCCCGACCAACATCTTTATCTGTGACGAGTGCGTCGCCGCCTGCTCCGAGATCTTGGAGGAGTCGCTGGCTTCGGACTTTATGGACGCTGCCCGCAACGGCAAGCTGCCGGGCTTCCTCAACGACCACGGTCAGGCTGCATCCCAGCCCGCCGTGGACCCCGAGACTGAGGGCTTTGAGCTCGAGGACGACCGTCAGGTCATCACGCGCGTGCCGACGCCGCACGAGATCTATGACGAGCTTTCGGCCTATGTTATGGGTCAGGAGGACGCCAAGCGCGCCATGTCGGTGGCCGTGTATAACCACTATCGCCGCGTGATTGAGGGCGGCGCCGCGGTGTCTGCCTTTGACGACGGCTTGGACTCGCAGCTCGACAATGATATGGACGAGGTAGAGCTCGCCAAGTCCAACATCTTGCTGCTCGGTCCTACCGGTACCGGTAAGACCCTGCT
>CABUTN010000065.1 GCA_902494565.1 uncultured Collinsella sp. | reverse complement strand
TGGCATGCCGCCGCTGGCGGCACACACGCCCCCACCAATGAAATGCCGCTCGCCGGGGCGTCGTAAAACGATTCCCCGGCGAGCGGCCGATTAATACTGTCTATCTCAAAACGTCGTTACTTTTTGTCAAAATGACCATAGAGCGCAAACGAGAGCGTCGCGGAAATAACCCAAGTCAAAGCGATGCAGACGACAATCATGATCAGGTTCATGGGATTGCCGCTTGGATCGGCATAAACGGGCAACGAGGTAATGCCAGGCATAACAAAGCCGAAGCACTTAGCGCCCAGAACAACGGTGAGCGCGCCGCCAATGCCATCCGCGATCATCGCAGCGATAAGCGGAGTCCTGTTAGGAACCTGAACGGTGAACAAGGCAGGCTCGGAAATTCCCATAAATGCCGAGAAGGCGCACGTCATCGCAGCGGACTTGAGCTTTTCATCGGTCATGCGCAGGGCCGCACCAAAAGACGCACCGCTTTCGGCGAGGTTATGGCAGAAAGAGATCGGGAGCAGATAGTCATACCCCAGCGTTGCGATATTGGAAATCTGGATGGGGCTCGTTGACTGGTGCATGCCAAAGAGCACGATAAGCGGCATAAAGAAGCCCAGCAGAAAACCGGCGACAGGGCCCAATGTCGAGAATAGCCAAACGATACCGTTGGCGAGACCAAGACCGCACCAGGCACCAATCGGAGCGAGCACAAACAGGTTGACGGGAATCACGATGGCAAGGGAGAGCGCCGGGACGACAACGAGCTTAAAAAGATCCGGCACGACTTTGTCGATTGCGCGATACACAAAGGACAAGCCAATGACGCCAAAGATGACCGGGAACACGGAATCGGCGTAGCTAAAAATCGGCACCGTAAAACCGAACAGCGCAAGAGGCGTCTCGCCCGTACCGACAGCGTTGACAATGGTCGGGTACATCAGCGATCCGGCGACACAAAGCGCAAGCGAACGGTTGACTCGGAACTTATCAGCTGTAGACATTGCCAACAAAAACGGCAAGAAGTAGAACGGGATATCCGAAATCATATTGAATATCGCAAAGTCGCCGGCACCCGTGTCGATTCCAAAAGCCGCAATAGCAGCCAGGATGCCCTTTACGATGCCTCCCGCCACCAGTGCGGGAATGATAGCGGAGAAGATGCCGGTGATGATATCGAATACGCGAGCCGAACCTTTTTGGAGCTCAGGCTGCTCGGCGTCGGCGGAGACCTCGCCACCCATCCTGTCGCCTAGCATGGGCTCCAATTCGTCATATACCGACCCCACGCTGGCGCCGATGATAACCTGCCACTGCCCGTCTTTAACCTGCGCGCCCAAGGCGCCGTCAAGCGTCTTAAGGGCCTCCAGATCTGCCTTGCTATCGTCCTTCAGGTTGAATCTGAGCCTTGTAATGCAGTGCGTTGCCATAACAACGTTATCGGCGCCGCCCACGAGCTCGAGGACACGAGCGGCCAGTTCCTTCTTGTCTGCCACGACAATCACTCCTACCCAAGATCCTCGCCATTAGTGGCGATACATTTCTGATACCAATAGAAAGAGTCTTTACGCGAGCGCTCCGCAGTGCCGTTGCCGCAATTATCCAGATCGACATAGATAAGCCCGTAGCGCTTGTCCATCGTAAGAGGACCGCAGGCAACAAGGTCAATGAATCCCCAGATCATGTATCCGCGCACGTCAACGCCATCGATCACTGCTTCCTTAAGGCACTTTATGTGCTGGCGCAAATAATCGATTCGATACTCGTCGTGGATGCTGCCATCCTCCTCGACTACATCAGATGTACCGAGGCCGTTCTCGGCGATATACAGGGGCAGCCCATAGCGGTCATACATCTGGTTAAGGGTAACCCTCAGACCAATGGGATCGAGCTGCCAGCCCCACTCACTCGTCTCGAGATAAGGGTTCTTGTTTGCCATGACCAGATTACCCGCAGTCTTCTCCCATCCCTGATCGCAGGTGGATACCTGGGAAAAGTAGTACGAAAAGGCCAGGAAGTCGACCGTGTTGCGAGCGATGAGCTCTTCATCGCCCGGTTCCATTTGAATCTCGATACCACACGCATCGAAATAGCGATTCATATAAGCGGGGTATTTTCCACGAGCCATCACGTCCGTATAGAACCAGTTGGAATACTGGTCGTCGTGAATAGCCTGCATGTTATCTTCGGGACGGCAGGTGGCGGGATACGTACAGAATCGAGCGATCATGCCGCCAACGGGAGTATCGGGCGAAAGACGATGGACAATCTCGACGGCACGCGCATTGGCAACGAACTCGTGGTGCAGGCACTGGAAAATGGCTCGATCGAAGTTCTCCCCCTCTTCGTCTTTGACCAGACAGACCCCGTCCCAAGGCGAAAAACGCGCTGCATTGAACTCGTTAAAAGGCAGCCAGAAATCGACCAGATCGCCCAATTCCGTAACGATTGTCTCGACATAGCGGGCGAAGAAATCAATCGTCTTGCGATTCTTCCATCCCCCATATGTGGTGACAAGATTTACCGGGATGTCATAGTGGAGCATGGTGACGAAGGTTTTAATGCCGTGCTTTTTGCACTCACCCAGCATACTTCGATACCACTCGATGCCTTCGCGGTTAGGCTCAAGATCATCTCCGTTAGGATAGATTCGGCTCCAGCAAATAGAGGTGCGGAACAGCTTGAGACCCATCTCCGCAAAAAGCGCGATGTCCTCACGATAGTGATGATAGAAGTCGTTGCCACGCCTAAACGGGTAGAACTCAACGCCGTCATCTGCGAGAGCGTTCATTAGCTCGTCATGGCAGAAGGGGTTGTTTTGATGCTTGTCCTCAATCTGGTCATGAGTCCAGGTACCATCCAGCCATCGACAATCCTGCGTCGACTTTCCCTTTCCGCCCTCATTCCAGGCGCCATCGGCCTGCGAGCACGATATGGCTCCGCCCCATAAAAAGTCGGAGTCAAACCCATGTTTTAACTTACTCATTTGCCCTCCTTGATCGGATGCTCCAGCGGATAACCCAATACTAGGAAGAACAAGATGCATAAGATATCGCATAGAAAGCGTTGGTTTATAACATTTTTTTAGATATAATACCGTTTAAGGCATCGATTCTACCGTTCACCCCTGGAGCACCCCATGGATTCGAATCTCAAACAGCTGCTCTATACGCATACCGAGACCGAAGAGTGGCATCGCACACATCCGGGAGAGCTCAGCCCGCGATATAACAGGGTGGAAACCACAACCATTAACGGCGAAGAGGTCTATCTGTTTGATTGGAAAGAAACTCTCGACGAAAACCCCGTGGGCCTTATCAAGGAGTCGCGCTTTACCGATATTCCTCCTCATATCAATCGGGATATGGAGCTTAACTACGTGTACGACGGCGTCTGCACGTTTATCGTCAACGGACGGCGACTACTCCTTAAAAAGGGCGACGTGCTCATTTGCAACACCGGCGTAGTCAGAAGCGTTCCATACGTTAAGGGCGAGCATGATATCGTCATTTCGATCGTCTTCAAAAAAGAAATGTTCGATTCGTTGTTCCTGAGCCAGCTACCCGGCGCGTCACCATTAACGAATCTTCTATTTGATTTTGTGTCCAAAAACCGCGAGGCCCGAAAATATCTCATTCTTCCAGAGGAATACGCCCGACATGCGCGACGCCTCATCGAGATGCTCTTTATCGAATATCACTTTAAAGATGCCTATTCCAATGAACTCATGAGGCACCTCGCCGTCAGCCTATTCCTTGTTCTCATTCGAGGACTGTACCGACGCTCCGCAACTGATAACCAGGCGATCATGTCGGACGAACGCATCGTGTCGATTCTGAATCATATTGAACGAAGCTACGGCGACTGCACACTCGAAAGCATTGCGAGCGATACGGGTTATAGCACCAGCTATCTCAGCAGCTTGATCAAGCAAAAAACCGGCAAAACGTTTTCGCAAATCAAGCTCAACCAGCAGCTCACAGAGGCGGCATATCTTCTCAATAACACCGAGCGCAGCGTGCAGTATGTGGCCCGAAAAGTCGGCATCTCCAACATGTCATTCTTTTACTCAAAATTTAAAGAAGCATTCGGCGAAACGCCAGGTGCGTTCAGGACGCATCGGTCTAATTAAAGGCGTTATTACTCAGACCGATCAGCTTCGCGCGACACGGGAATGCGCAATCGAAGCAGCGAGCGCATCGCCTCTACCAGCACAAAGCCGGCGATGCCAACCGTGACCACAACGTCGAGCGGTGTGCTCACAAACCACAGCAGCCCCATGAGATACGACCCGGCATTAAACGCAAAGTGCAGCAGAATCGTGTAGCGGAGCTTTCCGGTCGTCACGAGCACCCAACCAAAAATGAGGGCGGCAGCGCCCGCATAGCAGCCCTGCACCCAGTTCATATGCATAAAGCCAAAGATGGCCGCCTGCAGCACGATTGCCGCGGCGATACCCCACGTGCTTGGGGCCGCCCAGGGCACCATGGCGCCGTCTTGCGGTCGCACGAGACGTCGGCGCTTCCAAAGTGGGCGGCACTGCGGGTTAAACGCTCGGAGCGAAAACTCAAAAATAATGCCGCGCACCAGCAACTCCTCGCAAAACGGAGCGCCGAGCACCGTGGTCAGGACAGCAAGAAGGCTGGTATCGCCCATGCCCGTTTCCTCGACGAGCTCGCTATAGTCTGCCGCGGCCTCGGGCAGCAGCGACAGTACGCCGTCGCATAGGTAGCTAATGACCACCTGCATGGATAGGCCGATCACAACAATGCAGACAATGCGCTTCCATGCCGCGCCTGCTCCCCCGCCGAGTGGGCGTTCGCCTTGCCGGCGCGCCATGAAGGAGCGGGGCCACAGATAGCGCCACCACAGCAGCGCCATCAAAAACGACGCCGTCTGAGCGGCAGCCTGGAACCATTGGATATCGAGGTTGTCGATCGGGAAACCCGTCAGCGCCGACACGATGTCCAGCACGGAGAACAAAACCATGCTCAGGGCAATATCGGCAGCAACAACGCCAAAACAGGCAAGTGCCCAAACCAGTGCATTGAGCATGCCAACCTCCTCAAAACCCGGCACTTAGGGACGTTCCTTAACTGCCGGCAGAAAAAGAACGTCCCCAAGTGCCGGCAGTTTGAAACAGTCATTGTTGATGAGAATCGGGCGCAGCGCCAAAAGCCCCGCTCGGCGAGATGTCGAACGGGAAGGTGCCGCAGCGATTGAAGGCGGCGATGAACATGCGGATGGCGTTGGACGGCGTGGTGCCCACGAGCTGGGTTGCCTCCGCGAAGGCCGCCTTTTCCTCGGGCAAGACCTTCGCGACAACCGGGGTCATGTGTTCTGCCATGGCGCTTCCTTTTTGAAACGACGGTGGTGCGGATGGATGCGGGCCACGCGGCTGGGCGACGGGCTGTGAAGGCAACCCGATTGGCCCGCATCTTGAGTTTGTTCTACGGCGTTGGTATTACTTGGTATTCCTAAGTATTACCCCGCAGATAGAATACCATACCCGACCCCATGGGGACGGAGAAAAAACGGATCAATTTGTTGCTGAGTAAGTATTTAGAGCGTGATGATGTCCGAGATATTGAGGGCCTGAGCGTCGACGGCATCGTGCGTGGCAAGCAACAGCATACGACCGTCGAGCAAGTCGAGCACGACCTCGGTGCATGCGTCGCGCGCAGCGATGTCTAGACCGGTAAAGGGCTCGTCCAGAATCACTGCGCCGCCCGGACACAGCAGGGCTCGGGCAATCTCGACGCGACGGCGCTGCCCGCCCGAGAGCTCGGCCACGCGGGCATGCACATCGATCCCCGGTACCAGCAGGCGCAACAAGGCAGCGGCACTCGAGGCATTCACGCGTGCATCGGCGCACACCAGCACGTTATCCAAAGCAGAGGCGTCCTCGACCAGGCGCACGTCCTGAAACACCATGGAGCACGGTGCGCACTCCCCCGCCACCAGCGCAAGCAACGTCGACTTGCCCACGCCCGAAGCGCCCATCACACAGGTGCGTCCACCGGCGGGCACATGAAGCACCAGTCCGTCGAGCGCCGGCGACCAGGGCGCCCGGTCGCCCACGGCGAGCGCAAG
>CABUTN010000064.1 GCA_902494565.1 uncultured Collinsella sp. | reverse complement strand
ATGAGATCGCGGGCGCTCATGCCATCTCTCCTTTCGGCGGGTTGGCGGAGGCGGAAATCCTGGGCAGGCTATCCACGGCGCTGCGCAGGGTCCGCGGTGCATGTGGAATATACGCGCCATCGTGAATGCGACCGTCGCGGATGGTCACGGCACGGTCGGCCTCGGCGGCGATTCCGGGGTCGTGTGTGATAAGCACGATGGTTTTGCCGCGCTTCTGGAGCTTATGGAAGGTTTCCATCACAAGCGCTCCGGTAGCGGAGTCCAGGTTTCCCGTCGGCTCGTCGGCCAGAATGATGGGCGGGTCATTGACGAGGGCGCGCGCGATTGCGACGCGCTGCATCTGGCCGCCCGAGAGCTCGGATATGCGGTGGTCCCAGTGGTCGACGGGCAGCGTGACAGCCTGCAGCGCGTGCACGGCGCGCATTTCGCGCTGGCTACGGGGCACATTGGTGTAGGCCAGCGGCAGCATCACATTTTCGATAACCGACAGGCGCGGCAGCAGGTTGAAGCTCTGAAAGACAAAGCCAATGCTCAGGGCGCGAACTTCGGTGAGCTCCTCATCATCGAGCTCGGCCACGTTGAGCCCTTGCAGGTAGTAGTCGCCCGCCGTCGGCTTATCCAGACAGCCTAGGATGTTCATGAGCGTCGACTTGCCCGAGCCCGAGGGGCCGGTGATAGCGACGAATTCGCCGGGATTTACCGCCAGGCTCACGTTGTGCAGGATGTGGGCGCACCCCGCCACGCTCTCAAAGATGCGGTGCACGTTGCGGATGTCGATAACGGGACGCATTACATGCCCTCGTCGGCAGACATACTGCCCGAATCCGCACCGTAGCCGCCGTCAGCCGTTGCGTCCGCTCCGGTGTCCATGACGAGGGTGTCGCCATCGCGCAGCTTGGTAACCGGAACGTTGGGGTTGATCTCGTTGCCCTGGTCGTCGCGCTTAACCTGTGTCTTGCCGACTACGGCTTCGTTGTCGTTTTGCGTCACGACGGTCACCTTCACGCGATGGGTTTGCTTGCCCTCGTCATCGGTTGCGACGTTGACGTAATAGTGTTCGCCGTCTTCGGTCATGAGCGCCATCGTCGGCACCATCACCACGTCGTCGAGCTGCTCGGTCACCACCGAGACCTCGGCCGTCATGCCCGGCTTCAGGCGCGCGTCGGGCGCCTCGATGAGAATGTCGACGTTAAAGGTCACGCTGCCGCCGCCGTTGACGGCGTCGGAGTTTGCCACCGACGCGATAGCCGTGACGGTGCCCTGGCTCACGATATCGGGAAACGCGGGATACGTGACGTTGGCGCTCTGCCCAACGGCGATCTTGGCGATGTCCTTTTCGCCCACCTGCACGGTCACCTTCATCTTGGATAGGTCGGCGATCTGCATGCACTGCTTGCCGCCGCTCGTATCGCTTTCGCCCATGATCATGCCGCCTGTTACCGTAGCGCCCACCTTGGCGTTGAGCTCCACGATGCTACCCGAGCTCGGGGCCGTGACCGTGCGACTGGCGGCCTTGGCGTTCGCCTGGTCGAGGTTTGCCTGGGCCGATGCTAGGCTGCGCTGCGCGGCCGATACGGCGTTCGTGTCCGCTGATGCGGCGGAGACGCCAGCCGCTGCGGAAGCTCCATCGACGTCCGTCGTTGGGGTGGTCTGCGCTGCGGTTGCGGCTTTCTGCGCGTTGGCGAGGTCTTCTTGAGCGGCTGCAACTGCACGCTGCGCCTCGGCAACGTTGCGATCGAGCTCGTCGTTTTTAATGGTCATAAGCACGTCGCCCTCGTTGACGGATTGGCCTGCCTGCACGTTGATGGAATCGATCGTGCCATCGACAGAAGGGGAGACCACTGAGGACGAAATGGGTTTGAGCTGGCCTTTTGCCTCGACCGTTGTGGTAAACGTGCCCTCGGTCACCATGTCGGTCACAGGCCCGCTAGCGTCCTGTGGCTGCGCATTGATAACCAGGGTTGCGACAATGGCAATGAGCGCGATGGCACCCACGACGCCGGCGGCAATACCGCGTCGAATCAGCTTTTTACGTCGACGTTCGGCACGTTTTGCCTTGAGCTTGGCATACGCCTCTTCATCGGAAATCTCGGCCGTATCGTTCGCGCGTCCGCTCTGCTTATCGGCATGTACGTTTGTAACCAGAGGAATCGTTTCGGTGACATCTTCGGGCGTGTGCTCGGTATCATCCGGGCCCGGGGTGGTCGTGGGGACATTCGGCATAGCGTCTCCTTTATAGAAAGTACCTTGATAAGTATATGCGCCCACCGGTTGGGGTGGGCGCATGGGACGGTTTCTTTCGGAACTGTTAGATTGGTCGCAGCAGTTCCACGTTGTAGGAATGCGCGCGTTGCACTACGAGTGGACAACCACGCACAGGCCGACTTTGATGCAGTCGTGAAGTGCCTTGGCGTCGGCCAGTCGCAGGTTGATGCAACCGTGGCTGCCGCACCACTTGTACGACTCGGCGTTATCGAAGCTCTTGTCGTTTTGCCAGGTGGCATCGTGGAAGCCGATCATGTTGCCCTCAAACGGCATCCAGTAGCTCACCGGACTCTCGTATTTGGGCTTACCGGTCTCGGGGTCCTTGGCTCCGATCAGGGTGCTGCCGCCGTCGTTGCTGTTGATCTGCCACACGCCCTCGGGGGTGGCGTCTTCGCCCGGTTTGCCGGAAATAAAGTTGGCCTCCCAAACGATATTGCCGCTCTCGTCATAGTAGCGCGCGTGCTGCTCGGACAGGTCGACGTCGATATACGCCTTCCAGTCGGGCTCTCCCTTTGCGGTAAAGGTGTCGGCCTTCTGGGAGTACTTGATCTCGATTTCGCCGGTCTGCTTGTTGTTAATGGCGTCCTCGACCTGCTTGGCGAGCGAGCTACTGTCGATGGACCAACCAAAGTCACCGCCTTCGACGGCGCACTGCTTGCCATCGGCGCGCGTCCACCAGCGAGTGGAGCCCACGGTATTAAAGCCGTTGGCGAGCTCGGCTGCCCAGCTGCTGATCTGCGACGTATCGAGCGTGGGGTTGGCCGGATCGGCAAAGCTGATCCACTGCAACACGGAAGCGCCGTCAACCTTGCCGGCATCCTCGCCGTTAAGCTTGAGGGTCACGTTGACGCCCAGGAAGTTGTTGGCGGCATCGCATGCGGCCTGAATCTGATCATCAGTCAGCGTTCCATTGAGCGGCTCATAGGCATCGTTGCCGAGCTTGGAAAGATCTACGGTCTCGGCTAGCGAGGCAAGCTCGAGCTCGGCATACTTAATGACATGCTCGCGGTTGAGTTTTTCGTTGGAGCGCGCCTTCTCGACGGTAAACTTGCCCGCTTGCTCGTCATAGGAGCTATTGGCCTCGAACGTGCCCGAACGCCCCTCGTTAAACTCGTCGATGGCGGCGCCCAGATCCTTCTCAAACTTCTTTTGGTCAAAGGTGTCGGAGAGCATGGACAGGTCGACGTCTTGATCAAGATCGACTTCGTTGGAGGTAGCGGTTGTTTTGGTTTTGCCGCTTAAGGATTCCACAAGGCGGACCGGCCATACAAAGGCTTCGTTGTGGCTGATGATCTCTTTTGCGGCAGCCTCTCCGTCGACGATGGGTTCATCGGACTCGGGCTGATAGGTCCAGCTAAAGTCATCGCCTGTCACGGAGAGCTTATAGTGCTTCCATGCCGAGTTGACCTTGGTGGCGGCAGACGAAGCGTTGGAGAACGAGACGTCGACGCCGGCGATGGTGGTGTTGGGGTAGGCTACCTTCGAAAACGCTACGATGCCTACGATATAGACAATGGCGATAAGACCCAGGACGACAAAGAGCGTCGTCTTTTTGCCCGACTTATTGTTCTTGGCGGGTTTGCGTGCGGGGCCGCGATCGCCTCGAGCGTGCGTGGGGGGCTGCTTGGGCGCATTGCCGTTTGCCTGGCGCTGCTGACGTTGTTGACGCTGCTGTCGCTGTTGGTTCGGGCGTTGGGAAGCGTTTGCCGCACCACGCTGCTGACCGTGGCTCGGCGCGATAGGACGCGGTGACTGAACGCCGCCGGTGTGCCTGCTCGGCTGCTGCGGATCGGGAATCAGTTGAGTTCGATCGTTTTGCGACATCGTATGCATATCCTTCGAATTTCGCCTTATGGCTCATCGTGTTTTTACTGGGCTTGCATTATAGCGATTGCCCTGCTGTTTGTGGTACGGAAACGGTGGCATTCAAAAGAGGTGGGACATTTGTCCCACTTTTGAGTCATTCTTTGCCGTTATCCGCACACACCGCATTTTGCACAGGCCGAAAGTGCGGCCGGAGCCTGCGCGATGCCGCCCTTTGCCGTCTCGCGCAGCGTGGCCGGCAACGCGTGACCCACCGAGAGCATGACATGTGCCATCTGGTCAAACGGAACCAGGCTCTTAATGCCTGCGAGGGCGAGTTGTGCCGAGCTAAAGGCCGCTGCCACGCCTATGGCGTTGCGGTTTTGGCAGGGCACCTCCACGAGGCCACCGACGGGGTCACAAACGAGGCCCAGCAGGTTACTCAGCGCGATGGAACTGGCGTCGAGCGCCTGCTCGGGCGTGCCGCCGAGCATCTGCACCAGCGCGGCGGCTGCCATGGCAGCGGCGCTTCCCACCTCGGCCTGGCAGCCGCCCTCGGCGCCGGCGACGCAGGCGCTCGTGGTGAGGTTGAGGCCGATGGCGGCTGCGCAGTAGAGCGCGTCCATGACCTGCTCGTCGTCGAGCTGAAGGTGATCGGCGAGCGCCAGCACGCAGCCGGGCACGACACCCGCGGAGCCTGCCGTGGGGGCGGCGACGATCACGCCCATGGTAGCGGAGCGCTCGAGCACGGCCATCGCGCGGGCCACGGCATCGGTCTGAACGGGGCCCATCAGGCTTGCACTCAAATCGTTGCGGCTGGTGGCATCGACGAGTTTGGCCTCGCCGCCGATAAGCCCGCCGAGCGAGCGCTGCGGATTGACGATGGGGGTTGTGGTCTCCTCGCGCATGACGTCGAGTACGCGGCGCATGGCGGCGACGGCGTGCGCCTCACCGGTCAGACGCGCCTCGCGCACGGCCATAACGGCGCCGATATTCAGGCCGAGCTCGGCACACGCATCGAGCAGCTGCTCGCCGTCGTCGAAGATCTCCTTGGCCGAGACGCCGGGAGAGAGCGACGAGGCAGAACCGGGGAGCTCGATAAAGGTCGCGTAATCGACATTGTCGAGCTTGCGCAGCATGGGGACGACGGTGTCGTCGGGCGCGCCGTCGGTCTCAAAGACGGAGTAGGCCTGGCCGCCCACTTCGGTGCGGTAGGTGCGGCAGAAAGCGATGTTTACGTGGGCGTAGGCGAGCAGGTTGGTGAGCGCGGCGAGTACACCGGGGACGTCCTTGTGTGCCACGAAGAGCGTGGAATACATGCCCGAGATGTCGACGCCGACGCCGTTAATGCGGCTGATGCGCATCTTGCCGCCGCCAAGGCTTTCACCGCGGACCTGTGCCGTGGCGCCCGTGTCATCGACCATGTCGATGTCGACGGTATTGGGGTGGATGGAGGCGTCGTCGCCCTTGATGTCAAAGTGATATTCGAGGCCCTGCTCGCGTGCGAGGTCGAAGGCCTGCTTGATGTTCTCGTCATCGGTGTCGAGGCCCAGGATGCCTGCGACGAGCGCGCGGTCGGTGCCGTGGCCGCGGTAGGTGTGGACGAAGGAGTTCCACAGGCCAAAGGTGACTTTGGTGATGCGGCCTTCCAGCAGGCTGGCGGCAACTTGGGCGCAGCGCAGGGCGCCGGCGGTATGCGATGAGCTGGGGCCGACCATGACGGGGCCCAAGATCTCGAATGCCGAGGTCGTAGCTAGTGTTTGCGGCTTGCCTGCCATGGGTGCTCCTTCTTTGTCCCGTCGTTCCGAGGGCTTTGGTATTTGGTCGCCTGCTCGGGCAGTCCTGCTCGCACGGAGAGCACATTAAGTGCTCTCCGGCTCGTGCGGAACTCGCGACCGACCAAATACCAAAGCCCTCGGAACTAAGGATACATGGTAGAGGCGCGTGTGCTCCAAAATTCATTGGCTGGTGACCTATTCCATGTCCCGCGGTGGCTCATCTTCATCACCGGTTAAATAAAAAAGAAGTACCGGTTGGAACCGGTACTTCTTTTGGTGCGTTGCTATTTGGCTGCGGCTTTTCTCGTTAGCTTACAGACCGCAGGCTGCTTTGAGTTCTTCGACTCGGTCGGTCTTCTCCCAGGTGAAGTCGGCGTCTTCGCGGCCGAAGTGACCGTAGGCTGCCGTCTTTTCGAAGATGGGGCGACGCAGGTCTAGGTCGCGGATGATAGCACCCGGGCGCAGGTCGAAGGTCTTCTCTACGGCTTCAACGATCTTGTCCTCGGCAACATGTGCGGTACCGAAGGTGTCGACCATGATTGAGAGGGGCTTGGAAACGCCGATGGCGTAGGCAAGCTCGACTTCGCAGCGGTCGGCCAGGCCGGCGGCGACCACGTTCTTGGCGACCCAGCGCGCGGCGTATGCGGCGGAGCGGTCAACCTT
>CABUTN010000063.1 GCA_902494565.1 uncultured Collinsella sp. | reverse complement strand
GACCTTGCGGGCCTCGCCGTTGGTCATCTCGGCGACCTTCTTGGAGATGTAACGGTAGCTGGTGCCGTGGGCGCCGTACTTACGGATGTGCAGCTTGTCGCAAACGTCCTTGGGTAGAGCGTAAGTCTTGGCGACCTCGGGCATGTTGAAGTGGAAAGCGGTGTCATAGACCGTGACGTTGGGCAGGTCGGGATACTGCTCCAGGCAGAACTCGATAACGTTGGCCTCGGGGTTGTTGTGGAGCGGCGCCAGCGGGGCGACCTCGCGGATCTTAGCGAGAACGTCCTCGTCGACGAGGGAGGAATCGCCAAAGTACCAACCGCCCTGAACGATGCGATGGCCGATGCCCTCGATCTTGACGCCGTTGGCCTCGAGGTCCTTCAGGACGACCTCGATGGCGACCTTGTGGTCGGGGAACTCGATGTTCTCGGTCACCTTCTTGGAACCGTTAGCAGCGTGGGTGAAGGTACCGCCGGTAAAGCAGACGCGCTCGCAGGAGCCCTTTGCGGACACCTTGTGGGACTTGGTGTCGATGACCTGATACTTAAGGGTCGAAGATCCCGCGTTGACGACCAGAACGTTCATGTGTCTCCCTACTAACAGGCGGTGTGGCGCCGCCAGGTTACATACGCTTCAATAATAAACCCAAACGCCCTCGCGCTCGGGTTTATTGGCGTTGATATATAAGTTATCGGTGTCTAAATACTCATGTCCTTTGGCTTGTAAGACGAAATAGCGCGGGGATATACACCAAAGAAGAAATCCCGAGCGCGACAAGCAATACGACTCGAATGCCCGCAGCGCTGCTCAACACAGCGTTGAGCAGATAGAAAAGAACAGCACCCACCGCCACCATCTGGCTTTGAACCGAAATCAATGAACAGCGCATCGAAGAATCAGCAGCATTTTGAAAAATTGAGTATTTAATTGGAGCAAACAACGAGTACGCAACCGTCTGCAGCACATAGAACACGGGCAGCAAATTAGCCGGAGTAAGGGGGATCAAAAACAAAGCTGTCAATACTAAGCGAATGATGCCGCAAATACGCGCAAAACGGCCCTTGTCGACATGAGCAATCACACTGGGCACAATAAGCCCCATGGAGGCCGAGGCAAGGAGCTGGACCGCAATGGTCACACCCGAAGCGACGGAATTCATTCCGCGGCCCGCAAGCAGCAGTGAGAAGAAGTCTTCCAGAGCGACGAAGGCAAATGCCTGAGAACAGTCCATGATGAACGCTGACCGAAGAATGCCATTACCCGCAATAGCAGCACCGATCATCCTCGGGCTCATTCCATGCCCAGGTGTCACCGCAGCGCCCTCTCTTCTCGCCTCAGGAATACAGACAACGACAACCAATGTCAGCACCATTGTGATGATATCGACCGAAAGCCCAATGAGATACGTGCCAGCGGACGAAATGAAACCACCCACACAAGCGGAGAGGGCATAAGAGGCATAGAAAACAAATCGCTCAACGACATTAAGTCTTACGAGCTGGTCCTGAGAGACGCTGTCAATGTAAATCGCTTCTATGGATCCGCTCAGACATGCAACGGCAAAACCTTTGAGAGCAAACGCACCGATTAAAAGCAGAGGAGATCGGACGAGAAGCAGGGCGGCGTAGTACCCAAGCATTCCCACAATGCCAACGAGGCCGCTCACCTTTCGTCCAAACCTATCAGCAATATAGCCAGTGGGAACTTCGAGGATGAACTTGCTCACTTGATATGCAATCATCATGCTAGAAATCGCCACCATCGAGAATCCGACGAATTCAAGGTAAACCGTCAGAAAATACAAAATGGTGCTGAAGTTCGACAGAAAAACGAACGTCATATAAAGAAAAACCGTACGGTTTTTCATGCTCCGCCCTCCAAGAGTCAGCAATCTAAATCGGAATCTTGGAAAAGCATGAGGGCAAAGCTGTCAGCTATGTGTTGCAAGGCGTCAATAATCACTTGACGTCTCGAAGCCAATTAATCTCACGAAGCAAGATGACGCAATAGGTGCAGAAAAACCGTCTGGTGTCGATCGGTCCAGGAGTTTTGCCGATAGCAGAAGTAGATGGGCAAGGCTACGTCATGCGAGGCTTCAATGGAGCACTCACTCACTTCTGACCCATCCGATGCGAGAGAGGACCCAGACAAACTCAATATCAACCCCCCGGCTTGAAGAAACTCAGTCTGAGCTCTGCTTCCGTATTCAACATCACGGAAGCGAAAATTGACGAGCTGGGCTTCAGGGCATTGGTTAATCGCATTGAGACAGGGTGACAAATTAATGGGAACAGCAAGCCTGCCGCCCAGTAACTCACGAACGGTCATAGCGCCCACAGATTGATGACCCGCTGGGCACGAAAGAACCTTGAGCTCTTTTTCACCCAGGTATTTCGAAGAAAGGACACTGTCCCTTGGTTCCTCAAATGAGATGGCCGCATCCGAAATGCCAAGCACAAGCGATTCAAAGCATGTAGCCGTTGGCTGATGCCACACATCAAGGTGAATCTGAGGGTGTGAGCTTTCAAACGAGTCGTACCAGTTTTCGGCAAAAAGGCGCCCCCGCCCATGAAGGCAGGGGGCGTAAAGACGAAAGTGGCCGTCGGGCGAGACGCCGTCGTCCCTCGATTGGGCGTACTTTTTGAGATCGTCGACTTGTGCCAGGATCACGCGTGCACGACGCGCAAATTCTCTGCCCGCCGGAGACAAAACAGCCTCCCCCGCCGATCGGTCGAGCAAAACAATCTGATACTCAGATTCCAACTTTTTGATTGCCGACGAAACAGCCTGCGGACTCACATGAACGGCGCGAGCTGCTTTGCGCACGCCGCCATAGTTCGCTACCGCTTGAAGGTATTCGAGTTGAGAAAGCTGCATAGATTACTCCAAAGGCAGCCAAGTCGACGGGCTACGCGTCCTCAGATGAGGTTCTCGCCCAGGTTCTTGCCGCCGAGGACGTGCATGTGGAAGTGCATGACGGTCTGGCCGGCGTTGGCGCCCTTGTTGGAGATGACGCGAAAACCGTCCTCCAAGCCCTTGGCCTTAGCGACCTCCTGGATGGCGTGAGCCATGGCGCCCATGGTCTCGGCAGGTACGTTGTCGGCGATGTCGCTGTAGTGCTTCTTGGGGATCACGAGCGTGTGGACCGGCGCCTGTGGGTTGAGGTCGTCGAAGGCGATGACCTGGTCGTCCTCATAGACAACGGTCGAGGGGATCTCGTGGTTGGCAATTTTGCAGAAGATGCAATCACACATGGTTGGTTCCTTTCTCGCAGACCAAGGTAATTATATTTGGTCGGGATGGTTAGAACGAGAGGTTGTCGTCGGTGTTGGCGGCTTCGCCGTCGGCGAGCACGTCGTTGCCGTCGACGTCCTTCAGGAGCACCGAGACCTTCTGCTCGGCATCGGACAAGCGAGTACGCAAGCTCTTGAGGAGCTCGACGCCGCGGGTATAGCTCTCGAGCGACTCCTCGAGCTCCATATCGCCCGACTCCAAGCTGCGGATGATGAGCTCCAGCTCCTGCGAGGCCTGCTTGTACGTAAGCTGCTCGACCGGGGTCTTCTCTGCCATATCTGTTTCCTTTCCTAAAGGCTTATCGCTATGAAACGCGGTTTACTCGACCGTATCGACCGTTGCCGCCACGTTGCCGTCTGCCATGCGCACGCGGATGGCGTCGCCGGGCTTAAAAGTCTTGGCGCTCGTAGCCACCCCATCATCGCTGTACGCGATGGAATAGCCGCGAGCAAGCACCTTGAGCGGTGACAGGGCATCGAGTGAGGCTGCCGCACGGCCCAGGTCGGACGCGGGCTTGTTGAGCATCGTGCGCCCCTGATGCTCCAGGCGGGAACTCGCAAGCGTGAGCGCATGGCGCTTGCCATCGAGCCCCGAGGTGCTTGCGATCAAGCGCTCGGGCAGACGCTCGAAGTTGGAACGGAAGGCCCCGACCGAACGCGTTATGGCGCCGGACAGACGATCGGCCGTCAGGGCAAGCTCCGATTCGCGACGCTCGACCATAAATGTGGGGTCGTTGAGGCACGGGCGGCACGCGGCTGCATCGAGCGCGTCGCCCAAACGAGCCGTATAGGTGTCCCAGGCACGACGACCGCGTTGGTCGAGCATTTCCAGATCGACCTGGGCCGACCCGATCATCGATGCCATCGCGGCACCCAGGCGCTGATGGCGCGCCTCGAGCACATCGGCCAACTCCGTCATGGCCGGCGCCACCGATTCGGCCGCCGCCGTGGGCGTGGAGGCGCGGCGGTCGCTCACCATATCGCAGATCGAGGTATCGGGCTCATGGCCAATGCCGGTCACCACGGGCACAGGACAAGCCGCCACCGCGCGGGCAAGCTCCTCGTCATTAAAGGTCATAAGGTCCTCAAAGGAGCCGCCGCCGCGCACCAACAAAATACAGTCGGGCGCCGGCGTAATGGAAGCGGCGCGGCGCAAGCCCTCTATGAGCTCTGTCGGAGCACCCTCGCCTTGAACCTTGGCGCCCACGCAGACGAGCTCGACGAGCGGGTTGCGACGACGCAACGTGCGCTTGACGTCGTCGATTACGGCACCCGAAAGCGAGGTGACGACCGCCACGCGGGAGCAGAACACCGGGATGCGGCGCTTGCGCGCTTCGTCCATCAGGCCCTCGCGGCGTAGCTTTTCGGCCAGCTGCGCCACTTGTTGACGCAGCAGACCCTCCCCCGCCAGCGAAAACGAGCGGGCGACGAAGCTCATGCGACCCGTAGGCTTGTAGAGATTGAAGCTGCCCTTAAAGCTTACCTGCATGCCGTCGCGCAAGTCGAAGGTGCGCTTAAGGTAGGCGCCCTTCCAGATGATGCAGTCGACGGCGGCCGAGTCGTCTTTAATCTGGAAGTAACAGTGGCCGCTTCGGGCGTTGGGACCACGGAAACCCGTGACCTCGCCCAAAACGCTCAGTTGCGGAATGGCATCGAGCGCGCCGGCGGCGATCTCCACCGCTTGGCTCACGCTGAGCTCCTTGCGCTCCTGCTCGTCCGATCCGTCGAACTCGGCGGAAACGCTATTGCCGGTCAGATTCCAGCCTGCCACGCAGCCCCCTTTCGTCATCGTGCACAAGGGCTTCGGCCCTGCGCAAATTCAAGTCCAACACATAGTACAGCGCCGCGGGGACACGAATCCCCGCGGCGCCCAGCGACCCAATTTGTTATCGGTTGGAGTTTCTGTTGTAGCGAGCCATAAGATAGAGCAGCTGAATAATCGAGGTGAGCGCAGCGGCAACATAGGTAAGCGCGGCGGCCGTCAGCACCTTCTTGGCACCGTTGACCTGCTTGGAACTCATACCCGACTGCTCAATATATGCCACGGCGCGGCGGCTGGCATCAATCTCGACCGGCAGCGTAACCAACTGGAACAACACACTAAACGAGAAGAAGATCAGCGCGAGGGTCGTGAGCCCGGCAATGTTCATAAACAGGCCCAAGAGCAACACGATGGTCCAAGTGTTCTGGGTAAAGTTGACAACCGGAACCAGGGCGGTACGCACTTTCATCATGGCGTAGCCGCTTTGACGCTGGGCGGCGTGGCCCGCCTCGTGACAGGCGACGGCAACGCTTGCGACCGACCCGCCCGAACGGTTGGCATCCGACAGATACAGGTTGTTGTCCTGCGGGTTGTAATGATCGGTGAGCTCGCCAGCGACACCCTTGATACCCACGGTGCTACAACCGTTGGCATCGAGCATGCGGCGAGCGACCGTGGCACCCGTATCGCCGTCCGAGCGAACCTTGGACCAGGTTTTGTACGTCGAGTTGATATAGTTCTGTGCGACAAGGCCAAGCACCGTGCAGACAAGAACAACCAGCAGGTACAGCGGGTCAATGCCAAAGCCGTATCCATAGTAATAGGGCATGCGAATTCCTCCGAATCGAGTTACACGTTGGAGGCATTCTACCCACTCGCCCAGCCAACGAGACGCCATCGATGTTTTGGCATTGCTGCTCTAGAACGTTTGCAGCGTTTGGTAAAACCGCGTAACTATAAAAGCTCGATTTTGCCGTCCTTCACCGTCAACCCCATATTGCCGGAAAGCAGATCGTCCAGGCGCGAGCCCACAAGCTCAAAACGCCAGCCTTCGCGCAGGGGGCTCTGCTCGGGATGCTCAATGTAGTCGGCCAAGTCATCGCGCGAGGCAATGACCGAGGTCGCCACGCCCGAGCGCTCGGCAACCAGGCGAATGAGCGCATACATCAGATCCGTCACGCTCTCCAGCTCCGGCGAGATCTGGCGGTGTCCGCGCACCATGAGCGGCAGGCGATCGTGCGGGCAACTCGCGCCGCGCTTGATGGCCATGAGCGCGCCGTCCACGTCGCGCTCCCCCAGCTGATCGGTGCCGCGGATACTGCGGAACTCCTCAACGCGCACGGGATTGCGCTTGACGAGCGCCAGCAGCGTATCGTCGGACATGACCCACTTGCGCGGGATGTTACGGCGCTCGGCGCGGTCCTCGCGCCAGGCGGCGAGCTCGCGCGCGATGCCCAACTGGTGACGGCTGCACGAATTGATGCGTTTGACCTTGCGGAACGCCTCGTGGCGATCGGCGCGATAGTGCGACTCGTCAGCCAGCGGGCGCAGCTCGTCGAGCACCCAGTCCACACGGCCCAGCTCGCGCAGGCGGCTCATCATCTCGGTATAGGCGACGATCAGGTACTTGACGTCATCGATCGCATACTCAATCTGCTTATCGGTCAGCGGGCGGCGCGACCAGTCGGTCAGCGACTCGGTCTTGGGCAGCGATACGCCGCAGAACGTCTGAACAAGCGCGCCATACGAAATCTGCTGGCGCTCGCCCAAAAAGGCGGCGGCGACCTGCGTATCGAAAATCGGTCGTGGCAGCACGCCCACGGTATGGAGCATGACCTCCATATCCTGCGAACACGCGTGGAAGACCTTGGTCACGCTCTCGTCGGCCATAAGCTCGGCCAGCGGCAATAGGTCGTCGATCACCAGGGGGTCGACCGCGACGCTCTCGGCAGGGGTGGCAATCTGAACCAGGCACAGACGCG
>CABUTN010000062.1 GCA_902494565.1 uncultured Collinsella sp. | reverse complement strand
CTACTGGCGCGCCAAAGGCGGCCGGGCCGTAGCCGCCGACCCATGCCGCCATGCGCGCACCGGCCGAGCCGCCCCACAGCGAATAGCCCGACGTGTCCACGCTGAGCTCGTCGGCGTGCTCGAAGATGAAGGAGACGGCGCGGGCCAAGTCCTCGCAGGCGAGCTGCGCGTCCGGCCGATAGATGACCACGAACCCGTTGACGCCGGAACGGGCCAGGTGCAGACAGTGCGGGAAGGAGTCGTGCATGGCAGCGACGTAGGCGAATCCGCCGCCCGCGCTTACCACGGCAAACGGTGCAGACGCGCCGCCCGCTCCCTCGGCAGCGAAGCGGAAGAGCCCCGTGTTGGCGAGCGAGGGGTCGGCGGCCTTCTCGGCATCCGTGTAGATGTCGTAGAAGAACGTCCGTTCCGCTGCGCGCTCTGACAGCAGATAGCTGACGACGTCGACCGTGGTGCTCGTATGGATTTCCGAGTACCACGGCAGGCAAGCGGAAAGGTCATCGAGCGTCATATCCTCCGTCGGCGGATGGAGCGTTGTGGGGAAGAGCAGCCGTCCGTAGCCATCGAGCAAAGGGTTGTTGATGACGTCGTAGATGGGCGTGTCCGCCGTGACCGGGCCCGGAGCGGAGCCGCGCGCGAACCCGGCGGTCCCGTCCGACGAGCAGCCGGCAAGGCTGCCCGCAGCGGCCAACCACACGGCAGCCTCCAGAAACGAACGGCGCGGCATCATCGCCGCACTCGATAGACGAGGTGGAGGCCGTCGCCGGCAAGGCGCTCGACGCGCTCAAGCGAGAATACATGCGAACCGCCGGCTGAGCGAGGCATCTCGTCGAAGACGGAAGCCGTTTCGGGCTCCCCCGAGACCGTCGGGGAGAGAACGAGGCTCAGCTCGTCAAGCACGCCCGCGGCAAGAAACGACATGTCCGTCTTTCCGCCGCCGCACACGAGCAGGCGCTCGATGCCAAAAAGCTCGCGCAGCTTGCGCAGGGCGAGCGGGAGGTCTAGCCCGCGCGAGCCGGCAAGCACGTATGAGACGCCGCGCTCTCGCAGATAGTCGTGATACGCCGGCGATGCCGCCTCGGTGAGGATCTCGATGACGTGCGCGTCCGCACGGCCGGCACGACGATAGGTCGCAGACTCCCATGCAATCTCCCCGGCGGGGTCGACGGAGACGTAGAACGATCGTTCGTCATGAGGCGCCACGAAGTCCTCCTTGGGCGCGCTCCCGTGGGTATCGAGCGCAAGGGGGCGCGACCCGACGAAGCCCTTCGTGGTCACGGCCCCGTACGCCACGGCGTCCGCCCCGAACTCGACCTGCATGCGAGAGTACGCGGCGCGTGCGGGCGAGGCGGCGGGGTCGAGCATGTACGCGCCGTCGATACGCCCGTTGAGCCCGGCAAAGACATGACAGACGACATAGGGTCTAATGTTCATGGCTCCCTACCTTACTGTGTGCCCGCCGAAGACCATGAGGTCGAGTCCGTTGAGCAGCCCGTCGATCTTGGCAACCTCATCGTCGGTGAGCCCGACCTCGGCGGCACCGAGGTTCTCGAGCAGTCGTTCGGGCTTGCGACTGCCCGGGATGGGAATGATATAGGGCTTCTTCTCGAGCATCCAGGAAAGGGAGACCTGGGCGGGCGTCGCCGCGTGCAGCTCAGCCAGCTCGCGAACGAACCGCATGAGGGGCTCGGCGCGCCTTTCGCCTTCCTCTGTGTACTGCGGCATGCCATCGCGGTAGTCTTGGGCGCCCTCGAATCTGGTGTTGTGGCTGTACGCGCCCGTCAGAAAGCCGTTCGCCATTGGAGAAAAGGCCACGAAGGCAACGTTCAGCTCCTCGAGCACGGGGAACAGGGATTCGTTCCAGCGTGCCATCATGGAGTAGCGGTTCTGGACGGCGGAGACGGGGCACACCGCATCGGCGCGACGCAGGTACTCCTCCGTCGCCTCGGAGATTCCCCAGGCGCGGATCTTACCTTCCTTGATGAGGTCTGCCATGGTGTCTGCAACGACCTCGGGCTCGACCTTTGGGTCGATTCGGTGCTGGTAGTAGAGGTCGATGTGGTCGGTGCGCAGCCGGCGCAGGCTCTTCTCCACCGAGATACGGATAACCTCGGGGCGCGAGTCCACGAGGATGGTCTTGTCCGGGGCGTGCGTGACGCCGAACTTGGTGGCAATGACAACCTCGTCGCGCACGGGCGCGAGCGCCTTGCCCACCACGTCCTCGTTGTGCGCCTCGGTCCCGTCGGCGCACGTGCCAACGTAGCACTCCGCCGTGTCAAAGAAGGTATAGCCCATCTCGTGGGCCTGACGGACGACGCTCGCGGCCTCGTCGTCGGGCATCGGGTCTCCGCTCGCGTGCGTGATTCCCATGCAGCCCATGCCGAGCGGGCTGACTTCGATGCCGCTCTTTCCCAAAACGCGCTTGTCCATTCCTGTTCTCCCTGTCTATGATATCCGTCATTTGTTTGCGACGCCCACGTCCGCCCGTTCATCGGACTCCGTTAGGCACATCCTCTGTCGATGGCCTTTGCTCTCTCATCGCCAAGCGTACGACCGCAAAGCGCTCGACGGAATCCCCCTTTGGTGCGGTGCCCTGAACCCGCGGGTTATAACACCGTGCGCACCCCAGCGTTATAGAACCCTCACCAACGGAAACTTCCGCCGGCGCGGCGCCCCTCGTACGGTGGATACGTCAAGTTGCGAGAAAGGAAGGCACCATGGACTACATCACCTTGAACAACGGCGTCAGGATGCCGCAGCTCGGCTTCGGCGTGTACCAGATCCCGGACGCCGCGGGATGCCAGCGCGCCGTGGAGGACGCGCTCTCGGTCGGCTACCGGCTGCTCGACACGGCCGCGAGCTACGGCAACGAAGAGGCGGTCGGGGCCGCCATTCGTGCGAGCGGCCTGCCGCGCGACGAGGTGTTCGTGACGACCAAGCTGTGGATGTCGGATGCGAGCTACGAGGGGGCCAAGCGCGGCTTCGACGCGTCGCTCAAGCGGCTGGGGCTCGACTACGTCGATCTCTACCTCATCCATCAGCCGTTCGGCGACGTCTTCGGCGCGTGGCGCGCCATGGAGGAGCTCTACGAGCAGGGCGTTATCCGCGCCATAGGCACAGCCAACTTCTACCCCGATCACCTCGCAAACCTCATCTCGTTCAACCGCATCGCCCCCGCCGTGAACCAAGTCGAGTGCAACGTGTTCTTCCAGCAGCGCGAGGCGCAGGAGTACATGGCCGGCAAGGAGGTGGCCATGGAGGGTTGGGCGCCCTTTGCGGAGGGCAGAAACGACCTCTTCCGCAACGAGGTCCTCGCTCGCATCGGCGAGGCGCACGGCAAGACGGTCGCCCAGGTCGTGTTGCGCTGGCTGCTGCAGCGCGGTGTGGTCTGCATCCCTAAGAGCACGCACCGCGATCGCATGGAGCAGAACTTCGACGTCTTCGACTTCGCGCTGGGCGACGACGAGATGGTCGCCATCGCCGCGCTCGACACCGGGCGCAGCGCGTTCTTCGACCACCACGACCCCGCCACCATCGAATGGCTGTCCGGGCTCGTGCGCAACGTGTAGCCGAGCGGTCAGACCGCACTGATAACTTACTAGGAGGAATTGCCATGAACTCATTCACGTACGACTACCCGGTCAGGAACTACTTCGGCGAGGGGGCCATGGACCAGGCACTCGACGCCGAGATGGGTGCCATGGGCAAGACAGTGATGCTCGCCTACGGCGGAGGCTCGGTCAAACGAACCGGCGTCTACGGCCACGTGGTCGATAAGCTCACGAGCGCGGGCAAGCGCGTGGTGGACTTCGGCGGCATCATGCCCAATCCGACCTACGAGAAGTGCCAGGAAGGCGCCGCGCTCGCACGCGAGGAGCAGGTCGACTTCATTCTCGCCGTCGGCGGCGGGTCGGTCTTCGACTGCTGCAAGGTAGTCTCCGCGCAGGCGATGCTTGACGAGGACATCGAGACGTTCGAGCACGCCGACGGCAAGATGCCGAGTTCGTTCATCCCCATGGGCTGCATCGTTACGCTCTCCGGCACGGGTGCCGAGCAGAACAACGGCGCCGTCATCACCAACGAGGAGACGCACGTGAAGGGCGCCTATCTGGGGGCGATGCCCATGTGGGCGGCGCTCGACCCGGCACTCACGCTCACCGTACCGCACGCGCAGTTCATGAGCGGCGCGTTCGACACGCTCTCGCACTGCATGGAGAGCTATTTCGGAAGCCCGCGCGGGCGCGATGTCACCGACGACATCAACCTCGCCATCCAGCGTAACGTCATCCGCAACATGCGGATCATCGCGAACGACGACCAGAACCTCGAGGCGCTCAGCGAGCTCGTATACGACTCCGCCATGGCCGAGAACGGCGTGCTCAAGATCGGCAAGTCAACGGACTTCCAGGCGCACATGATCCAGCACCAGTACGGCGCGTACACCCACACCAACCACGGAATGGGCCTCGCGGTCATCCACCCTGCGCTCTACCGCCACCTGGCCCCCGAGGCGCCCGCGCAGTTCGCCCGCTGGGCGCGCGAGGTGTGGGGCGTCGACGCCAAGGGCAAAGACGACCTTACGGTGGCGCTCGAGGGCATCGACCGCCTGCAGACGTTCATCGGCGAGATGGGGCTTCCCACGAGCTTCGCCGAGATGGGCTCCGACGCGTCCGACGAAACGCTGCACAAGGTTGCGGACACCTGCGTACTCACCGGCGGCTGCGCCAAGAAACTGGAGCGCAGCGAGGTGTTCCAGATTCTGACCGAATGCCTCTAGATCGGCGCTCGGTCCCGATCCGCCCGCGCCGAAGGAAACCGTACGACTCCGAGATGTCATCGTAATCGTAGGACCCGGCGAGCCCGCCGCGCCTGATGAATCCGTCGAAGTCGTCGTCGACGGCCCCCTGCTCGTCAAAGTAGAAGCGGTATGCGCCGAAGCTGAAGGGGAGGATGTGTACCTCCCCGTGGCGCCCTGTGAACAGGGTCGCCAGGTCCGAACTCAGGAGGAACGCGTTCGATCCCGTGAGGTAGATATCCCATCCGCCACGCGCGTGAATGCTGTTAATTGCTTTCTCGAACCCCTCACACAGCTGCACCTCGTCGATGAAGAGACGGTTGCGGGCGCCCTCTTTGTGCCGCTCTATGATTTCGCGATGCAGCGCTGGTACTCGAGCAGTAGCTCGTTGTCGAGGTCCAGCAGATCGATGTAGACGTTGTTGGAGGATGGGTCCTTCCGAGCAACGGAGGTGGAGAACGCCTTCATGAGCTCGGACTTGCTGGAGCGGCGCATCCCCGTGATCACCTTGATGTCCCAGGTGCCCTACTTCTCGCCCTCCAGCAGCCCCACGATGCGGTCGATGTCGACGGCAAAGCGAGGCCTTCCCTCGCGCTCGTAGCGGTCGAGGTATGCCTGGCACTCGGAGACAATGCGCTTGGTGTTGCCGTCGATGATGCGCTGGAGCGTCTCGTAGTAGGCCGAGCCCTCGGTCCTAAAGCGGCGCTGGTAGGCCTTGGTTATGGGGAACATCTTGATGTAGTGGATGCCGTGGCGGCAGCCGGGGCGCGTCGTGGGGCGGGGTGGCAACGCAAAGTACTGGTCTTTGGGCACGTTAGGGGCGATGTTGGAACGCAGCGGCACGGCGAAGTCCCTGCGCTTCCCGCGGAAACGCAGCCTCACCACCACGATGCAGGGGCGATTGTGCTTAAGCATGAGCTCGCGGTCGCCCTCGACGAGGTCGAAGAAATCCTGAGAGATGGATACGATCTTCATCGGTTACGCCCCCTTCATACGAAGCGGGGCCCGCATCGCTGCAGGCCCCTACAGGTGGGCGATATTCTACGCCTTGCGGCACCCCGTCGCCCACGGAGGTTAAACGTACACGTAAGCCGTACTCTGAAAGCCGCGGCTTCCGGCAAGTAGTTTATACCACGAAAGGTCGCTTTCAATGCGCATAGCTCGCAAAATAACACTCGCTGGGCCGTCACCCCTGACCGTTACCCTCCAGTCTTCATTGAAGTCAGCGGGTCAATTCATATAGTCATGGGGGTTTATCCTGAAGGAAATCAAATTTATACCCCCATAACTAAGGAATTTTCTATTCCCACTCAATGACTAGAGCCCTGGTGTAATTGGCTGGATCACCGTTCCGGGAACCGGTATCGACCTACCTGTCCGCCAAGCTCCTTCTTCAGCTCCAGCCTAGTATCTGACTCGCGCCGTTATAAGCGAAAACCGAAGAGATGCATCTTAGCCAAGAAATAAGGTTAGCCTTATTTTACTGTATGATTCGTGTGTTATAGTTAGATGGCTCTAACTGTTTGGGGGCGATAGCCATGCACGAACGCAAGGGCTTCTGGGACAAGAATGCCGGTCGATACGACCGTTTCATGCGAAACGACCGGGCGGCGTATGAGAAGATGTATGGACTGATCAGGCCGGTAGTGAAAGCAAAAACCGTACTGGAGGTTGCCACCGGCACGGGGCTTATCGCAAAGAGCATCGTGAATGCGGCGGCACACATCGAGGCTACAGACGCTTCTGCACAGATGATCCTTGAAGCAAAGCGGGACAATCAATCCGCAAAGCTGCACTTTTCCGTACAAGATATGTTCCGCCTGCCCTATGCACAGAAGTCCTTCGAAGTGGTGATCGCGTCCAACGCGCTTCACATAGTGCCGCATCCAGAAAAGGCCCTGCAAGAAATCAGGCGGGTGCTGAAGGACGACGGCGTGCTCATCGCGCCAACCTTCACCCACGCAGGAAACTCGGTTTCCGGCAAGGTAAAAGCCTTTTTCATGAGTATGGCAGGATTCCCCCTCCACAGCAGGTGGACAAGCGAGGAATACCTGTGTTTCCTGCGTCAAAACGGCTGGGCGGTGCAGAAAAGCGCGGTGCTAAAGGCCTCGTTCCCATTGACCTATGCGGAATGCACGAAATCGGAGGGGCCAGATGTCGTTCTTTGAAAATACCCGCAAGCCCGTGGGCCTCGGCGGAAAACTTATGGTTGCCATGATGAATCTGGGCCACAGCCCTGTGGCGCGGTGGGGACTTCGATTTCTACAACTTGCGCCAAATGCCAAGGTGCTGGATTGCGGCGGCGGGGCGGGTATTTTTGCATCCATCCTGCACATGGCGATAGGCATGACGGTCATAGCGGCTGTGCTGGCGGCAATTGTGACAATTTTTATTCACTGAGGAAGAAACCTATGAAATGTAAAATTGAGAAAAACACCGTTCAGGAGACGCTGATCCTCCCGCTGTATTCCCGGAAGCTGTGTACGGAGCTGTACCCGAACCTTTATAGGGATGAAACAGCGGTTCGTCTGCTCGACCAAATCGACTACGACTTTTCAGAGGCAGAGAAAAACTCCCGCAGCCTGATGCAGCGCTTTGGTGCGCTGGAGGTGGCCACACGGCAGAGTGATCTTGCTTTCGAGGTGCGGGATTACCTGAAAGGCCACCCCAATGCGGCGGTGGTCAATCTGGGCTGCGGGCTGGACAACACCGGCAGAACCTGCGACAACGGTAGATGCAAGATCTACAATCTGGACTTCCCGGATGTGATTGCCTTGCGGCAGCAGCTGCTGCCCGCCGGGGAGCGGGAGCAAAACATCCCCTGCAACCTGAAAGACCCCGCATGGTTT
>CABUTN010000061.1 GCA_902494565.1 uncultured Collinsella sp. | reverse complement strand
GTCTTGCCGGTGCCGGACAGGCCAAAGAACACGGCGGTCTCGTGCGTGACGGGATCCATGCTGGCCGAGCAGTGCATGGGCAGCACGTCGTCCTCGACGGGCAGCAGATAGTTCATGACGCTAAAGATCGACTTTTTAATCTCGCCGGAGTAGCCGGTGCCGGCGACCAGAATCACGCGTTCCTGGAAGTTGATGACCACGGCGGCACTGGAGTTGAGGCCCTTGATGGCAGGGTCGCACTGGTAGCCAGGTGCGGCGAGCACGCAAAAGTCCGGCTCGCCGGTGCGTGCGATTTCACGAGCGAGCGGACGGGCGAGCATCTGCTTAATAAAGAGTGCCTGGCTGGCACGCTCGCAGGCGACGAGCAAGCGACGCGTGTGGTTGCGGTCAGCGCCCGCCATGCCGCGCGTGACGAACACGTCGCGCTCGTTGAGATAGTCGACGATGCCGGCCTTGATGGCCTCATAGCTCTCGACGGACAGTGGGCGGTTGACCGCACCCCAGGCGATCTTGTCGTGAACATCGGGGGTGTCAACGATAAAACGATCGTTGGGCGAACGACCAGTGCGCTCCCCCGTCTCGATCACCAGCGCGCCGTTGGATGCCATGCGGCCTTCGTTGCGGCGGATGGCATGCTCGACGAGCTCGGCTGCCGGCAGGTCAACCAGCAGGCGGGGCTGGTTCTCAGCGGGGTCTTCGACCAGCGTAATGCCAAAATTGGACAGAACTTCTGCAGGGGTAACACCAGGCATGGGGCCTCCTTTAAAAACGCGGCACGTGGACGCGGCGCGCACTTTACTCACGTAAAGCCCGTTGTACCCGATATGCAAAAACGTTTTTGCGGCAAGGGCGGCAAGCCCGCCCAACGGTCAAAAATCGCAGGCAAGCGGCCTAGTCATTGGGGACGTTCTTAAACGACTAGTCGTTGGGGACACTCTTGAACAGGCAACAACCAAGGAGTGTCCCCGGATGCCGGCACTTAGGGACGTTCCCAAAGTGCCGGCACATAAGGAACATCCCTAAGTGCCGACTACTGAATGGCGCCGCCGAAATTATTGAACAACCTGTTCAAAAACACGAATGGATACCACCGCGACTATACTAGAGCGCAGCAATAGAAAGGACCTACTTTGAGCATCACGCCCCTCGATAGCATTCGCCGCGCCATCGCCCGCCGCAATGGCGTCGCCGACCCCGCCGTAGCGGGCAGCGGCACCGCAAGGGCCCAGGGCGGACGCATCGAGAACGGCCTGTTCCCCGCCTCCCACACGGCCGAAGAGCTCGCGCGCATCCAGGAGCTGAGTCAGCGCAACGCCGGCGGGCCCGATAGCAGCCAGGCCACGCGCCGTCGCCGGCGCGAACGCGATCGGGAGCCCGGCCCCGTCCGCCGCATGGTCAACGCTTGGTGGAACCGTCTGCTCGGCGCCGTCTACGGCGGCGGCTTCTCCATGCAGGAAGCGGAATACGAAGAGCACGCCACCCGCCGCGATTACCTTTGGAACACTCTCGGCACCGCCGTGTGGGGCTTGGCGTTTCCGCTGCTCACCATCGTGTCCACACAGCTCGTGGGCGCCGAAGAAGCAGGCAAATTCTCCATCGCCTTCGTCACCGGCACGCTCATCATGATCGCATGCAACTACGGCGTGCGCAATTTCCAGGTCTCAGACATCGACGAAAAGACGTCCTTTGCCTCCTACCAGCTCAACCGCTGGCTTTGCGGAGCGCTCGCCCTAGGCTGCGGCCTCATGTACAGCAGCGCCCGCGGCTATGACGCGCAGATGGCGACGATCGGCCTGGGCGTCTACCTGTATAAGGTGATCGACGGCGTGGCGGACGTGTACGAGGGCCGCCTGCAGCAGGCCGATAAACTCTACCTGGCCGGCATGAGCCAAACGCTACGCTCCGTCGGCGTCATCGTGGTCTTTAGCGTGGCGCTGTTCCTTACGCGTAACATGCCCATCGCGGCCATGGCCATGGGCATCGCCGCGATCGCCTCGCTCGTGCTGGTCACCGCGCCGCTCGCCCTGCTCGAGACCGAAAAATCGCGCCGCGTGAGCCTTCGCGAGGTCGGCCACCTGTTTGTCCAGTGCGCTCCACTCTTTGGTGCACTGTTCTTGTTCAACCTCATCGAGAGCATGCCCAAGTTTGTGATGGAAGGCACGCTGGCATACAAATATCAGCTGTACTTTAATGCCCTGTTCTTTCCGGCGCAGGCTATTTTGCTGAGCATTGGATTTATCTATAAACCGCAGCTCCTGCGCTTGTCGAGCATTTGGGCTAATCCTCGCAAGCGTCGTCGCTTTGACCTGATTATTGTTGCCGTTATGGCGCTGATCGTGGTCATCACCGGCGCGTGCGCCGCATTTATGGCAGGTCCCGGTATTCCCCTCATGAGCTTTATGTACGGCCTCAGCTTTGAGCGCTACCGTACGCTGGCGCTGCTGATGGTCGTCGCCGGCGGCGTCACCGCGGCCATCGACTTTATCTACGCCATCATCACGGTGCTGCGCCACGCTGGAGACGTCACCAAGATCTACCTGATCTGCTTCGCCGTAAGCGTGGTGCTGCCGGTGATCTTGATTAAGCTGCTGGGTCTGATGGGCGCTGTGGTGAGCCACCTAGCCATCATGGCCCTACTCCTGGTGCTACTGATTATCGAGTACGCCCACATCCGCCAACGCATCGAACGCGACCGCAACCCATACGGCGCCTAATTAGCTGACCGGTCACCGGAATTTGCGATGGAATCACCCCGTCTGGGGTCTCGTTGCGGACAATATTCATCACGCAAAACTAAGTGAGTAGACTTTTACCGAATCCCCGACCACACCGACAAAGCACAAGTCTGTGACCTGCGGTTTTATAGAGGCAAATATGTTGGGTGCTCGGCATTTCCAAAAAAGTCTACTCACTTAGCCAGCGAGCAGCCAAATGATTATTGAATCCCCGTCCCAGAATAATCATCGATGTTTTGGCATCGACAGCGAGCAGCCTCGAAGTGCCCCAGGTTGGCGCGAAAGAGGAGCGACGCGTACTTCTGTACGCGAGCGACGGTTTGAGCGACAAGATGGGGTGCTTCGGGGCTGCGCAGCGTCAACGTGACCGCCGTTCGGTAGAACGGCGGAACAAGGTTATTCGCCCGGGTTGATATTCGCGTAGAACTCCGCCCCATCATCGAGCCGCAGGATGCCCACGCGGCCAAACTCGGAGCCGGTGGCGGCGGCGCAATCGATATCGATGCGATCGGGCACACCAGCGGTATCCTCGCCACCCAGGCGCACAATCTGCCCGCGGCCCGACTCCTCATCGAGCCCTGCCAGGCCGCCAACCTCGCAATAGCGCCCAAGCGATACCGTGGGCGTGTGACCGCTCACCACGACCGGGCCCTTGCCCTCGGTAGAAAGCAGCCCGGTCGGCACATCCCAATAGCCGTGACGAATCCACAGCAGGTCATCGGACGACTGCACCGCGAGCATCTGCTGCAGCAGCTCGCGATCGGCACTCACCGCACCGACGCCATCGGCACAATCGACGCCATGCTCAAGCAAAAACGCACGCGCCGCCTTCATCTCGATTCCAGCATGTACCAGCAGATACGGGCGCTCCTCGGTCTCGACCACTGCGTAGAGCGGCAGCGCGGCCATCCATCGCACGAGCTCCTCGTATGCCTCAAATTCCATGTCGTTGAGCTGCTCGCGCGTCGTCCAGCCACCGTTGATATCCCAGGTCTCGGCATCGAGCGGATCCTGGCCAATGATGGCATCGAGCATGATCTGCTCGTGATTACCCTTGAGCACGCGGGCGTTGGGCAGCGAGCGCACGAGCTTAATAACGCCGACCGGATCGGGCCCGCGATCGATCATGTCGCCCAGCACGTACAGCGTGTCGTCGGACGTCAGCGAGATCTTAGACAGGGCCTCGTCAAGCGCACGCACGTGCCCGTGAGCATCAGATGTCACATAGATCGCCATGGTACGCCTCTCCTTGCATTGCGGCCGAAGCCCGGCGCCGCAACTAAAACTTCAAGTTGAACTTAAACGTTACCCATTGTACTCCGTTGCAATAAAGCTGGAAAGGGTTTCCGAGCAGAGGCAAAGACGGCAGCCGTCTATGACGATATCGCGCATGCCCGCAATCCAACCCCATAAACCCACCATCTTTGGGTACAAATAACCGCAGACAACTGACCGTGCCACGCCAACCACCCAGGAGCGGACACTCCCTATGAACCAGATTCTTCTCTTTATCGGCCTCGTCATTATTCTGTGCCTGACCATCAAACCCGTCGGCAAAAAGCTCCCCTTCCCCACCCTGCTCATCTTTATCGCGCTCGGCATGCTGTTGGGCGTCAACGGCCCGGCGCATATCGACTTTAGCGACTACGCGCTCACCGAAACCGTCTGCAGCACGGCGCTGCTGTTCATCATGTTCTACGGCGGCTTTAACACCAATATCGACCGCGCCAAGCCCGTCGCTGCGCCGGCGGTGCTGCTGAGCGCGCTCGGCGTCGTCATCACTGCCGGCATCACCGGCGTGTTCGCCCACTTCGCGCTGGGGTTCGGCTGGATCGACGGCCTGCTGCTGGGATCGGTTGTAGCATCCACCGACGCAGCCAGCGTCTTTAGCGTGCTGCGCGAGCACAACCTTTCGCTGAAGGGCGGCACCGACTCGCTGCTCGAGGTCGAATCGGGCTCCAACGACCCCGTCGCCTACATGCTCACCGCCGTGCCCGCCGCACTCGCGGCCGGCGGCGAAATTAACATCCCCGTGCTGCTGGCCAAGCAAATCATCCTGGGCGTAGGTTTGGGTCTTGCCATCGGCTGGTCATCCAGCCGCCTGATTGAACGCGCGCACGCAACGGCCGAGGGCGCGCAGACTATCTTTTTGTTCGCCGTGGCCATCGTCGCCTACGCGCTGCCGAGCTACCTGGGCGGCAACGGCTTTTTGGCTGTATACCTGGCCGGCATTGTACTGGGCGCCAGCGACATCACCGGCAAGGTCGAGATGGCGCACTTCTTTGACACCCTCACCGAGATGGCCGAGATGACGATCTTCTTCTTGCTCGGCCTGCTCGTGACGCCCGCACGCCTGCCGCAGATGCTGCTGCCGGGCCTGGCGCTCATGGCGTTTATGCTCTTCGCGAGCCGCCCCATCGCCGTCGGCGTACTCCTGGCGCCCTTTAAGACGAACCCCCGCCAGGTCGCGCTCGTAAGCTGGGCGGGCCTGCGCGGAGCAGCTTCGGTCGTCTTTAGTCTCTTTGCCGTGGTTGCCGGCGTTCCCGGCGGTCACGACTTGTTTGACCTGGTATTTGTGATTGCCGTGTCGAGCATTGTGGTGCAGGGCTCGCTGCTGCCGGCGGTGGCGAAGAAGCTCGATATGATCGATGCGACCGGCGACGTGCGCCGCACCTTTAACGACTACCGCGACGAGGACGGTATGTCGTTTGTAAAGCTCAAGGTTGGTGCTGGACATCCGTTTGCCGGGCGCTCGCTCGCGGACATTGGCAGCGCCACAAACATGCTCGTGGTCCTGGTGCTGCGCGACGGGGCGCACCCGGTACTGCCCAATGGCGACACCGTGATCCAGGAAGGCGATCTGCTGGTGATGGCCGCGCCGACGTTTGAAGAGCGTGCCGAAGTTACGCTGCGCGAGGTCACTGTGACGCCCCACGGTCGCCTGGCCGGCCAGCGCCTGCGCGACGTGCCACAAGGCAAACATCCGTTTATTGTGGTGATGCTCAAGCGCGACGGCCAAACAATCATTCCCGATGGCAACACCCTAATATACGCCGGCGACGAAGCCGTCATCGCCACACTGGCGTCGTAGCCATCCCCACCCATAAGTTGCGGTGAAATAGGGATTGAATAGGCTTCTGAACAGCCATTTCAGTCCCTATTTCACCGCAAGTTATTAAGGGGATGGGGTTGAAGTTCAATCGCGGCTACCAGTCCTCGTCCGTGTCATAACCGTCGCCCTCATCGTCGACGGCAAAGTCTCGGAGGTCGAGGCCTTCGCGTTCGGCTCGAGCTAGGAGTTCTTGGGGCGACTCATCCTCGATATCCACTACGTCGAGCATGGCGGCCGGAAAGCCCACGCCCGCCGCACTCCCCGCGCGGTCGAGCAGGCTCTCGCGCAGCCGATCTGCATCAACTTCGATCTTCATGGTGAAACTTCCTACCGACCAATCGCGACCGAAAAACCGCACGCCCCAAATGATGTGCAATAAATCCCAGATACGGCCATAATAAAACAATGAACATCAGGGGGGGTTACGGACGATGGATAAGCTCGATGCCATGGCGGAACAAGTCAGGGACTTTTGTGATGCACGCGACTGGCGCAAATATCACACGCCAAAAGAGCTTGCCATCGGCATGGCAACTGAGTCCTCCGAGCTCCTTCAGCTCTTTCGTTTTATGAGCGACGAACGCATTGCAGAAATGTTCGAAGAAACCGAGCAACGCCAAGCCATCGAAGACGAAGTCGCCGACACGCTCCTTTTCCTTCTGCGTTTCGCAGATTTAAATGAAATCGACCTACCAGCGGCGCTTTCGTCCAAGCTCAAACGCAATGGCGAGCGCTACCCCGTCGATGCATCATCTGACGAATACAGAAATGCGGACCACCATGAGTAACGAGTTCGCCCTTCGGCAATACACGCTCCCCCTGCCCCAGCCCTTCGAGACAAGCGAATCGCTGCAGGACTTTGGCACGCCAAAGCCAGGGTCGCACCACGACGAAAGCTGGCCTGTTCTCTATATCCTGACCAACAGCAAAAACAAAACGGCGTACATCGGTCAAACGACCAATTATCGACGCCGCATGAAGCAACACGCCGCAAACGTGGACAAAGACTTCGACCGGACCCTTCTGATTGACAATCCCACCTTCAACCAATCCGCAACGTTCGAGTTCGAGAATCGACTTATTGAACTGTTCTGCGCCGATGAAAAATACCAAGTCACCAATGCCAACAATGGCTATGCCCAATTCGATTACTTTGAGCGGCCTCAGTACCGCCAGAAGTTCCGAACGCTATGGACAAAACTACGCGAAGAAAACTATGCGATTCACCCCATCGAAGAGCTCGAGAACACTGACCTGTTCAAATTCTCGCCCTTCAAAACGCTCACGCCCGATCAATACGAAACGATTGAGGCGATTTACAGGCGGCTCGAGCAAGAGCATGAAGACATTAAACACGGCGGTCCCAAGAAAGAACGCGTAACCGTCGTGAACGGCGCGCCAGGAACAGGCAAAACAATCCTCGCCATCAGTCTCATGTTCAAAATCAAAAATGAGCCGAACCTTTCCGGTCTGCGGGTCGGCTTCGTGACGCCCATGGAGTCTCTGAGCAAGACGCTCAAAAAACTCACGCACTTCCTCCCCGGGTTAAAGCCCGGCGACATCCTGAGCCCCAGCGACGTCACAAAAAACGATCGGTATGACATCTTGCTTGTCGACGAGGCGCACCGGCTGGGAAACTACTTGACCGCCGGCGCCGGCATCGGAGCTTTCTACAACACATGCGAACGACTCAACTTGCCGCGCACGAGTAACCAGGTGGATTGGATTTTCAAATGCTGCGACAAGGCGTACCTGTTCTATGACCCCAAACAGCAAGTCCGCGCATCGGGACTCAACCGAGATGGCCTTGAGCAGCGACTCAACCAACTCGAAGAAGCGGGCATTGAAACTGAAGAGTTCAGCCTAAGCACACAAATGCGCGTACGCGGTGGTGACGAATACCTCGATTTTGTCTATGACTTACTCGACAACAAGGCGTACATGCATACCGGCATGAAGTTCAACGAACTCTTTTCATCGGAGCCTTACGATTCGCGAGCCGGGGATCCGGACAACGATATCCCCAGATACCAGTTTGGAATCGTCGACCGATTTGAGGATTTCTGTTCCCTACAGCAAGCCAAGGATGAAGAAGTTGGTCTATCCCGCATGACGGCAGGCTTTGCGTGGAAGTGGGAAACGAAGAAACACAAAGACGCGTTCGACATCGTCATTGAGGGTATCCCTAAACGCTGGAACTCGAGTCAAAAGGATTGGGTTAACTCCCCCAACGCCGTCAACGAGGTTGGATGCATCCACACGGTGCAGGGCTACGACCTCAATTACGGATTCGTAATTCTGGGGCCAGACATTTACTACGACACCGATAAAGAAGCTGTCTGCGTTAACAAAGCGAATTTCAAAGATGCCGTCGCAAAGAAAAAGGCAAGCGACGATGACCTGCGAAAGATCATCGTCAACGCCTACTACGTTCTCATGACGCGCGGCATGCTGGGAACGTTTCTTTATGTATGCGACCCGGCGCTCAAGGAGTATTTGTCACGGTACATCCCGGTGATATAGGCTAGCGCCAAGTCTTCCATGTAACCATCCTGTAAATCATAGCGGCGCACTCGAGTTTTACCGTGATGCGGTCGCGCCCGGCGCTCCACTGTGCTAAAGTATCCCGAACGTTCAAACGACTACGAGGGGAACTAGAAGATGGCACGTGTGCACAACTTCTCAGCTGGCCCGGCCGCACTGCCCACAAGCGTGCTCGCCGAGATCGCCGACGAGATGATGGACTACCGCGGTTGCGGCATGTCCGTGCTCGAGATGAGCCATCGATCTAGCATGTACCAGCAGATCATCGATGACGCTGAGGCAACTCTGCGCCGCCTGCTGAGCATCCCCAACAACTACCGCGTCCTGTTTTTGCAGGGCGGCGCCACGCTGCAGTTTGCGGGCATCCCCATGAACCTCATGCACCGCGGCCGCGCCGGCTACATCGTGACCGGCAACTTTGCCAACAAGGCATACAAAGAAGCCGACAAGTACGGCGAGGCCGTGCTGCTCGCGAGCTCCGAGGACACCAACTTCGACCGCATCCCCGACATGGCCGACATCAACGCGCGCATTGCCGCCGAGGCCGCGAGCGACGGGCTCGACTACGTTTACATCTGCCAGAACAACACCATCTTTGGCACCATGTACCACGAGCTGCCCAACTGTGGCGATGTGCCGCTGGTCGCAGATGTCTCGAGCTGCTTTCTGTCGCAGCCGCTCGATGTTGAGCGCTACGGGCTCATCTACGCCGGCGCGCAGAAAAACGCCGGCGCCGCGGGCGTGACCGTGGTTATCGTGCGCGACGACCTCATCGCCGACGGCCCCGCCTTTGCGCGGGCGCCGCAGTACATGGACCTTAAGACCCAGGCCGCCAAGGGCTCCATGCTCAACACGCCCAACACCTTTGGCATCTACGT
>CABUTN010000060.1 GCA_902494565.1 uncultured Collinsella sp. | reverse complement strand
GGGTGTTCTATCGGGACACACATTTTGTCCTATAAGCCACGATCCCGGCGTCCTTCAGCCTCCCGCACCATGCGGCGTGCTGGTACTGCCAGCCCATGTCGCTGTGGAGCACCGGCGTCGCGCCCTCGGGCATCTTCGCCAGCAGCCGGTCGAGCAGCTCGGCCTGCTGCGCCATGTCCGGGCTGGTCGACGTCGACCACGCGACTATCTCCTTGCTGCCGAAGTCGTACACCGGCGCGAAGTAGGCCTTGCCCCAGGGCTGCTTGAACTCGGTGACGTCGGTGCCCATCTTCTGCCACGGCCCGTCGGCGGCGAAGTCGCGCCCGATGACGTTCTCGAACGTCTCGCCCACGACGCCCCTGTACGAATTGTACCTATGGTAGTCGGTCTCGCGGCGGATGCCGCAGCGGACCCCCATCTCCCGCATCATCTTGAGCACGGTCTTGCAGGCTATGCGCGCGCCCAGCTCGGCGCGCAGGCACATGGCGACCTGGCGGTGGCCGCACCCGTTGGCCGTGCGCGAGAAGATCTCCGCCACCGCGTCCCGCAGCTCCGGGCGCGTCGGCCTGGCCGGGTGCGACAGCGCGTAGTAGTAGCTGGACCGGGCCATGCCGGCGCACTCCAGCAGGCGCCCCAGCTCGTACCCCTCTTCGCGCAGGGCGCTCACGGCCTCGACCTTCGCCCTGGTCAGAGCCCGTCCCTCCCGACCAGGGCACGCAATTTTTTTAGGTAGGCCACCTCGGTCTCGAGCCTTCGGCAGCGCTCCTCGAGCTCCTGCTCGCGGGTGCGCCCGCGCGACTTGGGGCCGGACCCCCTCGGCCTGCCCCTGGGCTTGGGCCTGAGCGCCTCGGCGCCGCCCTCGCGGTAGAGCGCGCACCATCTCTTGAGCGGCGCCAGGGACATGACCCCGAACGCCTCCATGGCGTCCCGCTTGCCCATGCCGCCGTCGACCACGGCCGAGGCGGCGGCGACCTTCTGCTCGTATGTGTACCTGGTCTGCTTGCCGTCCATGGATAGCAGCACCTCGCTTCCGAACGACCGGTATACGTAGAGCCATTGTCTCACGGTGTTGCGCGGGACCGACAGCGCCTTCGCCGCCGACTTGAAGCCGTGCCCTCGCTCGAAGAGCCCGATCGCCGCCCTCCTGGCCTCGATGTCGTGTTTCACTCTCAAGTCGACACGCATAAAAAGCCTCCCATTTCTCGTGTCCAAGAAATGGGAGGCAGTTCACGTGAGGCGCAGGGCCGCTTGGTAGATCAGAAGTTGAAGGCAAACATGATGCCGATGACTTTGTCAAGATATATTAAACAAACGGTAGTTTCAATTCATCTTTGGAATAATAGCCGTTCAAAAGCGAATCGATTGGCTCATTTTGATTATATAAAATTCCTTTAGTTTTACTTCCGAGCGGCGCGCCGGGCATCTGGCATCAACGGATTCCCTGTTTTGGCGCTTCGAAGGCACGGACTCCGTTTCGTTAATTTCTGATTAGAAATGTTGAAAATCCAGTCAGAAGCGGGCTGGGGAACGGGGCAATAAAAATGGCTTTCGAAATGAGTCGGCGAAGCTTTTTAACGGCCGGTGGGGCCACAATGCTGGCGGGCACCGCCTCTATGCTTGTTGGCTGCGCGTCTGGAAGCGAAAGCGGCGCGGGAAGCGTGGCTGCCGGCAAGGATGATGCACTGAAGGTTGATAGCGACGGCAAATCGGGTGGCACGGATAGCGACGTTAGCGAATTCTACGAGCACGTTATCTCTGTTTCTGCACTTGCGAAAACATATGCAATCGGAGAGAAGATTGTCGGCGTGGCGATTGAATACGACGTGGATGTCGATGCGTCTTCGGTTGATCCCGGACATGGCGGCATCGGTCAACAGGCTCAGGAAAAGGGGCTGGGATCTTTCTCGGTTTTGGGACGCTCGATTGTCACTGCCTATGTAAACGACAAAGCCGAGCTGAGTGATGAAGGGGGCAAAAGCAAGGGAACGTACGTCATCGTCGAGCTCGATCCAGCAGATGCGGGCGCACAGACGTTGATGTTTCAGATGACGCGTGGGTGCGTAGGCTCAAACGGTCCCGTATCCCTTGATAGCGGTTGCGTCAAAATCGCCCAAATAAAGGATCTCAAGGATTCTGCAGGTAAAAAGCTTACAGGCGACGAGACATCCTCCCGATATCTCGTGGCTTCGACTGTTCTCAACTCCGAGGCAGACAAGTTTGTTGCAGGGACCTACGATGACCCCAAAACTGGATTCCATGCTTCGTTTGCCTTGGCACAGCCTGACGACTACGACAAGGCAAAGAAATACCCCATCACGCTCTTCCTGCCGGATGCGGGGGTAACCACCTGCGATGTGAGGGTGAATCTTCGTCAAGGTCTGGGAGCCCTTGCCTGGGCTGATGGGTCACAATTTGTGCTGACGATCGCTGGAGCTTGTTGCGATATCGAGACTTGCCTGCATGTAATCGAGGACCTGATCGACCAGGGTTACTCAATCGATCCGGATCGCATTTACGGGACGGGCGAATCTGCCGGGTGTATGGCCCTCATCGAATATGCCTCCAAGCATCCCGATGACAATTCCTTTGCAGCGCTTATGCTCGTTGCCGGGCAAGGCAACATGACTCCGATTGCCAAGACGCCCATGGTGATATTCGTTTCTGAAGACGATTCCAATTCCTATGGCGGCATGACGGATCCCGAGAAGGGTGTCGCGAGTATCGGAATTCCTTATGTTGAGAAGCAGCTGAATTGCGCCTATAACTATGACGGCGAAGGACATACGAGTGGCCTGTGGATTGATTACGACGCAACGGGAGAGAAAAACCCTTCGGGTAACCAGGAAGGAGCCAAGGCGGCTAGCAGCCAGAAGACGCTCGATGAGCTTATGGTCGAGCTCTCGGATGTCTGCTCCTCGGCCTGTAAACAAGCGGTGACCGATGGGGCGCATGTCGTTTTCCTTCATGTAGAGAAGGGAACTCTCGATAGCACCGACAAGACGGTCCAGGGTGGAAACACTCATAACTTTACCTGGCAATACGCTTATGCGATCCCCGAACTCATCGAGTGGGTGAGAGACCAGTCTCTATAGCCTGCTTCTTTTTCGATGGCATTTCAATGTGGGCTAGGGTTATATGACCGATTGGGGCCAGGCGGTTGTCTAGCCCCGGAAATGCCGAATAGCAGTCTACGATTACGCCCAGGTAAAGCCTCAAAGGTGTTTTACCTGGCCAAAAACGTAGACAAAAGCGGCCCTGGCAGATCGCGAGGTGCAGGGCCGCTGTCGTTGATTTATGGCGCCGCTAGAAGTTGGCGTCGTTGAGTTGTTCACTCTCGAGGCCGTCGAGCTGTTGCTGTTCGGGCGTATCGGCGACGCTCTCGAGCAACTCGGTGGGATCGACGTTCATGTCCTTACCGGCTTCGTTGCCGTTGACCAAGTCGTCCGAGAAGATGTCGACTTCCATTTCCTCGGCCTCTTCGATCTGAACCTCGAGCGGCACCTGGGTGCGCACGAGCTTAACGGCCGGGCGCATGCGGGCAAACAGCGGCACGTACTCGATGATAATGGCCGAGTTCTCAAGACCGTACCAGCGTGCCGGGCTTCCGCAGGCGCGGCGGACGGCGTACTTGATGGCCATCACGCGGTGGTCATTGCGGTTGATGTCCGTTTCGGGGGCAAGCATCTTGCGCAGCATACAAAAGCGGAAGTCACCCACGTTGCCGCGTGTCTCGTAGATGGAGTAGGTGTGATGTTGCGGCGGCAGCTCGCCCGATGCCATCAAGTCGCCGACGATCTGACGCAGATAGGCGTTGACGCGCTGGTTGACTTTAAAGCCCAGGTCCAGGCGAACGCGGAAGAGGAAGTCCGTGCCAAAGGTCTCGACGGAATACTCGTGTGTATAGGGTTCGTCGGTAACGTGCACGTTAATGAACCAATATGCCTTGGCGCGCTTGGGATGCTTATCCAGGATGGAATAGAGCACGTCGCGGTCGAGCGTGAGCGGGTCGGGGCTGTTGGTGAGGAACACCAGATTGTCGGCGAGCACGGGGTAGGTCTCGTCATTGCGCAGGCGGTTGAGCTGGTCAATGTACTTGGAGACGGGCAGCAGAATCGTCTGCGTGCGCTCGATGGCGGTGCCGCGACGCCACACATACATAAGGCCGAACAGCAGTGCGGCCAGGAAGATCATGACGTAGCCGCCGTCAAAGAACATGGTGAGGCACGAAGCGAAGAAGCACAGCTCAATGGCACCAAAGAGCAGGGCAAAGATGCAGGCGCCCAGCTTGTGCTTGAGGATGCCGGCGATATAGCTCGTCAAAAGCGTCGTGGTCATGAGCATGGTCACGGTAATGGCGAGGCCGTAGGCGCTCTCCATGCGCTCGGAGTTTTGGAACAGCAGCACGATGAAGATGCAGCCGACCCACATGATGTTGTTGACGAGCGGAATATAGAGCTGGCCCTTGGTGTCGCTGGGGTAGTGGATGCGCAGATGCGGCATAAGGTTGAGGCGCGTGGCCTCGGATACCAGCGAGAACGAGCCGGTGATGAGCGCCTGCGAGGCAATGATGGCCGCCACGGCCGAAAGCACGATGGCAAAGGGGCGCAGGGGCTCGGGAAGCATCATATAGAACGGGTTGACGATATCCATCGCGAGCATCTGGGGATTGGAGTTGTTGGCGAGCAGCCAAGCTCCCTGGCCCAGATAGTTAAGGATGAGGGCCGCCTTAACAAACGGCCAGGATGCGTAGATGTTGGCCTTGCCCACGTGGCCCATGTCTGAATAGAGCGCCTCGGCGCCGGTCGTCGACAGGAAGACGAAGCCGAGCACCATGATGCCCGAGTGGTTGATGGGCGAGAACAGGAACATGATGCCACGGATGGGGTTGAGCGCGCGTAGGATGGACAGGTTGCCGAGCATGTTGAACAGGCCGGCGCCAGCCAAGAACAGGAACCACAGCGTCATAAGCGGGCCGAACAGCTTGCCGATTGACGAGGTGCCGGCGCGCTGCATGGCAAATAGACCGCAGATAATGATGATGGTGATGATGATCACATTGGTCTGACCGTCACCCAATAGCGCGTGGCCCCACTCGATGGTACGCAGGCCCTCAATGGCCGTGGTGACCGTGACGGCGGGGGTGAGGATGCCGTCGGCGAGCAGCGCCGCGCCGCCGATCATGGCGGGGAGAATCAGCCACGGTGCCACCTTGCGTACCAGGCTAAACAGGGCGAAGATGCCGCCTTCGTTGTGGTTGTCGGCCTTCATGGCGATTACCACGTACTTGACCGTGGTCACGAGCGTCATGGTCCAGATGACGAGCGAAAGCGCGCCCAGGATCATGTCCTCGCTGACGGTACCGATGCCGCCGTTGTTGGCGACGATTGATTTCATGGTGTACATGGGACTCGTGCCGATGTCGCCATAGACGACGCCGAGCGTTACGAGCAGCATGCCAGCGGAGAGGGGGATGGCTCCGTGCCCGCCTTGACCACGCTGGTCTTGGGGGTTTGCCTCCAGTTTGTTGTGTGCCACGTGGACTCCCTTAGACATCCGGTTGTCTGTCTAGGACAGATAATCTTTATGCCGTCTTTATACATACAAGAGCAGTTTGGCACATCAGGTTATTTTAGACAATAATCCCCAGCTGGGGATTGTTTATGTACGTAGGTAGCATTTCAAAACAGGGGCTTTTAAGCACGTGCTGTCTGGGCTATGCCAGCCTTGGCGCTTGCGCGTTTGCCGGCGAGTTCGCAAAAAATCGCGCCGCCGATGATAAGCGCGGCGCCCATCAGACGGACCGGTGTTATGGCTTCGCCCAAAAGGACGGCGGAGAACACGACCGCCGAAAGCGGCTCGAGGTAGCCGACAACGGCGACGGTCTGCACAGGCAGTTTGGCGACGGCGCTAAAGTAGAGCAGGCAACCAATGCCGGTGTTGACGACGCCGAGCATGACGACGGCGCGCCAATCGATGCCTGCGGCGACGCCGGCGGACAGGAATGAGGGTGCACCCTGCGTGATGAGCGTGAGGACCAGCGCGGTCACAAAGGCGGCACTCACCTGGAGCGTGGAGTTCTCGAGGCCTTCGATGTGTGGCGCGCCCTTGCTAGCGATGACCATCAGCGCATAGCAAAATGCCGAGGCGATGCCGCAGGCGATACCTGCAATGGGCATATTGCCGCCTAGACCTTGCGCTGCAATGAGAAAAGCACCGCAAGCAACGGCGATAAAGCCGGCGATTTTGCCGCCGGTCAGCTTTTCGCCAAAGATGAGCGGGGAGAGTGCCATGACAATGATGGGGCCGCAGTAGTACAGCAGCGAGGATACGCCGACGCCGATCGTCTGGTAGGCGCGGAACAGAAAAATCCAGCTGGCGCCCAGCGCAGCTCCCGAGAGGAGGAGGGCTGCGGCTTCGCGGGGGCGAGATGGCGCCTGCAACTTATGGCGTTGGGTGATGGCGAGAATGGCGACAAGCGAGAGTGCGCCCAAAAACGTGCGTAGTAGCACGATATCCGAGCTCGGCAGCGCGATGGCAGCGGCGATGATGCCGTTGAAGCCAAACAATAGCAATGCTGCTAAGTACGTAAACAGTCCGTTGTTCATGCGCTTCCGTCCCCTCTATATCCGAACAAGTTCACTATGGGTGAACTGGCTTTAGAAGAAAAGCGAATATAATGCATAGTTAACATGACAAAAACTCATGCATAGGTGGAGGCGCCTCGTGGAAACGAATATTCAAAAGATGCAGGTGCTGCTGGAGACGGTGCGCGCCGGAAGCTTTACGCGTGCTGCCGAGCGGCTGAGCTATTCGCAGTCGGGCGTGAGCCGTATGGTGGCCGATCTTGAGGCCGATTGGGGCTTTAAGGTGCTCGACCGCAGTCGCGAGGGCGTAGTGCTTTCTGCCGACGGGCGGCAGGTCATGCCGGCTGTCGAGGCGCTCTGTGAGGAATTCACTCGTTTGCAGCGACGGGTGGATGAGATGCGTGGGCTCATGCGCGGCAAAATCTGCATCGGTACGTTTTCGAGCGTGGCGACCCACGTGCTGCCGCCGGTGATTGCGCACTTTCGCGCCGATCACCCGGACGTCGATTACGAGCTGCTGATGGGTGATTACTCCGAGATTGAGCAATGGGTGGCGGAAGGTCGCTGCGACCTGGGCTTTATTCCGCGCGAACCACGCGGCGCCGGCATGGCGTCGCGGCCGTTGGTGCAAGATGAGTTGATGGCCGTGGTGCCAGCGGACTCCTCGCTTGCTACCGCGGAGGTCGTTTCCCTTGCCGATTTGGCCAACGAGCAGTTTATTCTGCTGGAACGCGGTAGCGACGACGAGATTACGCCGCTGTTTCGCCGCGCGGGCCTGGCGGTACGCTCTAAGCTGTCGACCTGGGATGATTATGCGATTATGGCCATGGTCGAGGACGGTCTGGGCGTGAGCATTCTTCCGGCGCTCATCTTGCGCCGCTGCCAGTTCGATGTTGCCGTGCGCCCGCTCGAGGGACATCCTCATCGGCAGATCAACGCCATATACCGCACCGCTGACGTTTCGCTTGCGGCGGCTCGTTTCCTTGAATATCTCTAAAAGCGCGTACCTGTTGTCTACTTTGGGACAATTCTCGGGGTTCGGTACATTTTCTTATGAAATTGAACTTTCGGATAATGCGCCGCGCTATACTGCTGCCTAAATTGAACTCAGGTTCAATTTGTGTTCTATAAATTGAACTTTGCCAGCAAGGAGGTTCTAGTGGCCCAAGAGACGTTCAGCGATCGCCTGCGACAGGCTATGTCCGATCGCGATGTTCGACAGTCGGACGTGATTCGTGCATCGGAGATGCTCGGCAAAAAACTCGGCAAGAGTCAGATGAGCCAATATGTGAGCGGCAAGACGATCCCGCGGCGCGATGTGGCAGAGCTGCTCGCCCGCATTTTGGAGGTCGATGTTACCTGGCTGCTTGCCGGTGACGCCGATCAAGGCGAGACATCATCGCCTCTCAACGATTCCAAGCCCGAACCCCATCCCTCAGCTCAAATTGCAAGGAGCACCACCATGCGTACTTTTTCTAAATCCACCAAACTCGACAACGTCCTGTATGACGTGCGCGGTCCCGTCGTCGACGAGGCCGCCCGTATGGAGGACGAGGGCGAGCGCATCCTCAAGCTCAATATCGGCAACCCGGCGCCCTTCGGTTTCCGCACACCCGATGAGGTCATCAAGGACATGCGCCAGCAGCTGCCCGACTGCGAAGGCTATTCCAACTCGCGTGGCCTGTTCTCCGCGCGCAAGGCAATCATGCAGTATTCGCAGATCAAGGGCCTGCCCAACGTTCAGATGGAGCATATCTACACGGGCAACGGCGTGTCCGAGCTCATTCAGCTTTCGATGAACGCGCTGCTCGACAACGGCGATGAGATTCTGATCCCCAGCCCCGACTATCCGCTCTGGACGGCGTGTGCAACCCTTGCCGGCGGTCATCCCGTACATTATCTGTGCGATGAGCAGGCGGATTGGTATCCCGACCTGGAGGATATGGAGTCCAAGATTACGAGCGCGACCAAAGCCCTCGTCATCATCAACCCCAACAACCCCACGGGTTCTGTCTATCCGCGCGAGGTGCTCGAGGGCATCGTCGAGATTGCACGCAGGCATCAGCTGATGATCTTTGCCGATGAGATCTACGACCGCCTGTGCATGGACGGCTACGAGCACGTCTCGATTGCCTCGCTCGCCCCCGATCTGCCCTGTGTCACCTTTAGCGGCCTTTCCAAGTCGCACATGATCGCGGGCTATCGCATTGGCTGGATGGTGCTTTCGGGCAACCAGCGCTGCATGAGCGACTTCATCATGGGCATCAACATGCTCTCTAACATGCGTCTGTGTTCCAACGTGCCGGCTCAGTCGATCGTTCAGACGGCACTCGGTGGCCATCAGTCCGTTAACGACTACATCCGTCCCGGCGGCCGTGTCTACGAGCAGCGCAACTTTGTGTATGAGGCGCTCAACAAGATTGACGGCATCTCGGTGGTTAAGCCGCGTGCGGCGTTCTATATCTTCCCTAAGATGGATGTTAAAAAGTTCAACATTACCGATGACGAGCAGTTTGCTCTCGACCTGCTGCACGAGAAGAAGATTCTGATCACGCGCGGCGGCGGCTTTAACTGGGGTGAGCCCGACCACTTCCGCATCGTGTACCTGCCGCGCATGGAAGTGCTCAAAGAGTCGCTCGAAGACCTCGCCGACTTCTTTGACCATTACCGTCAGGCGTAACTAGTTCCGCCGTTCTACCGAACGGCGGACCGC
>CABUTN010000059.1 GCA_902494565.1 uncultured Collinsella sp. | reverse complement strand
CGGCCGAGATGGCGCGGCGCTACCGCTGCCCGCTCGTGCTGGGCTCCGCCACGCCTTCAGCCGAGGCCCTCGACCGCTGCCGCCGTGGCACGTATAACGGCGCCACCTGGACGCGCATCGAGATGCCCGAGCGCCCGGGACACGCCGTGCTGCCGACAGTCCGCATTGCCGACCTGCGCCGCGAGTTCTCGCACGGCAGCCGCTCCATGTTCTCAAAACCGCTCATGGAAGGTCTGGAGCGCGTTGTTGAGCGGCGCGAGAAGGCTGTGCTGCTGCATAACCGCCGCGGCTTTGCGCCGTTCCTGATGTGCCGCGAATGCGGCTGCGTCCCCACCTGTAACCACTGCTCCACCGCGCTTACGTATCACGAGCGCACCCATACACTGCAGTGCCACACCTGCGGTTCGTCTTGGCGCGTGCAGCCGTATCCCGCGCCCACGAGCCGTTGCCCCAAATGTGGCAGTCGCTACCTGGCAAAAATGGGTCTGGGCACTCAACAGATCGAGGACGCGCTGCACCAGATGCTTCCCGAGGACGTCGCCATTATTCGCATGGATGCCGATTCCACGCGCGGCAAGGATGCGCACAAAAAGCTGCTCGAGCAGTTCGATGCCGCCGATTGTGCGGTGCTGCTGGGCACCCAGATGATCGCCAAGGGCCTCGACTTTCCCGAGGTCACGCTCGTGGGCGTGGTCAATGCCGATTTCGCCCTCAAGCTGCCGGACTTCCGCGCAGGAGAGCGCGCCTACGACTTGCTGGAGCAGGTTGCGGGCCGCGCCGGCCGCGGCGATCGCCCCGGTGAGGTGATCATCCAGACCTACCTGCCCGAAGATCCGGTCATTCGCGCTGTCGCTGAGCACGACCGTTCGATCTTTACCGACTACGACCTGGACCAGCGCCGCGACGCGCTGTACCCGCCGTTTGTTCGCCTGGTCAACATTTTGGTGTGGTCGGCGAACCGAGACGACGCGCAGGACTACATCGGGCGCATTGCAAAGCTTCTTAAGCGCCGTTGGCATGCCGCCGCGCCCGACTTTTTACGGGCGGGGAGTGCCGTGCCGCAGGTGCTAGGCCCGGCTTCGTGTGTAATCGAGAGAGCCAAGGACCGTTACCGCTTCCATCTGCTTGTGAAGTCGCCCGTGGGGTACCATGTCTCTGATGATATCGACGCCTGCCTCAAAGAGGTGGGCTCTGTGCGCGGCGTGAGCGTGAGCGTTGATGTCGACGCCTATGATTTGATGTAACAACCCGAAAGGATGGCCATGGAAGCCAACGGAATCGTACTGTCGCCCGACCCTCGTCTGCGCCAGGAGTGCGCCGTCATCGAGGAGATCACCCCGGCAATCGAGGCGCTTGCCGAGAAGATGAAGAAGATGATGTTTGAGAACGGCGGCTGCGGCCTGGCTGCCCCGCAGATCGGCGAGCTCATTCAGCTCGTCACCATCGACTGCGACTACAGCGACAAGAGCGACTATGATCCGTACGTGCTCATTAACCCTGTCATTGTTGAGCAGAGTGACCATCTGGTGCCGTTTAGCGAGGGCTGCCTTTCCATTCCTGGCATTAGCTGCGAGATCGAGCGTCCCGACCATGTCGTCGTCGAGGCGTACGACTTGGATGCCAACCTTATTCGCTATGAGGCCACGGGCGATCTGTTCTGCGTGTGCCTGCAGCACGAGATCGATCACCTGCACGGTAACACCATGTTCGAGCGACTGAAGCCGATGCAGAGGATCAAGGCCGTCAAGGAGTACCAGGACGCCCTGGCCCGTGGCGCTCGACCGGGCGAGACGGAGTAGGTCCCACCGTCCCCTTTCCGCCGCAGGCTTAGGTTTTGCTCCATGCTCAAACAGTCCTGCTCGCGCGAAGAGCACATTAAGTGCTCTTCGGCTCGTGCGGAACTGCGCGTGGAGCAATATCCTAAGCCCTGCGGCGGAAGGGGACTGCGTTTTCGTGCTTCTCTTCGCCCGGGTGCCGTTGGGCCAGGGAGGGGCGTCTTCGCTGATAATTGCTTTGTTGGAAGAGCTGCTTTTATTGCGGCTCTTTCTTTGGTTTTGGGTATATTTGTTCTTGTTGAAATGTTATTGCGGATGGGCTGGGTACTTGGCTATCCGCTGTTATTTGTAGCCGTCTCGGCTTTGGTTGAGGGGAGACGTCCTTTATGCGTATTGTGTTTATGGGTACGCCTGATTTTGCTGTGCCTTCGCTGACTTCGCTTGTCGAGGCCGGGAATGAGATTGCGCTTGTTGTTACTCGTCCTGATGCTGTTCGTGGGCGTGGTAAGAAGCTTGAGCCGTCTCCTGTTAAGGCTAAGGCGCTTGAGCTGGGGTTGCCGGTCGTTGAGGCCAATCGTATGACGCCTGAGGTTGTTGAGGCGCTCCAGGCTGCGCAGGCTGATATTTTCTGCGTGGCTGCCTATGGCTGCATTTTGCCCGATGAGGTGCTGCATATGGCGCCGCTTGGTATTGTGAATGTTCACGCGTCCTTGCTGCCTCGTTGGCGTGGGGCTGCTCCTATTCAGCGTGCGATTCTCGCTGGTGATGAGGTTGCTGGTGTTTCCATTATGCGTATTGGGCATGGCGTGGATACCGGCGCTTATTGCGCACAGGCCTCGACCTCGGTTGCCGGTAAGCATGCTGAGGCGCTGACCATGGAGCTTGGTGAGCTTGGCGGAAAACTGCTTGCCGATACGCTTCCTTCTGTTGCCGATGGCACCGCCGTGTGGACTGAGCAGGATGAGGCACTCGTTACCCATGCTGCCAAGATTTCCAAGCAGGAGATGCGTCTGGATCCGCAAATGACGGCGCTTGATTGCGTGCGTCATGTGCTGGCCTCGTCCGATACCGCGCCTGCTCGTTGCGTGATTGCCGGCAAGACCGTGCGCGTGCTCGATGCTGCGCCGGCTGATGTGTCGCTTGGCGAGGATCAGGTTCTCGTTAAGGCCAAGCGTGTTTACCTGGGTCTTTCCGATGGTTCGGTTGAGTTGCTCGAGGTTAAGCCTGATGGCAAGCGTGCTATGGCCGCTTCTGCTTGGGCTGCTGGCCTGCAGGGCGCCGATCTTATCTGGGGTGTTTTGTCATGAGCAAGTTGTCTCCCGCGCGCAAGCTTGCGCTCGATGTGTTGATGGAGGCCGATCGCCGCGGCATGTACGCGCGCGACGTGCTGTCTTCCCGTGCTTCGGCCAAGGCCATTGACCAGCGCGATTCTGCTTTTGCCGCTCGTTTGGCACTTGGAGTTGCAGCCACCCAGGGTATTTTGGACGAGCTGCTCGATCAGTTTCTCGATAAGCCTAAAAAGGTTGCGCCGCGTGTTCGCATGGCGCTTCGTATCTCGGCCTTCGAGATGCTCTATCTGCATACGCGTGCCCGCGTTGCCGTAAGTCAGGGTGTTGAGCTGGTCCGCTGTGGCGCTAAGTCCGCCGCTGGCTTGGCCAATGCCGTACTGCATAAGGTTGCGGACAATGTTGAGGACTTTGCCACGGCGTCCGATGTGGATGAGTCTGAGCGACGCTTGGTTCGTCTGTCGCGCCTGATGGGTCTTCCTCGCTGGCTGTGCGCTCGCATTATGGCATCGTTCGACACGCCAGAGGGTGCACTTAACTTTGCCGGCAATCTGGCCCCCGCGCCGCTGGCCCTGCATGAGAACGCCTTTGCGACCAAGCCCGATCCGTATATCTCGCAGCTCGTCGCGCCTGTCTTCCCGGGCTGCCATGCCCCGGTTGATGCCCAGGTTACCGTTGCTTCGGGTGTGTTTGAGCGTGCTGCCGCGGTGGCATCTGATCTCAATGCGCAGCTTATCGCCACAGCTGCCACGCGCCCTGGTAGCTGCCTTGAGATTGGTGCCGGTCGTGGCACCAAGACCTATGTGATGATGTGCCAGGCCAAGCGTGCGGGCTATGAGCGTCAGCATACGGCGCTCGATTTGCATGATCGCAAGTGCGATCTGAATCTCGCTCGCCTGCATAAGGCCGGTATTCAGGGCGTTCGTACGGTTTCGGGTGATGCCTGCGAGCTTGATGAAGTACTGACATCGTTTGATGCCATGCTTGGCAATCCGGTTAAGTTCGACACGGTCTTTATCGATGCGCCGTGTTCGGGCACCGGCACCATGCGCCGCCATCCCGAGATTCCGTGGCGCCTGGCCGAGTGTGACGTCACGTGCGAGCTGCCCAAGCTGCAGTTGATGATGCTCAAAGAGGCTGCTGCGCGCGTAGCTGCCGGCGGCGAGCTCATCTATGCGACGTGCTCGGTCTTCGACGAGGAGAACACGCAGGTGGTGGATGCTTTCTTGAACTCTCCTGAGGGCACCGGCTTTACTGTAGCGCCGCTCTCCGAGGCACAGATTCTGCAGCTCCCCGAGTTCGATCAGGCCAAGAAGCTCGTATCCGTACGCCAGAACGATCGGGGCCTCTTCCAAAGCGTGCCGGTAAACGCCGACTCCTACGACGGTCACTTCTGCGCCAGGCTGGTCCGCAAGTAACGACTAGGTTGCGGTGAAATAGGGATTGAATAGCGGCTTCTGCCCGCCAAACAGTCCTTATTTCACCGCAACTCATTAGGAAACTTGGGTAGCTAAAGAAGCAGCCCCGCGATCGGTGTCGGTCGCGGGGCTGCTTGGTTTCTAGTGGCTATGCGGGCAATTGGCGCAGCAGCCGCTCGTGGCGTTGGTGCTGGAGCCGCCGCTTCGCTGGTCGGTGTTGTAGAAACCGCTGCCCTCAAATTTAATGCCGCTGGCCGAGAACGTCTTGGCCGCCGGGGCACCGCAGCTGGGGCACACGACCTCGGGAGTCTCGGACATGGGATGCTCAACCTCAAACACGTTGCCGCAGCTCGAGCACTTGTAATCGTAGCGCGCCATAGTACTTCCTTTTCAGCACAAAGCGGGCAGATTACTCTGCCCGCAAAAATTCAAACGTCTGTAACTGTACCCTATATCGGGGCTTTTATCACGCTTCGCCCCAGAATCTATGGTTGTTGCGCAGGAGCTGTGCGGTTTTGTTCTCGGCGGCTGCAATGTCTGCCTCGTCAGCCTGCCAGGTCCAGTTGCCCGTGGCCACGCCCGGAACGTTCATGCGCGCGTCGTCGCCAAGCCCCAGGACATCCTGCAGCGGCATCATCACCAGGGGAGCGTCGCTTGCCAGCGCGTCGCTCATCAGCTTGGCCGCCACCTCAACACCGCTCGGCTCGTCGCCGCCGGCAAAGGAACGCGTACACCAGCCGGCGAGCGTCGAGGTGTCGTGCGTCGACGTGTACAGAATCTTGCCGGGCGTGGGATGCACACCGCAGCGAACGTCGTAGTCGCTAAACTCCAGCACGTCCATGCCGGGGAAGCCGCAGGTCGAAGCCATGGCGCGAACACCGGGCGTCAAATAGCCCAGGTCCTCGGCGATAAAGTTGAGCGGACCCAGCTCGTCATAAGCGGTCTGGAACAGGTCCTTACCCGGGCCCGCCAGCCAACGGCCGTCGGCGCAAGCCTTGCCCGCAGGGATACTAAAGTAGTTGTGGAAGCCCAGGAAGTGATCCAGGCGCACGCGGTCGTAGAGCGAAAAGGCACGACGTAGGCGATCCATCCACCAGCTATAGCCGTTCTGCTTCATGTGGTCCCAGCGGAACGTCGGGTTGCCCCACACCTGGCCCTCGGGTGCAAAGTTGTCGGGCGGTGCACCGGAAATCTCAATCGCCTTGCCGGTATCGGACAGCCAGAAGTTCTCGGGTTCGCTCCACGCGTCTGCCGAATCGTCCGAAACATACATCGGGATATCGCCGATGACCTCGATGCCCTTCTTGTGCGCATAGTTCATGAGCTCGCACCAAGCCAGGTCAAAGCGGTACTGCATGTACGCCTGCAGCTCGGCCTCGTTATGGAAACGCTTGTCGTCGATCAGATGCTCGTTGTAGCGCGCGACATCTGCCGGCCAATCGTGGCGCGACTCGCCTTCAAAGTACTTTTTGACGGCCATATAGACGCAGTATTTCTCGAGCCAATCGGCATTGCGATGTTTAAACGCTGTGTACAACGGATCGGCATCTTCGCCGCCGCGGGCCTTCCAAGTCTCAAAGTCGGCGGCCAGCTCCTCGTGACTCTCGGGTAGCAGGTCGATATTGCCTGCAAAGGCCGAAGGGCCGGCGTAAGGGGAGCGGAAGAAGTCCGTGGGGTTGACGGGGAGAACCTGCCAGTAGCGCATGCCCATGGCGGCCAGATGGTCGATAAAACGACGCGTGGGCGCGCCGATCGTACCGGGCTTGCCGTCGTCGGTCGGCACCGATGTGATATGGCACACAACACCCGCACCGTGATCGAGCGGCTCCTGCAGGCGCTGCTCGGCATGGTGATAGATGATCGACGAGCCCAGCGGATACAGATCGAGCGTGACCGTACCGCTGTGGATCTCGCACTCGTGACCGCTGATCACATCGCTCGCACATTCGCCGAGCGCTGGAATCGTCACGCGGTGTGAATTGCGCAGGCTACGGTTGATGATAACCGTCGCGGACTCGCCGTCTTTACCGGCGCGCGTATAGGCGAGTACTTCGTCATTGAGCGCAAAGGCCTTGATTCCACCGTCGATCATAAACGGCAACGCGCGGCGCACAGCAGATGCGTTCTTGACGATCGCAAACGTATCGAAGTCGTGCAGGTTTTCCTTGGTCGGCATGGTGCGACGATTGCCCGGATCGGTGAGTCCCTCAAGGCCGTACTCGTCGCCATAGTAAATCGAAGGCACACCCGGGAACGTCATCTGCATGAGCGTCGCGAGCCAAAAACGACTCTTGGCCAGGCCCATGGAGTTCTCGTCCAGGCGCCACTTGCTGCGCTCGCTCTCGGGCAGCTGCGACTCGTCGGGGCCGCCGCCGAGCACCGAGATGATGCGCGGACGGTCGTGACTCGAGAGCAGATTGAGCGCGCAGGACAGGGCTTCGCGTGGATAGTTCTCACGCAGGGTTTCGATATCCTCGGCTGCCTGGTAGGCGTTCTTGTAGCCCATCAAAAAGCCGATGACCATGTCGCGGAAGGGGTAGTCCATGGCGGAGTCGAGCTCAGAGCCCTGCAGGTAGCGGCGCAAATGACCATAGCTGATCTTGTTGGAGGCGTCTTCCCAGACCTCGCCGAGCAGCAGCGCGTCGGGCTTCTCGGCGAGCACGGCTTTTTTGATCTCGGCCAGGAAGTCGTCGGAAAGCTCGTCGGCCACATCCAGGCGCCAGCCGTGAGCGCCGGCGCGCAGCCATTTACGAATAACGCCGTCCTTGCCCAGGAGCCGCTCGCGTACCAACTCGGAGCTCTCATTGATGGCGGGCATATTGCCCACGCCCCACCAGCTGTCGTACGAGCCGTCCTCGTGGAAATAAAACGCATCGCGCCACGGCGAATCCTCGCTCTGCCATGCGCCCACGCCGGGGTAGTTGCCGTAGCGGTTGAAGTAGATCGAATCGTCGCCCGTGTGGTTGAACACGCCGTCCAGAATGATGGAAATGCCCAGCTTCTCGGCCGCCTCGCACAGCTCAGTAAAGTCCTGCTCGGTGCCCAGAATCGGATCGATCTTGGTGTAATCGGCGGTGTCGTAGCGGTGGTTGCTCGCGGCTTCAAAAATGGGGTTGAGATAGATTGCCGTAAAGCCCAGCTCGGCGATGCGGGGAAGGTCATTCTGGATGCCCTTGAGCGAGCCGCCGTAAAAGTCCCAAGTCTTGATGGAGCCGTCCTCGGCGCGCTCGTACACAGGCGGCTCGTTCCAGTCCTCGACCATGCGGCGCTGAATGCCCTTACGCGGTTTTTCGACCTCGGCCAGCGTGCGCTCGCGCCAGTGCTCGTCGCGGGCATAGCGATCGGGGAAGATCTGGTAGACCATACCGCGCTCGTACCAGGTGGGACGATTCTCACGGTGTTTGTAGACGGTGACCTGGAATGACGGCACCTCAGCGTAGTCGTAGGTTACGCCTTCGCCGCCGGTGCGGCCCTGTGGTGCGCCCAGGCGAACCTCGGGCTGGCCCTCGATATTGCATATAAAGCTGTACCAGATAAGACAGGGCTCGGTGCACTTGAGCTCTACGCTAAATATGCCGTCGCCCTCGTGCGTCATGGGATACCGAGACTCACCGATCTCATCGACCCAGGTGCGCAGCGTAAGCGTTGCCTGCGCGGGATCGGCGTCCTCCAGAATCACGGAGAGCGAAAGGGTTGTTCCTGTGGTCACAGCGCCAAACGGAGTGCGAAACTGCGGCAGACGGCTGTTGTGTATCAATCTCATAGTACGGTCCAGTTCAATAGAATCATGGCCTGCGGGCCATGGGCTTTACGCACAGGATGTAAGTATATCTGTTGTACACAGGCTGTATAAACAACATCCGTTTACCATCGGCGAACGGTTGTCCTAGAAAATCGTTTTACCAACTACCTACAGAGAAGGGGCACCCAGTTGGAGCGCCCCTTGCTTAGGGTTTGATGAGGTTTTGGATCGTCTGTGGACTAGCGGCGCTTGCGGGTGGCCGTTGCCTTGCGGACGGACGTCTTTTTGGTCGGAGCCTTTTCCTCGGTCGCGGCGGCGGGGGAGACCGGGGCCTTCTTGGCGGGTTCGGACTTGGCCTTTACCTCGGCTTTGGGCTCCTCTTTGACGGCAGCGGACTTGGCTTCGGATGCCTTCGGTACCGGCTTGGCCTTGACGGTTGCCTTGGACTCGGCGGGCGTCTCCTCGACTTTGGCGGCCGGCTTTGCGGCGGCCTTCGTCGTAGCAGCCTTCGTGGTCGTCGACTTCGTTGCCGTGGTCTTCTTGGCTGCCGTTGCCTTCTTGGCGGTCGTGGTCTTGGTCGCGATCGCCTTCTTAGCAGCGGTCTTTGCCGGAACCTTGGCGGCCGGCTGGGCCTCAGCGACCTCGGCCTTTACCTCGGGAGCAGCTTCGGCTTCGGCGGCCTTCTTGGCAGCGGCGGTCGTGCGCTTGCGCGTGGTCGTTGCCTTGGTAGCGGTCGTCTTTGCTGCGGCGGTCTTGGTGGCAGCAGCTTTGGTCGTCGTAGCCTTCTTGGCGGTCGTCTTGCGGGTCGTGGTCTTCTTAACTGCGGGCTTTGCAGCGGGCTTGACCTCGGCCTCTGCCTCAGGAGCAACCTCAGCCTTCACCTCAGGCTCGTCCTTTGCGGGCTCAGCCTCAACCGGCTTCTCCTCGGCCTTGGGCTCCTCAGCGGCCACCGGTTCAGCAACAGTCTCAGGCTCGTCGACAACAGCCGCCGGCCTCTCAATCTCCGGATGCATAAAGAAGTACAGGTCCAGATACTTGTCGGCCGAGCGCGTCCAGCTAAAGTCCTGGCTCATGGCCTGCGTGACCAGCTGGTTCCAGGCGTCGCGGTTATCCCAGAACAGGCGTGCCGCGCGGAACACGGCGTCGCCCATCTCGTCGCCGTTAAAGTTGCTAAACGAGAAGCCCGTGCCCTCGCCGGTAAACTCGTTGTACGGGATCACGGTGTCCTTCAGGCCGCCGGTCTCGCGCACGATGGGCAGGGTGCCGTAGCGCATGGCGATGATCTGCGACAGGCCGCAGGGCTCAAACTTCGAAGGCAT
>CABUTN010000058.1 GCA_902494565.1 uncultured Collinsella sp. | reverse complement strand
GCAGCCGTTCCCGAATGTCGTGGTCTACGCCAAAATAGACGTTCCCGCGCTCGTCGTACAGCTTCCGCATGGAGAGGCGGGCTATGTAGCCGCTGAAATGCTGCAAGACAATCTTCATAGCGTCCGGGTCGCCCTTTGTCGCTGCCAAAATGACAGGATAGGGAACAAGGGCTTTTTCCGGGTAGCCGGGTTCGTTACCATTCGTCCCATTCATCAGCATTTTCCTCCAGATATTTTTTTAGCAGCTCAAAAGAGCTTGTCCGCCTGTACTGTATCGTGCTTCTCGACGTATCGAACAGCTCCGCAATCTCGGTGTCGTTCATTCCCTCGAAATAGTACAGGAGTACGGCTTTGCGCTTTTCTTCCGGCAAAGTACGGATTGCTTCAAGAAGCAGCTTCGGCGTGATTTTCTTCCCGGCTCTTTCAAAGGCGGTTTCCCCTTTGAAATATTCATCAAAGGTATGAAGCTGCCGCGCTTCTTCTAAGGTCAAGTCGGAAAAGGTAATCTCCTTTGCCTTATGCCTGTGCAGCTCTTTGTGAGCGTCACACGCTTCATTGTGCAGTACCGTATTGCAAAACTTCTGGAAAGCGCACTGTTTATCGCAAATACTGCGAGGGCGACGCTGGTTTTGCCGCCGGCAACCTGATCGGTCTTTTGTGCTCCGAGATCCTACTGCTCAATATCCCAGGCGTCATCGGTATGGGCATCTTGCTGTGGCGTGTTTGGCGCAACGTCGCCCCGCACTTTGAGAGCTGGTTGTTTGAGCGTCGTGCAATGGGCGTGCTGGCAGACATTGCGGGCTCGCTCGTGATTTTAACCTTGGCGTTTATGTGCGCCACCGCCGCCCGCGGTCTCGCGGGCATGTAGTCTGTCCTCACCGACCACGGAGCGCAGGGCAACTGCTGGTTTCACCGCTCCGGACGTCAGACCCGCGGCGCATCCCTTTCCCTCTCGCTCACGGCTTCGCAGAGTCACGCGAGGCAAAGGCATGCGCCGCGGGTCTGACGACGCGGGCTTGCCAACGAGTTTTGGCTAATAGATTGGTTTGTGTGCCGCCCCTTTGGGGCGGCACTTTTTGTGTGGGGTCCCGGTCTCCACAATTTTCGTCAAGCTTTTGGTTAGATTTTGGTCAGTTGGCGTAAGGGTGGAAGGCCAAAAGATTGCTGGCGAAAAAAGCTCAGAGAAAGTGCTGGTAGGGGAGTTGTTGAGCTTTTCGACAGCTTTTGAGCAAAAGAAACTTTGTGGCTATTGCCGGCGATTGCGTTGTCGCGGTCATGGCGGTGCGGGATGCTGGTCGTAAGCGTCGAATGCTCCGATTTTGGAGGCCAGCATGGATCTGTTTCTTGAGACTCCGCAGCAACAAACTGAGCGCAGGCTGCGTCAGCAGCAACGACTCATGGAGATGCAAATGCAAGGGGTAGCCGCCCAGCCCTTTGCGCAAAATGTCGTGCCCGCTGTTGTACCTGCAGCTGTGCCCGGGTGCGAATCGGCGCCAGAGGCCTATTCCGTACAGCAAGATTCATATGCGCAGGAGCTCGCGTTCGACAAGCGTCGTGCGCGTCGTCGCCGCGTGGGCCAGCGCCTGCGCACATTGGCGATGATCGTGCTCATTCCGCTAGGGCTTGCGGCGATTTTCTTGGTCTCGTATGCGCTCACCTGCATCCTCAACGGTGCTTCGCCCGGCGAAGTGCTCCAACATCTGTCAGCCCTCGGCCAGCGCCTAGGCGATGTCATAACAACAATCCGCGCCGGCTGGGAGAGCTAGCGTTTTAGCGTCCGCGGCTCTAAGAGAAATTTGTCTGCAAGGCAGTGAGTGATCCGTGCGTGTGACGGGGTAAGATTGATCGCGGTTTTGATTGATGGCCGATTGAGTCTGTTGGGCGGAGTTTATGTCTGCTATTGATATTGTGCTTGTTGTGATCGCCTTGGTGGCGGTGGGGGTTGCTGTGACTTGCGCCCTCCAGCTCAAGAGCCTGCGTGCCGAGTTGCGGGAGCGTGGCGACAGTGGCGCGGAAACGCTGGCAGCGCTCGAGCAGGCCAACAACGCGCTCGATGCCCTGAACGTCGCGCTGGCCGAAACCCGCCGCACGGCCAATGCCATCGCGCAGCAGCAGACGACCGATGCGGCCGTGGAGCAGCAACGTTACCTGACCATCGCACGCGAGTTCTCGCAAGCTGGTGACCGGATGGATGACCTGCGCCGCGAGACGGCCCAACAGCTCGGCGCCAATCGCGAGGGCATCGAGCATCGCCTGGACAAGGTGCGCGAGACGGTTGATGCTCAGCTGGGCGCCATCCGCAAAGACAACAACGTGCAGCTCGATCAAATGCGCGCGACGGTGGACGAGAAGCTCTCCCGCACGCTCAACGATCGCCTGTCGGCATCGTTTAAGCAGGTGAGCGACCAGCTCGAGGCCGTGTACAAGGGCCTGGGCGACATGCAATCCATCGCCACCGGCGTGGGCGACCTTAAGCGCGTGCTGGGCAACGTGAAGGCGCGTGGCATTTTGGGCGAGGTACAGCTGGGTGCAATTCTGGCGGACATCCTTACACCCGACCAGTATCTGGAAAACGTCGCCACCAAGCCCGGCGCCTCGGAGCGCGTTGAGTTTGCCGTCAAGCTGCCGGTGGACGAGGGCGACCCCGTGCTGCTGCCGATTGACTCCAAGTTTCCGGGCGACGCGTACGAGCATCTGCTCGACGCCCAGGAGTCGGGTGACGCTGAGGCCGTCGCCGCAGCGCGTAAGACGCTCGACACCATGGTTAAGCGCGAGGCTAAGGACATCTGCGAAAAGTACCTGAGTGTGCCGGCAACGACCAACTTTGGCATCATGTTCGTGCCGTTTGAAGGACTGTACGCCGAGGTCGTCAGCCGCCCCGGGCTTATCGAGACCCTGGGCCGCGACTATCACGTCAACGTTGCCGGCCCTAGCACCATGGCGGCCATTCTCAACAGCCTGCAGATGAGTTACCAAACGTTTAAGCTGCAAAAACGCACCGACGATGTACTGCGCGTGCTCTCCGCTGTCAAGGCCGAGCTGCCGCGCTATCAAAAGGCGCTGCGCCGTGCCCAGCAGCAGATCGAGACCGCGGGCAAAACGGTCGAGGGCATCATTACCACGCGCACCAACGTCATAGAGCGCAAGCTCAAGGACATCGACGCGCTGGAAGACGCCGACCAAGCCGATGAGATCTTGGGACTCACGCCCGCGGGCCTTCCCACAGACCAAGAAGACGAGGACTAATTGCAACAAGACGGTGGGGCGCCGGCGTAAACGCGGGTGCCCCGCTACTTTTCGCATCGCGCTTGCCTGAAGTGCGCTTCAATGTGCAACAATGGCGTTTCGCCCTATCAGACGCGAAAGGAAGCCCATGTCTCAGAGAAGCACCAGCCCGCTCAGCCGCTCCACCGTGCGTCGCACGCTGCAGCGGTTTTGGGGTGTCACGCGCACGCAGCCGCTGATTGTCTTTCTCTCGGTGTTCTCGTCGGCGGGCTACATCTTTTTGCTGACGTTTGCCAATACCTATGTGATGGCCCTCATTGTCGACCGCGTTCAAGCCGGTCCCGTGGCGGGTGACCAGGTGTTTGAGGTCTTCGGCCCCTATATCCTGGCGCTCGTACTCGTTAATCTGGTGGGTCAGATCCTCTCCAAGCTACAGGACTACACCGTCTACAAGCTCGAGATCGCAGGCAACTATCACCTGGCGCGCCTATGCTTCGACACGCTCTCCAACCAATCCATGACATTCCATACCAGCCGCTTTGGCGGATCGCTTGTGAGCCAGACGAGCCGTTTTATGAGCGGCTATACGGGGCTGGTGGACGTGACGGTGTATTCGCTCGTCCCCACCATCACCTCGGTCATCTGCACCGTGGCCTCACTCGCCCCGGTGGTGCCGACGTTTACCGTGATCCTGGTGTGCATCATGGTCGTCTACATCGCGTTTGTCTGGCTTATGTACAAGCGCATCATGCCGCTTTCGGCCGCGACGTCCGCCGCGCAGAACAAGCTGTCGGGCGTGCTGTCCGACGCGGTCACGAACATCTTGGCCGTCAAGACCTGCGGGCGCGAGGACTTTGAACGCGATCTGTTCGACGCCGCCGATCGTGCCGCGCGCGATGCCGAGACGGTCTCGATGCACGCCATGATGCAGCGCAACTTTACGACCTCGGGTCTTATCGTCATCACCATGGCCGTGGTGAGTGCGTTCGTGGCGGGCGGCAACGCGTGGTTTGGCATCTCGGCCGGCGCGCTCGTCATGATCTTTACCTACACCTATAACCTCACCATGCGCCTGAACTACGTAAGTTCCATGATGCAGCGCATCAACCGCGCGCTCGGTGATGCGGCCGAGATGACGCGCGTGCTGGACGAGCCACGTTTGGTGGCAGACGACCCGGACGCCCCTGAGCTCAAAGTGACCGAGGGCGCGATTGATTTTGAGCACCTAAGCTTTGCGTACCGTGACGCTGTGTCGGGCGAGGGCGTGTTCGATGACCTGACGCTCCATGTGGCGGCGGGTCAGCGCGTGGGCCTGGTGGGCAAATCGGGCTCGGGTAAGACGACGCTCACCAAGCTGCTGCTGCGCCTGGACGATGTTCAGGGCGGCCGCGTGCTCGTGGACGGTCAGGATGTCTCGCGCTGCACGCAGCAGAGCCTGCGCCGTCAGGTTGCCTACGTGCCGCAGGAGGCGCTGCTGTTCCACCGCTCCATTCGCGAGAATATCGCCTACGGCCGCCCCGACGCCACCGACGAGCAGATCCGCGAGGCGGCTCGCTTGGCTAATGCGACCGAGTTTATCGACCGCCTGCCCCGTGGCTTTGACACCATGGTGGGCGAGCGCGGCGTTAAGCTTTCGGGCGGCCAGCGCCAGCGCGTGGCCATTGCCCGCGCTATTCTGACCGATGCGCCGATCCTGGTGCTCGACGAGGCGACGTCTGCCTTGGACAGCGAGTCCGAGGCGCTGGTGCAGGAGGCGCTCGAAAACCTGATGCGTGGACGTACCTCCATTGTGGTGGCGCACCGCCTGTCCACCGTGGCGGCGCTCGACCGCATCGTGGTGCTGGCCGATGGCGAGATCGTCGAGGACGGCACGCATGCGCAGCTTGTCGAGGCGGGTGGCGAGTACGCGAGCCTGTGGAGCCGTCAGACCGGCGCATTCTTGGAGGCGTAAGCGTCTCGGACGTGGGACAATTGTGCTCATAAGTTTATTGTGCCGTTGAGCCGAGGAGTCGTTATGCCACGCGAGACCAATGCCGCCAAGCGCGAGCGCGCCATCGAGGTGTGTGAGCGCCTCAACCGTCGCTATGGCCCGGTCGAGTGCTTTTTGGACCACGAGAATCCCTTCCGCCTGCTGATCGCGGTGCTGCTTTCGGCGCAAACGACCGATGCGCAGGTCAACAAGGTGACGCCGCGGCTGTTTGCCCAGTGGCCCACGCCCGAGGCCATGGCCGAGGCGAGCGTGGCTGACGTGGCAGACACTATCAAGTCACTCGGCTTCTACAAGAGCAAAGCCAAGCATGCCGTCGAGGCCGCGCAGATGATCGTCGCCGACTATGGCGGCGAGGTGCCGGCCGACATGAAGGAACTCGTGAAGCTGCCGGGCGTGGGACGCAAGACGGCGAACATCGTGCTCAACGTGGGGTATGGCATCGTGGAGGGCATTGCGGCGGACACGCACGTCAACCGCATTGCGCACCGCCTGATGCTGAGTCCCAAGACGCATGCAAAGGAGCCGCTCAAGACCGAGCAGGATTTGCTCAAGATTTTGCCGCACGAGTATTGGGAGTCGGTCAACCATCAGTGGATCACCTTCGGTCGCGAGATCTGCGACGCCCGCAAACCCAAGTGTGACGAGTGTCCGCTGGCAGATTTGTGCCCCAGCGTGCGCGTAGCGGGGTAGGGCGGAACGCATCTTCGTCTGGCGTTTTTTGCGGGGCTGGGTTTACCCTTGAGCCGGAGTCCTCTCCATGCGCTACCATGACAGGCAATGTATTTGACGTACGACCCGCCGAGCTTGCCCCGGCGGGCTTTTGGCGTTGCAATGCCGGAGGAACAGCATGCTCATTCACCGTATAGCCGCGCAGCTCTACACTGCCGAGGCACTGCAGACCGTCGAGGCCGGGCTCGATGCCGGCGAGGACGTGACGCTGGCCGTGTCACAGTCGGGTCGCACGCTTATGGCGGCCGCCCAGTTTGCGCGCCGTCCGCGCCCGACGGTCTACATTGTGAGTGGCGAGGATGCGGCCGATCGCGCCGCACGTAGCCTTGCCGCCTACGTGGGCCTGACGCACGTGTGCCGCTTTCCCGAGCGCAAGGACTACCCCTGGCGCGAGCAGGCGCCCGACGACGCCGTGGTGGCGCAGCGCTGCGAGGCTCTGGGGCGCATCGTGCGCGGCGACAACTGCATCATGGTCGCCTCGCCCCGCGCGCTGCTGCGTTGCGTGCCGCCAGTCGAGAGCCGCTATTGGGAGTCCACCACTTTTGCGGTGGGCGAGGAGATTCCTTTTGACGAGGTGCCGCAGCGCCTGGTGGGCATGGGCTACACCAATGCCGGCGCCGCCGATGCGCCCGGCTTGTTTCGCGTTCACGGCGACACCGTCGAGGTGTTCCCCGCACAGGAAAAGGCGCCCGTGCGCATCGAGTTCTTTGGCGACGAGATTGACCGCATTCGCCGCATGGTGAGCTCCACGGGCCAAACCATCGGCAATGAGGACAGCATCGAGATCTTCCCGTGTCGCGAGCTGGCGCTTACCGACGATGCGGTCCACAACATGCATGTGGCGCTCTATCGCGCCAGCCAGGACGATAGCAAGCTGGCGGCGCTGCTCGAGATGGTGGATGCACGCATCGTCACGCCCGAGCTTGACCGCTTTTTGCCGGTGATGTACGGCCAGACCGTGAGCCCGCTGGCACACGTGAGCGGCAAGGCACTCGTGGTCCTGTCCGAGCCGCGCTCGCTGTTCGACGACTGCCTGCGCGCCTACGAGGATATCGAGGCGCGTGCCGGCGAGGCAGGGATTGACCGACTGGATGGCCTGTATGTACGTGCCCAGCAGCTCGATTTTGGTGCTCAGCAGCGCCTGAACTATGTGAGCCTCATTCGTGCCGGCGGTGCGGTTACGGCAGAGCTCAAGATTGAGCAGCCGGCCATTGCGGGCTCGGACAACCGCTTTATGACGCGCATTCAGGAGGTCGTGGGCAAGCGCTATGCCTGTGTGTTTGCCATTCCCGACCGCGGTGCGCGCGAGTCGATGGAGCTCACCTTTGGCGACGAGGGCATTACCTTTGAGGAATCGCTGACCGCGGCGCCCGAAAATGCCGGTGCCATCGGCGACCGCGTGCGCGTGGCAGCGGCGGATTCCGCCGACCGTGCCGCACGCCAGGAGGCCCATGCTTCCATTCGCGAGCGTAAGGCCGACGCGCTCAACGCCCGCTCGCTCGAGGCGGGCGCCGCCCAGGCTGCCGCCGGTGCCGCCGTGCCCACCATCTCGCGCGGACGCGTGACTTTTGTCGATGCCGCCCTGCCGCAGGGCGTGGTGGTGCCCGATGCCAACCTGGCCGTGTTCTCAATCGCCGACCTCAACGCCCGCATGGACGCCAACCGCGCGCGCAGCCGTCGCAAGGTTGACATTACGCAGATCACGTTCCCGTTTAAGCCGGGCGACTACGTGGTGCACGCTACCCACGGCATCGCACTCTTTAGCGAGATCGCGCGCCAGGAAGTGGGCGGCAAGGAGCGCGACTACTTTTTGCTGGAATATGCCGACGGTGACAAGCTCTACGTGCCGCTCGAGCAGGTCGACCGCATCACGCGCTATGTTGGCCCCGACGGCGACAAGCCGCGCCTGACCAGGCTCAACACTGCCGACTGGACGCGTGCCACCAATAAGGCGCGCAAGAATGCCAAAAAGCTGGCGTTTGACCTGGTCGATTTGTATACGCGCCGCTCGTCGATTACCGGTATCGCCTGCCCGCCCGACACGCCCGAGCAGATCGAGATGGAGGAGAGCTTCCCCTACGACGAGACGCGCGACCAGCTGGAGGCTATCGCCGACATCAAGGCCGACATGGAGGCGCCCAAGCCCATGGACCGCCTGCTGTGCGGCGACGTGGGCTTTGGCAAGACCGAGGTCGCTCTGCGCGCGGCGTTTAAGTGCGTTGACTCCGGCCGCCAGGTCATGGTGCTCTGCCCCACGACCATTCTGGCCCAGCAGCACTACGAGACGTTCTTTGAGCGCTTTGCTCCGTTTGGCCTTGAGGTCGAGGTGCTCAGCCGCTTTCGCACGCCGGCGCAGCAAAAGCGCGCGCTCAAGGCGTTTGCCGAGGGTGCGATCGATGTGCTCATCGGCACGCATCGTTTGCTTTCGGCCGATGTGAACCCCAAGAACCTGGGCCTGGTGATCATCGACGAGGAACAGCGCTTTGGCGTGCAGCACAAGGAGCAGCTCAAGAACCTGCGCGAGCAGATTGACGTGCTCACGCTTTCGGCCACGCCGATTCCGCGAACCATGCAGATGGCCACGAGCGGCGTGCGCGACATGAGCCTGATCACCACGCCGCCGACTGGGCGTCGTCCCGTGATCGTGCACGTGGGGGAGTACGACCCCGATGTGGTGAGCGCGGCGATTCGCCTGGAGGTGGGTCGCGGCGGCCAGGTGTACTACGTGTCCAACCGCGTCAAGACCATCGACGACGCCGTGGCGCGCGTGCACGAGGCCGCGCCCGAGGCACGTGTGGGCGTGGCGCACGGCAAGATGAGCCCGCGCGAGGTCGAGGACGTGATGATTGAGTTCGCGACCAAAAAGATCGACGTGCTCATCGCCACGACCATCGTGGAGAGCGGCATCGACAACGCGACCGCCAACACGCTTATCATCGAGGACTCGCAGCGCCTGGGCCTGGCGCAGCTCTACCAGCTCAAGGGCCGTGTGGGCCGTTCTGCCACGCAGGCCTACGCGTACTTTATGTTCCCGGGCGAGCTGCCGCTTACCGAGGAGGCCACGGCGCGCCTGACTGCACTTTCCGAGTTCCAAGACCTGGGCAGCGGCATGCGCATCGCCATGCGCGACCTGGAGATTCGCGGCGCCGGCTCGCTTATGGGAGCCGAGCAGCACGGCAACCTGTCGAGCGTGGGCTTTGACCTGTTTACGCAGATGCTGGGCCAGGCCGTGGCCGAGGCACGCGGCGATGACGATGCCGGCGTGGAGGCGGCGAGCGTGGGCATTAACCTGCCGGCCGACTACTTCTTGTCCGAGGAGTACCTGCCGGCGGTGGATCAGCGCGTGCTCGTGTACCGTAAGCTCGCGGCGGCCGAGGACCTGGAGAGCATCGACGAGGTGCAGGAAGAGACCGAGGCCGCGCATGGTGAGCTGCCGTTGGCGGGACTCAACCTGTTCAACCGCGCGCGCATCCGTATCCGCGGCGAGCGTCTGGGGCTCGAGAGCGTCACGCTCAGCGGTGGTCGCATTACGTTTTTGGGCGTCGACGTGCCCAAGAAGGTGGCCTTTGAGCTTAAGACCCGCTATGGCGCGGTGAACTTCCCCAAGAGCCGCAAGCTGTCGGTGCCCTACAAGGCGGGTGCCGGCGCGGGCAGCGGCCTGGGTCGCGGCCTCGACGCCAACGACGGCACCGGCCCCGTGGCCGCGGCGCTCATGCTGCTGCAGCAATTAGGCGCGAGTGACGATGACTGACAAGTAAGGGGCGTGGCGGGGCGG
>CABUTN010000057.1 GCA_902494565.1 uncultured Collinsella sp. | reverse complement strand
AGGGGCCGAGATTTCCCCCTTTCGCTCCGGCTGCAAGCAGAGTCGCTCAGTGGGAAGCTCGGCCCCCCTCCGCCCCGGCCTTCGGTGACTCGGGTGCACCGTGTGCTGCCGAAGGGGCTTGGCGCGATGACTAGGGCTGAATAGAAAATGAGTGTGGGCCCTGCCGTTCGTTCGAACGGCAGGGCCCACACTAATAATTCAGCAAACGTACGTCATAGCAATTCCCGGTAGGTCGCAGGGCGCTTCGCGGGCGGGCCAGGCTTTATCTGAACGACTTTGCAAAGCAACCGGAGTGAAGATAAAGCCTGGCCCGCCCGCGAAGCGCCACACAGACCGCAAGGACGGGAGCAGCTATACTACTCTCAGTAGTTAAGGGTCGCGGATCCGCCGCGTCGCCGCTCTCAACAGGAGGTCTTTGTTTATGGCAGATCAGAAGCCGGTTGTCGGGATCATCATGGGTTCCAAGTCCGATCTGGGCGTTATGGAAGGCTGCACCGTCGAGCTCGAGGCGCTTGGTGTGCCCTATGAGCTCGTCATTGCGAGCGCACACCGCACGCCGGCGAAGGTCCACGAGTGGGCCTCGACTGCTGCCGATCGCGGTATCAAAGTGATTATCGCCGCCGCCGGCAAGGCTGCTCACCTGGGTGGTGTCGTGGCTGCCTTTACGCCGCTGCCGGTTATCGGCGTGCCTATGAAGACAAGTGACCTGGGCGGTATGGATTCGCTGCTGTCGATGGTGCAGATGCCTTCGGGTGTGCCCGTGGCCTGCGTTGCCATCAATGGCGCCAAGAATGCCGCCATCTACGCTACACAGATTCTAGGCGCCTGCGACCCCGAGTATCGCAAGGTTATCGAGAAGATGAAGCAGGAGATGGCCGACGCCTAGGCGTTCCGCCGTTTCACCGCAGTATAAGGAGAGCCATGTCCGACTATCAGGGAAAACGATTCAAGGCTTCTCAGATTCCCGATCCGTCGAAGCCGGGTGCTGCCCATGCGGCGCAGCAGGGTCGGACATCCTCTCCTCAGCAGCCGCGCGCGCCGCGCCCCGTGACGCCGGCGACGCATCGTCGACAGGACGCGCCAGCCGCATATCGACCTTCATCTTATAGCAACGCTAAAAAGCCGCCCCGGGCTTCATCGCATGCCGCGCCGTCGGATTACACCGAGCCGCCGCGCAAAAAGCGTCGCTCCATTATTCCCATTCTGCTCATCATCATCGGCATCGGCCTGATTGTCGCCGCCGCTGCCATCTTTATCAACGCGCAGATTGGCTATAAGCAGGCAAGCGATTCGTACCAGAAAATCGAGAAGCAATATGTAAGCGATAAGGACGCCAGCGGCGTGCCGATTATCGACTTCGATGCGCTTGCTCAGACAAACCCCGAGATTGTGGGTTGGATTTATGTGCCGGGAACCAACATCAACTATCCCGTCGTGCAGACCAACAACAACTCAAAATACCTCAACACGTTGTTCGATGGCACGTCCAACGCATCGGGTGCCATCTTCTTGGATTACGAGGACACTGCGCCCGGCATGGTGGATCAGCAGACTACGATCTACGGCCACCATATGAACGACGGGTCGATGTTCAACGTGATTTCGGACACCACTGATCAGGCGACGTTCGATAGCATCGAGTTTGTGTATTACATCACACGGGATGCTACGTATAAGCTGCGACCGCTGGCGACCAAAGTTGTTGAGGACACGTATGCCAAGGCGCGCACGCGCAATTTTGAGGGCGACGACGGGCTCAAGAACTACCTGTCCGAGATGCTCGACGGTGCCTCTGCCGTGGCGAGCGATGCCACCGATCGTGCTGCTTCGGCAACCAAGGTCGTAACGCTTGTGACCTGTCGTTCGTTATCGCTGAGCAACACGCGTGCTGTCATGGTGCTCACGCCGGTCGAGGAATAAGTTGTTCGAGAGTAGCTAAAAAGCCCCGTTCCAAATTGGCTACTCGACGACGGTAAGGGAGAAATGATGCTCGAGAATGGCAAAACGATGCCTTCGATTGATGCTTGGCTGCGTGAGGCCAAGGCCGATTCGTCGGCACCTGCGTGCGGTATGTATCTGACGCATAACGGTGTGGTGCGCGCGACGCCCAAGTCCGAGGCGCGCGGTGTCGAGACCGATGGCGTGGTGCCGGGCCACAAGGTGGGCGGCATGGTGTTTGGCTACGACGCCAGCAAGGTGCAGGCCGCCATCGTGGCCACGCGTGCGATGCCGGGTATCGGCTATGTGCGCGTGTGGCTGGCAAGCGGCGAGCTTGCCGTAGGCGACGACATCATGCTCGTGCTCATCGGCGGGGACATTCGCCCGCACGTGGTCGATGCGCTGCAGGCGCTCGTCGGCACCATCAAGAATGAATGCGTGAGTGAGGTCGAGCGCGAGGCGTAGAGGCTTGCGTCGATAGAAGGCTCGTTTATAAAAATACCCGCCGGTACGTGTGATACCGGCGGGCATTTTGCGTTTTGGGCGCGGTTGGCGCTACACGCGCGTCGCATCCTTGGGGCTCATGGTCATGCTCTGGAAGCGATTCTCCATAAAGTCATTATCGAAGTACTTGCCGTAGAACTGCGCAACGGGAATATCCGGTTCCGTGCCGTTGACGCGCTGATACCAATAATCGAGCGACTGCAGCGTCATAACGCCATCGACCAGCATAATGATGATGAAGATGACGGTAGCGGAGTAGCGGCTCTTCCAGGGAATCATGCTGATGAGCTTGAGCAGCCTCGGCAGCAGCAGCTTGATCCAGATGAGGCCACCCAGGCCCCACAGGCAGGCGAAGCCTGTGCAGGTACGTCCGCCGGTAAGGACGGCGAGCGGATCTGGCATGCCAAAGAGCTTCATATGCGAGTAGCTCCACGAGACCACGCCAAACGAGGTCTGCATAAACCAGCCCACGAACACCTCAAAGCTTGCGCCGAGCAGCGCGCTCACCAAAAAGATAATGATGGGGTTCTTTTTATAGAAGCGGTTGAGCACCATGGTCATGAGCACGGCGCCAAATCCGTAGATGGGGCTGAAGGGGCCAAACAGCATGCCGGCGCGGTTCTGGTAGACGCCCGGGTCGTCGACCGTCATGTGCCAGATGTCCTCGGCGATCAAGCCGAGTATGCAGCAGACAAAGAATACCCAGAACAGGTTGAAGTAGTTGAGCTTGATGTAGCCCTCGCCGGTTTCATCGCGCCCGAGCATGCCCTCGGCGGCGGCGTCGCGATCGAGCATCTCCTGCAGGCGGCGCTGCAGCTCGCGCTCCTGGCGCAGCGTGGGGTCGACGGTGGCCGAAAGCGCGACGAGGATGCCGAGCTGGATGGCAGGGCGCAGCAAGAAGGGCCCGATGCCTTGGAGCATCACGTCAACCAAAAGCTCGACGACGGTAAACGCGATAAGGATATAGGACAGACGGGCGGCATTGCGGCGCTGGTTCTTGATGAGGTCCAGGCCAAAGATGATCAAGATGACGGCACTGGCAGCCGAGAGCATGATGCCGGCGACGATAAGGCCGACCGCGACGAGCGTGTTGTCGCCGAGCTTGGCGGCGGCGTTGCCGTTGATGAGCGCGGTGATGACCTGCCACATAAAGGCGCCGACCGAAGGGAGCGTGCCCACGCCGGACAGGATGCATAGGACGGCGTACACCTTAATGATGAGGGGGATCTTCTTGACCTCCGTGGCGCTGGGGACGCTGGGGTCGAGTTCGTTTCGATCCATACATAACCTTTCTCGTTTTGCTGTAGGTACAAGGATACGCCGCCGACCTGCCAAAAGACAGGACGAACGTCCCAATTGCAACAATGCAAGCCCCAACGGCGGGCGAGACGCGTCGCAACGGAAGTATGCGGGATCGTCGGCCCCGAGGCGGTTGCCCAATAAAATGTTTGGCTGCAAAACGGATTATAAGCTCGGTGGGCTTTTAAAAAGCGCTGTTCATGCGCGGGAGTGCTTGTCTTGCCGTGCGTATAATAGGGCAGGTAACGCCAAATAACGAGGCTCTGAGGGGATGCCATGTCTCAAGAAACCATCCACGCGGCCGAGCGCGCCGCGGGACAGGTGAAGACCATGTCGACGTATGATCCGGACTCCGACCAGCTGCATGAGGAATGCGGCATTTTTGGTGTGTGGGCGCCCGATCGCGACGTGGCTCGACTGACGTACTTTGGTCTGCGCGCGCTGCAGCATCGCGGCCAGGAATCGGCGGGAATCGCCGTGGGTGATGGCGGCACGGTTATGGTCCGCAAGGATCTGGGGCTGCTCGACCGCGTGTTCTCCAACGCCGACCTGTCGACGCTCTCCGGCCAGCTGGCCGTGGGCCACGTGCGCTATGGCACCGCCGGCGCCAAGAGCTGGGAAGCCTCGCAGCCGCACCTCTCCACCATCAACAGCGTCATTATCGCGCTCGCGCACAACGGTACTCTGGTCAACACCGACGAGCTGCGCCGCCAGCTGATCGAGCTGGGCGTGCCGTTCCTCTCCAATTCGGATTCCGAGGTCGCGACCAAGCTCATCGGCTACTTTACTCAGCGTACAGGCCATCTGCGCGAGGGCATTCGCAAGACCATGGAGCTCGTGCGCGGCGGCTACGCCATGACGCTTATCAACGAACAGGCGCTCTACGCATTCCGCGATCCGCACGGCATTCGCCCGCTCGTGCTGGGCAAGCTGGTGGACGAGGGTTTGGACCAGGCCGATGCCGCATCCGTTTCGCAGCTGCCCTCGCAAGACGGCGCCACGACGGTCGACTCCGCCGTCCATGTCACGCGCGCCGGCGGCTGGGTCGTTGCTTCCGAGACCTGCGCACTCGACATCGTGGGCGCCGAGTACGTCCGTGACGTCCGTCCCGGCGAGATCTTGCGCATCAGCGCCGAGGGTCTGGTATCCGAGCAGGGCGTGCCTGCCGCCGAAGAGCCCGCAAACTGCATCTTTGAGCAGGTCTACTTTGCCCGCCCCGACTCCATTATGAACGGCAAGAGCGTCTATGCCTGCCGTTACGACATGGGCCGTCAGCTGGCACATGAGGAGCCCGTCGAGGCCGACCTGGTCATCGGCGTGCCCGATTCCGGCCTGCCGCCCGCGGAGGGGTATTCGCACGAGAGCGGTATTCCCTTTGGCGAGGGCCTTATCAAGAACCGCTACGTGGGCCGTACGTTTATCGAGCCTACGCAGGAGTTGCGCGCCATGGGCGTGCGTATGAAACTCAACCCGCTGCGCGACAACATCGAGGGCAAGCGCCTGGTCGTCATCGACGACTCCATCGTGCGCGGCACCACCATGGTGCAGCTCGTCAAGATGCTGCGCAACGCCGGTGCCAAGGAGATTCATATCCGCATCAACTCGCCCGAGGTCATCTGGCCGTGCTTCTACGGTATCGATACCGACGTGCAGTCGCAGCTTATCAGCGCCAACAAGACAGTCGACGAGATTTGCGAGTACATCGGCGCCGATTCGCTGGCCTTCCTTTCGGTCGAGGGCCTGCTGAAGGTCGTGCCCAAGGGCGGTTACTGCGATGCGTGCTTTACCGGCCGCTACCCCGTGGCGATTCCCGAGAGCTTTGGCCGCGATAAGTTCATGGAGGGCTTTAAGCCCCGCAACCTGGATAAGCCGCTGCACTTTGACGACGACGCCGTGGTCGAGAAATACGACGACCGCAGCTGGGAAGAGGAGCACGGCGAGGCCTAAAACCTGCCATGTAGGGACAGGTTCATTTTGGTAGGTTTTACCTGCTGTTTTATTGATATGACGGCGTGTGCTGTTATGGCACACGCCGAAATGAACACAACTATGAGCACCGTTTGGCGCCCGCGCGGCGCCACGGTAGTGGGAGAGGAAGGCTCAGATGAGCGACAGCAAGCATGTGACGTACGAGGACGCCGGCGTCGATACCGCCGAGGGCGGCCGCGCCGTCAACGCTATTAAGCAGATGGTCAAGGACACCAACCGCCCCGAGGTTATCGGCGGCATCGGTGGCTTTGGTGGCCTGTTCTCGGCCGCCGCGCTTAAGGATATGGAAGATCCGATCCTGATCAGCGGCACCGACGGCGTGGGCACCAAGCTCGTGCTCGCCCAGATCATGGACCGTCACGAGACGGTGGGCCAGGACCTGGTCGCCATGTGCGTCAATGACATTTTGGCTTCGGGCGCCGAGCCGCTGTTCTTCCTGGACTACGTTGCCATCGGTCACATCGAGGCCGAGCACATGGCAAAGATCATCAAGGGTGTGGCCGACGGCTGCAAGCTCGCGGGTTGCGCGCTCGTGGGCGGCGAGATGGCCGAGCACCCTGGCGTCATGGCTCCTGCCGACTACGACCTCGCCGGCTTTACCGTGGGTGTCGTCGATCGCCCCAAGATGCTCGACCCCGCGAACGTCCGCCCCGGCGACGTGATCCTGGGCCTGCCTTCCACCGGCGTGCATTCCAACGGCTACTCGCTCGTGCGCAAGGTCATTGGCGTCGACGGCATCAAGCCGGGCACGCCCGAGGCCGCCGCTAAGGCCGAGGAGCTGAGCCGCCCGCTCGAGGAGCTCGGCGGCGCATCGCTGGCCGACGCCCTGCTGGCCCCCACGCGCATCTATGTCAAGCCGATTCTTGAGCTGCTGCGCGGCGGCGCTCCGGTGCACGCCATCGCCCACATCACTGGCGGCGGTATTACCGAGAACCTCAACCGCGCGCTCGCCGATGACGTCGACGCCGTGGTCACCCGCAACGGTGCCGAGATGGGCTGGGACGTTCCGCCCGTCATCACCTACGTGTCGCGCCAGGCCGAGCTCGCGCCCAATGAGGCATGCAAGACCTTCAACATGGGCGTTGGCCTGTGCCTGATCGTCGCCCCCGAGGACGAGGCCGCGGTGACCGAGGCCCTGGTCGCGCTGGGCGAGAAGCCGTTCCGCGTGGGCGAGTGCGTCGAGGGTTCCGGTAAGGTCGTGTACTCCGATGAGCGCTAACGAGCAGATGGCTGCTGCCGAGGGCCTGGATTTTGTGCCCTATGCCCGTCCGACCGGCACCGATACGGCCGAGCCGCTCAAGATCGGTGTGCTCATCAGCGGTTCGGGTACCAACCTGCAGGCGCTGATCGATTTGATCGCCGCCGGCAAGCTCAACGCTTCGATTGAGCTTGTAGTGTCGAGCCGTCCTTCGGCTAAGGGTTTGCAGCGCGCTGAGCGCGCGGGCATCCAGACGCTCACGCTGTCCAAGGATGTCTACGCCGACCCCATCGCCGCCGACGAGATCATCGCGCACGAGCTTCTCGAGCGCGGCTGCGAGTATGTGGTCATGGCCGGCTACATGCGCATGGTGCACACGCCTCTGCTGGCGGCGTTTCCCAACCGCGTGGTCAATCTGCATCCGGCACTGCTGCCGAGCTTTACCGGTGCGCATGCGATTGACGATGCCTTTGCGCGCGGCGTCAAGGTGACTGGCGTGACCGTGCATTTTGCCAACGAGATCTACGACAACGGTCCCATCATCGCCCAGCGTGCGCTGGCTGTTGAGGAGGGCTGGGATGTCGACACGCTCGAGGAGCACATCCACGCGATTGAGCACGTGCTGTATCCCGAGGTCGTGCAAATGCTCGCCGACGGCCGCGTCCACGTGCTGGAGAGCGGCAAGGTCGCAATTGACGCGCCTCGCGGCTAGCGGCGCACAGTACAATTTAGCCGAGTAGTCAGGGTGGTCATTGGCGCCAAGGCGCGCGTGGCCACCTTTTGTTTTGGGTAGTCATCGGGAACGGTCTTTAACGACTGGTCATTCAAGAACGTCGCAGGTGACTAGATGAGAGAGGTGAGCGCATGGCGGATAACGAAGCGCTGTTTACGCCTGAGCTGGTGTTTTTTGATTGGGAGTGTGCAACGCCGGATGAGGTGTTTGCGCGGCTCGAGGGCGAGCTTGCACCACGTGGCTACATTGCGTCCGGTTGGCTCGACGCCGTTCGCACGCGCGAGGATGCCTATCCCACGGGTCTTGCCATGCCGGCGGCAAACATTGCCATTCCGCATACCGATTCGGGGTTTGTGGCCAAGCCCTATATCGCGGTGGTGAAGCCCGCCGCGCCCGTGACATTTAACGCTATGGCTGGCATGGGCGCTCCGGTGCCGGCACAGATCGTCATCAATCTGGGCATCGCCGAGCCGGGCGGCCAGGTCGAGGCCCTGCAGGCGCTCATGAACATCTTTATGGACGCCGATGCCGCAGCCGACGTGCTCGGCCAGACCATGCCCCAGGGCATGGTCGACGCCATCCGCCGCCACTTCTAAGGTGGGGCTGAGTCGGCACTTGGGGACTGTCCCTAACTGCCGGCTGCCAGAGCTGTCCCCTTTGCACCAAAATGGTGCAGATTAACTTGTCCCCCATGTGCCAGGTGTGCCGCGGGGTCCGCGTTGTGACACAATGGCGTTTGTTCGATTCGTTATGCGAAAGGCCAACTATGGCAAACAAGAAAAAGAACTCCGAGGCCGCGCCGACGCCCGAGCAGCAGGCTCGCGCTGCCTCCAGCTCTCGTAAGAAGCAGCGCAAGACGTACGTGTCTAAGACCGTCAAGATCGTTCTGGTGGTCATCGGCGTGCTGGCGATGCTGCTTTCCGTCTCGGCCATGGCGTGCTCCGGCCTTATGTCGCAGGCCGAGGACACCTCGGGCTACAAGCTGACCGGCGGTGTTGCTGCTACTATCAACGGCACCAACCTCACCGAGGACACCGTGACCAAGCAGATCATGAGCATGCGCACGTCCTACGGCTATACCAAGGACAAGGATTGGGCGCAGTATCTGGTTGACAACGACCTCACGCCCAAGAAGTACCGCAAGCAGCTCATCGACTCCTACGCGCAGCAGATTCTGCTTCAACAGGCACAGAAGGAGAACGGCGTGACGGTGTCGGATGAGGAGGTCGAGAAGGCTTGGAAGGACGCGTGCAAGAGCGCGGGCGGTGCTAAGGCCTTTAAGAAGACCCTCAAGACCTACGGCTATACCGAGGACACCTACAAGGACTCGCTCAAGGAGAGCCTGGCGCAGCAGAAACTCAAGGATGCCGTGGCGCCCACCAGCAAGCCCAAGGACAGCGAGATCGTCGATTACATCAACGAGAATCTGTCTAACTACAACGATGCTCGCCGCTCGTCGAACATCCTGATCAAGGTCGATTCCGATGCTTCCGACGAGGACAAGGCCGCTGCCAAGGCCAAGGCGCAGGAGTGTTTGGACAAGATCAACTCCGGCGAGCTGAGCTTTGAGGACGCCGTGGAGCAGTATTCCGATGACACCGGCTCCAAGGAGAAGAAGGGCGATGTGGGTTGGGATAAGCTCACTACCTTCGTCGACAGCTACCAGACGGCGCTCGAGGGGCTCAACAAGGGCGATGTGAGCGACGTGGTCGAGTCGACGTACGGCTACCACGTCATCAAGTGCACCGACTACTTCCATGTCGATAATCAGGTTGATGACATCAACCAGGTGCCCAAGGCCATCAAGAAGTACGTCTCCAACGTGGTGAAGACGCAGGCGGCCAGCACCGCGTACAGCGAGTGGCTGGAGCAGTACAAGAATGATGCCGACATCACCGTTAATCCCATGCCCAAAGACGTGCCATACAACGTCAGCCTGAAGGGCGTCACCAAGAGTTCGACCGACGATTCGTCGACGACTGAGTAATCATGGGGCGGTGCTCGCGCGAGTGCCGCCCACGCTATTGAGGAGGATTTGCAGATGACCAACGAAGAGCTGCAGAAAGAAATGATCGCGGCCATGAAGGCCAAGGACAAGGTTCGCCTGTCCATCATTCGCCAGGTTAAGGCCGAGGTGAAGAATATCGAGGTCAACGAGCGCCGCGATGTGACCGAGGAAGACGTCAACAGCATGATCAAGCGTCTGATCAAGCAGACGAGCGAGACGCTGGAGATGTCCATCAAGGCCGGCACCGACCAGGAGCGTACCGACAACCTGACCGAGCAGGTCAAGATTCTGGAAAGCCTGCTGCCCGCGCAGGTTTCGGGCGAGGAGCTCGAGGCCCTGATCGAGCAGGTTATCGCCGAGCTGGGCGCCACGTCCAAGAAGCAGATGGGCCAGGTCATGGGCGCGCTCGGCAAGGCCACCGGCGGCAACTTCGACAAGCCGGCCGCGGCAAAGATCGTCGGCGCAAAGCTTGCGTAAGGGCCGAGCGGTACATAGTTGATGTTGAGGGGGCGTGGCCGTCATGGTCGCGCCCCTTTTTGCTGGGCTGGGCGCTCATTGGGGACAGACTTAAATGAGGGCTTATAGGACAAAATGTGTGTCCATGTTGGGGGCATCGGCGCAGGTCGATGCCCCTTTTTCAGCCGTTTAAATTCCGTGGCCGCTTTTAACCGCTCGGACAGAATGTGTGTCCGGT
>CABUTN010000056.1 GCA_902494565.1 uncultured Collinsella sp. | reverse complement strand
TGCACAGAATACCCCGGTAGTCCTTAATAGCGGTGAGATAGCTCATGCCGTTCCAGTTGACGATCATAATGTTGAACAGCCACAGGCACAGCAGCCCCTGCAGTAGCGTGGCGCCCGAGAACAGCAAAAATACGCCGTAGAGCACCGTGCCCGCAACGAGCATGATGGCGTTGGAGCCCCAAAACGAGGGCAAGACCTCTTCTTCGCGCTCGGCAAACAGCATGTCCGCCAAAAAGCGCGTGACGGGCATGGAGAAAAAGCTCGTGAGCGTAAGCGACGCCAGAAGCGTATAGGTCACCATGCACACCAGCAGATCCTGGTTGGCGCGGCCCACGTCCCACAGACCGCACAGCACCAAGATACCCACCTGGAGCAGCACGCCCAACAGCATGGGACCCGTGCACACAATGCCGGCGTAGCCATAAGCGCGCATCGTGGCAAACAGGCCCCTGCGCCTAAACAGGCGCTTGAGCTCAAAACCAATTCCGGCCACCGGCTACTCCCCCTCTCTGGGCAGGTTAAACGCACACGCCGTCTCGTCGTACAGCGCGCGATAGTTGGCGAGCATCTGCTCGTGCAAAAAGTACGTGGCAACGCGACGCTGCCCGCGCTCCCCCATCTCGATACGGCGGGCGCGGCTCACGCACATGCGCTCCATGGCATCAGCCAAGCCCTTGCGATACATGGGCGGCGTCACAAAACCCGCCACGCCAAAGTCGTCGCCCGGGGCGCCCTCGAGCAGCTCGCGGCAGCAGCCCACCTCGGTCGTCACGCAGGGACGGCGCGCTGCAAGCGACTCCAGCACGCTGAGCGGCTGGCCCTCGGAGATGCTCGTCAAAATGGTAAAGTCGAGCTTTTCCATGTACTCGACCACGTTAACGCGGCCGGTAAATATCAGGTCGCGCACGCCCAGGGTGTCAACCAGCGCATGGCACTCGGCGCCGTACTCTTCGTCGTCCACGCCGCCCATGATGTGCAGGCGCACCTTAGGCAGGCGCTCGTGCAGCTCAAAGAAGGCATAAATCATAGTCTTGACGTCCTTGATGGGCGCCAGGCGCACCACCGCGCCAATGTCCACCCAGCCGTCATCTGGCTTTAAGGGAATATCCTTAAAGCGATCGAACTGGATGCCGTTGGGGATGACCAGGCATTTGTCCGCATCGCAGCCCATATCAATCTGCGTCTTGCGGGCGTTATGGAACAAACTCGTCACGCGGAAGGCGCGGCGGTAGATCTCCTCCGAAAGCAGGTAGAAAAAGCGAATCCAGCGGTCCTTAAACGACGGCACCACCCAATCGGCGCGAATGATCTCTTCCTCGCGCTCGCGGGTATAGATGCCATGCTCGGTCAGCAGCACCGGCGCATGGTGAACGCTTGAGCCCAGGCAGGCGAGCAGGCCACCGTAGCCGGTCGAGATGGCATGGTACACATCGGCCACCGGCACATCGCTGCCCAACAGGTAGAGCACGGGCAGCAACATGGAGCGCATGGTGTGGAATGCATCGGCAAAGGGCGTGTAGGGATACTCGGCCAGGCACACGTCGCGAAAGATATCCATAAACGTGCGGCTCTGCAAAAACGAGAGCGGATGCACGCGACGGCGGTGGAAGATATCGAACAGAACATCCCAATCCGGATTGGAGAGCGACACCAGACGGCGTAGCGCCTCGCGCTCACGGTCGTTAAAACTGGCTTCATGTTGCTCGCCCGAAAGCCGCAGGGCATCGTCCAGGAACACCTCGTGCACCTCGACCACGTTGCCGGGCAGCTCGTAGACAAACTTGCCACGGTCGGCAGCATGCGCGCCGATCACCCACAGCACAAACTCGTGCTCGGGCATGGCCGTAATGTAGCCATGCATCCAGGTAGATACGCCGCCGTGCACATAGGGGTAGCAACCCTCGAGTACCAAGCAGATTCTCATTTATCGCCGCCCTCCTTGCGCTCGATCGTCACGGTCTTATCATTTGCCTTGAGCAGATACAGATCGCCCGTAAGGTGCGTCAGTTCGCCACCCGTCACCGCACCCGGCTCGCCATTATTGGCGCGGAACATGAGCCATGCCTCGTCGTGGAAATTGCCCAGGCTGAGCGTCCAGGCATCCGCACTGGTATCCACGCTCACCGTCACGGACGAAAAACGCTGGATGGCACCGGAGCACTCCGACGCCGTCTGGTGCCGCAGATCGGGCGCGGATTTGGTAAGCCACTCCAGGTAGTCGACCAGGCCGCCCTTGTAGACCTCCCAGCCCTCCTTGGCACCGCGATCGGGGTCCAAAAGGTCGTCCGGGTGCATAAAGTGCGTGCTCACGTAGTGCATGTTGAGCTCGGACACGGCTGCCAGGCGCATATAGGAATCGTCGACCATGCCGCCCGAGACAATACGTGGCTGCTCCACAATGCCATCGCTCGCCACGCCAAACTCCTGCACGTACGGCAGGTCGGTGCCGTCCTCAAAATACGTACTGGCAATGGTCTTAATTCGCGGAACATCGGTACCGATAAGCTTGCGCGCGCGGGCCGAAAGGATATTCGACGGCGGCACGTAAACCGAGCCATGAGCGTTGGGCAGGACCTCGTCCTGGAAGGCTATAAGCTCGTTGAGCGAAGCGACGAGCGTTTCCTTGTTTTTCCACGTCTTGTAGACGTACAGCGTGCCGTAGTCGGTGTCCCAGAGCGCGAGCGGCTGATGGTTGTAGCCGTGAAAGCCCAACTCTCCGCCCATCTGCAGCAGCATGCCGCCAAAGTAGCGGAACTGCGTGGTATCGGGTTGGCGCGCGGGCTCGGTCTGGTTGACCGCGTCCTCGTAGTTTTCGATCATCACGCCGGTATAGCGAATTCCGTATTTTTGCGCGAGCTTTTGCAGATCGGGCCACCAGACCTTGGTGTAAAAATCCGCAATGGAAAGGCCGTAGTCACGCTTGATATAAGTACCATCGCCCGAGGGCACGGGGCTAGGAAAGTCGTCCAAATAGAACACGGCGCTGTTGATGACCGGATAGGCCGTGGCATCACCCAGCAGGCTGATCGCCGCGGCGTAAAAACCGCGCATGACCTTGTCATAGATACCGATATTGCACACCACGGTGCGCCCGCTACCGCAGTCATTAGACCAAATGAGTGGGGCGCCCGCATCGCCAGTCTTAGCCCACTCACGCGCCGTCTCGCGCAGCGATACTGAAAGCGACGAATCAAAGGGGTCCGAGAGCTCGTAGCGCTCGCCCCCGCCCAGCATAAAGTCCTCGCTCGGCACAATGCTTTCGGCTTTTACATAGTCATATCCGGCCGATTCAATGCCAAGCTTGGAGGCAATCACTTGCAGATAGCTCGAGTTATCCGGCGGCATGGCGAGCATAAGCGAACCGCCGGCACTCACCCAACTCATAATGTCGCTCAGGTGCGTACTGAGCCCATCGAGCGACGGCATGAGCAAAATCACGCGATCGAAGGAGGTCAGCGAGGGAATAGCATCCGCGCCATCCAGGGCAATGTCAACGTCGCGGTGCGCGATCTTCATGTCGAGCAGGATCTGGTCGAACTGCTCCTTTACGTCCTCGACGCCATCTTGGTCCGAGTCGGTAATGACCAGGCACGTGGGCTTTTGGCCAAAGATTGCCGAGGAGGCCGGCACCGCGTCGTTGGCGGCAAGCATCCCCAACCTATGCTGGCCCGCACTGTACTGCACGCCGGCACGCTCCACCAGCAGCACGGCGGCCATGGCAATAAAGACCGCCCACACCACGAGGAGTCCCATCCAAAGAAAGCGGCCTGCACGATCGCGGATATGTTGTGCCACACTCATCTGGCCTCCTCCCCGTCGCGCCAAAACGCCAACTTTTCGCGGTTGTCGGCGCTCAAATACACATGTTGCTTGTCAATCGCATCGATCACGCGGTGGACCTCGTCACCGTCGCGGCGCATCACGGCCAGGCGCAGGCAAAGCATCCAAACCTCCTGCTCCTCGGGCACGTCGAGAACCAACTGATCGGTCACGGCCTGCGCCTCGTCGATCTGTCCGACATCGGCCAGCGCCGTCGCGTATCGAATGCGCAGCTCAAGGGTATCCTCGCGCTCGCAGCGACGCGCAAGCAGGCGCGCGTACTGTTGGCGCTGAATCTGAGCAACGCGCCCCTCAGCCAAGCCCGAGCCCAAGTATTCACCAAGAAAATCACAGTATTCGTTGAGGTTTTGCGCGCTCGGGTCCGTCTTAAAGGCACGCTCCAGCTGCTGCAGTTTAAGGTCGGACTCCTTGGAGATCTGCGCCACCGCCGTCGCGGCATAGTGCGCCACCTCAACGTCGTCGTTAAGCTTAGCCGCCTGCAGCTGCGCCAGGTACGCGTCGGGCTCCTCGGTGAGCATGGAGAGCATTAGGCGGCGCCGGTATGCCGGGTCATTGACGATGAGCGCTTCCTCGAGCGGCACCACGCCCGCATCGGCGTCACGGTCGTGCACCAGGATGCTGCGATGCAGGTCGTCGTTGAAGCGCAGCGACTCCAGCGCAGACTCTTTCAGCCCCTCGCCAAACACCGCACTGCGGACCGATAGCAGAACCAACAGCAACGGGCCCCACAGCGGCACCAGCACTATCACAGCCAGCATGTGCCCGCGCACCGGCAGCAGGCCCAGCTTCATGAGCGTCCACAACATCAGGCAAACCAGAGCATGAATCAGCAGCAAGACGGCAGCAACGACAAGCGAGATCAAGCGGCACCCCCCTCACCGTCACCGGTGTAAGAGATGTGCTGCAGCAACGCCACGATGTCCTCGCCATCGACGGGCTCCACCGCAATCTGCTTTGCGCTCAGGCGCTCGCGGATAATGGGAAGATCGCACGCCTTTGCCTGGCGCATAAGCAGGTAGAGCACGTCGCCGTCGACCAAGCCCGCCGCGTCGCTCTCGCGGATTGTCGACCCAATTGCGCCCACCAGCTCGCCGACAGGCTCCATGCCCGGTACCACGCGTAGGAGCAAAAAACTCCCCATCTTGCTATCTGCCAGCGCCTGCTCCGCCGCGAGCTCTTGGCCAAAGGCGGCCTGCTTGAGCACGCAAGTGCCATCAACGCAGCGTTTATCCTGCGCCACCGCCTCATAGTCAAAGGCACGGCCCAGCGCGCTTTCGACCAGCCCGCACAAGATGCGGAACAGGTTTTGATAATAGAGGGTCATTTGGTTTTCGGCCGCACTACGCACAAAGATCAACACGGCGGGTGCCCCGTCGCGCTCGATCGTGTATCCAAACATAGGAAGCCCCGGCGTCAGCTCGCGGTTCACCCACAGGTTCGAACGACCCCCGTCGCCCAAAAGAGGTGCAAGCTGCTCAAGCGTGAGCGAGCGTGCGGCATCTTCGGCAATCGCGGGACTTGCCGCCACCAGGCGTGCAAATGCCCCGCCCGAAACATGGTAGATCGCCACCGAATCGTTCTCGAGGATCTCGCCCAGAAGCTCGCAGCACTTGCGATAGATGTCGCGTGGGTTGAATACGTCGAGCTCCTGCGTCACGGCAAAGATCTTGCCAAAGCTGTCGTGGCGACCCACGATCTGGCGCCTGTACGCGCGCTTGTCCTCGATCGCGTCGTGGTAGAGCTGCGTAAGGAACGTATTGCGGTTGCGCACGAGCTCGTTTTGATCGCGCTCCGCCCTAATGGCTTCGCTGCTGCGCAGCTGCACATAGCCGCACACGGCACCCACCACAAAGTACGCAATAAACGGCAGCCAGTTGGACGGCTCGTAGAACAGACCCTGGAAGGTATAGCCGTACTGAGTAAAGTAGCTGGCTGCCAAACCCACCGACGCCAGCAGCGCCGCAACCAGGCCAAAATCGAGCCCATACAGCGTGCCGATCAGTACCACGTACAGCAGGCGGTAGTCGAGCACGTTAAGCTGAGCAGACTGCGAAAACACCAGCTCCAGGCCCTCAAAGAGCACCCAGGCCAGCGCGGTCTCCAGGCATTTGATGGGCAGTGTCCGCCCGCGCATGCGGTCGATGGCGGCACGCAGCGGATGGCGCTTGCCCGCGAGGGTCTGCTCCCAGCGGGCGTGTATGGTCGAAAGATCGCGCAGCACGTCATAGCGCTGGAACCACCCGTAGCGCGTGCGGACGGTATCGCTCGGAGCAATGGAGACGACGGCGTCCCCGTCGTAGGTAATGTCGAGCCCCGGGAACAAGCCCTTGAGCGCCTCGCCCAGGTCTCCCACGGTGTGGGCAAAGCTATCCGGAACCTCGAGTTCCTCGAATGTGGCATCCCAGCTGTCGAAGATGCGACGCACCAGAACGGCCAGCTCCTCGGCGCAGAGGGCACCGAGCGGTGAGTCCGCCCCAGCCCTCATGACAGCAGAGCCTTGCGAGCACGCCTCGAACAGCGGGGTCAAAATCGGGTCTTCCAGCGTGGGCGAGGCGGTGTACAGATACGGCACGCGCAAGATCTTGGCCTGAATGCCGTCGCGGACCGCATAGTAGCGGCACAGGTCGTTGGCCGCACGGGCAATGATGCCCTTGCCGTTTTGCCCCGCAACGTCCACCGCACCGTCCGCTCCCATGGGACCAGTCACAAACAGCAGCTGAATCTGGCGACCCATGCAAGCTCGAAAGACGGAGCGCAGCAGCTCGATGTCGCCAACGGCCTCGGTATGCGGCGTGAGATAGGTAGAGAGGTAGACCACACGGTCGAATTCGTAAGCCTGGTCCAGGTGCTGCAGCAGCTCTTTCCAAGACGCATGGAGCGACGACCCGTCGCGGCGCGCCTCGTTGGCCGCCACGACCTGAACATGGTCACCGGGAAACGCCTTGGCACAAAAGTCGTCATCGACATACGCGGTATTGCCAACAACCAGCACTTCCACCGTGCGCTCCCCCTCCCCAAATTTAGCTTTTGCCATGGTAAACATTCGTATTGTACGCTGTCAATGTAGGCCAAAGGCAACTTTAAAGCTGTTTTAAGAACTTTTTCAGACGGGAAGCGACTCGCGCCTGAGCCAGAGAGCCCTACACGTGCCGCTGCACGGCGGAGAAAGGCGAATCCACTACCCCTCAGGCATAATTCCTGAGCAAAATCAAGCAGAGCACACGGCTTTTTGCGCCACTTTAAGACGTAATCGGGATGTGGCGAGAGGCCAAATTCGGAAGTGCGGGGAAAACCAAAGGAATGCTGACCAGACCCCCGTTTTAGGCTTCCGCGACCTGCGGTTTTGATACAAAAAAACCGCGTTGTGCTCGAAGGTTTTCGATTTTTCCCCGCACTTCTGTAATTACATCTCTGGATCGAGGGCGCAGGCAATGGTGACGACATCCACGATAGCGCCCCCCTATGCCTGATACCAAAATCGTTCCATAGGGACCCGTTTCCCAATGGGACGATTCTTCACAAAGGGCATTAAGGCGCATGAGAACATGGTAGAGGCAAGCAAGCGCGCTTCCACGTTTTCGCCCATGGTGACCACGGTATAATCCAACGAGACAAGCAACGAACGGGAAAGGCAGCGCGGATGAACCTGGGCAGCGAGAGCGAGACCGTCGAGTTCAAGAAGTCCACTGGCGAGCATAAAGAAGCACTGCAAGCCATCAGCGCCATGCTGAACAAGCACGGCCGCGGCGAGCTCTACTTCGGCGTGAAGGACAACGGCGATGTCATCGGCCAGGATGTCAGCGACGCAACGCTGCGCCAGGTGACGTCGTGGGTGTCCGACAAGATCGAGCCCGCGGTGTTCCCGACGGTCGAGTGCCTCGACGCCGATGATGGGCTGCGATACATCAAAATTGCCTTCTCAGGTGCCGACGCCCCCTACTCCGCCGACGGACGCTACTTCACCCGCGTGGGGACTTCGAACAAAGCGCTGTCGGCCTCGGAGCTGAGCGCCATGGTTGTCAAGCGTGAGCGCGCCCGTAGCCCGTGGGACTCGCTGCCGTCCGGCAGGCCCGTCTCCGACGCCGACGAGCAGGCGGTGCGCGACTTCGTCGCGCGCGGCGGCAGGGCCGGACGCGTGGGCGGCGGGTTCGCCGGCGTGGAGGACACCTTGGCAAGGCTCGACCTCGTCGCGCCCGACGGCAGCCTAAGAAACGCCGCGGTGGAGCTGTTCTGCGAGGGATCCGACACCTACCCCAGGATGAAGCTGGGGCTTCTGGGCGGCAACACCAAGGCCAAGATCCTCGACCTGCGCCGCGAGTGCGGCACCATGCTCAAGCTGCTCGACTTCGCCGAGTACTTCGTGACGTCGAACATCAGGCGCGAGTTCGTCATCGGCGAGACGGGCATGTACCGCAAGGAGATCCCCGAGATCCCGGCCGAGGCCATCCGCGAGGCGGTTGCCAACGCGCTGTGCCACCGCGACTACACCACCGGCACCGCCGTCGAGGTCAACGTGTTCATGGACACCGTCCAGATCGTGAGCCCGGGCCTGTTCCCCGAGGGCGACTCGCCGCAAGAGCACCTAGACGGTACCGCGAGCGAGTTCGGCCTCCGAAACCCCGCGATCGCGCGCACCCTGTTCCGCGCCGGCGTCATCGAGCAGTACGGCACGGGCATACCGCGCATCAAGGAGGCCTGCGAGGCAGCCGGCGTGAGGTTCCGCTTCGAGCAGACCGTCAACAGCACCGTCGTCGTCTTCGAGCGTCCTGGGTTACAGAAAGCGGCCTTCAGGAGAACCGCGGCCGACAACCGACCGCTCCTCAGCGAGCGCGAACGAGCAGCGATGGCAATTGCCGCCGCTCAGGGGAAAATCACGACCTCCGACCTCGCGCGGGAGTCCAATGTCGGTAGGAAAACGGCCTCGAAGACTCTGAAAGACCTTGCCGGGCGAGGCCTGTTGGAATGGGTAGGGAAAAGCCCGAAAGACCCGCACCAGTTCTACAGGATGCCAAGCGAAGTTTGAGGCTGCAGGTCCTAGCCGGGAAACAGGCCCATTGCGTTTGCTGCCCTCCCCCTGCTGGGCACTACTGAGTAATCTACTGGGCACTGCTGAGTAATCTACTGAGTAGTGCCCAAGCGCGAGTTGGCAAGTCCGCCGAAGCCCAGAGAAACGGCTCCGAAGAATATACTGACCGCTACTGACCGCTACTGATCGCGGCATTCGGCAGGCCCGCCGAATGCCGCGGTCTCCCGAGACTAGCAGAGCCGCCCTTATTGTTAGCGCTGCCGAAGCAAGCCCTACTTCAGCAGCAACTTGAATTTTCGTGCGATGAGCCTCCCCGGAGCCAAGAGCCTTTTGCCCTAATCACAACACCGCAATTCAAGCACCGCAGAAAACTCCATTAGCGATGAACCAGCCACTTGAAGACGTGATCAAGGTGCGGCAAGGGGTCAAATTCGGAAGTGCGGGGAAAATCGAAGAAATGCTAACCAGGCCCCAGTTTTCGCTTCCGCGAACTGCGGTTTTGGTGCTAAAAATCGCGTTGTGCTCGAAGGTTCTCGATTTTCCCCGCACTTCCGTAATTACATCCTTGGATCGAGAGTGCAGGCAACAATGACGTCATCCGCGATAGCACCCAACAGTCACGGACGTACAAAAGGCCGTTGCCGGAAGCCTCCATACAACGACTCTTCTTTGCGCGCGCCACGCTCGCAATGCTCCATTAAATGTAACTAATTGATTTGCTATATACCATTCATAATGGCACATAGCAAATCAATTAGTTACATGTGGAGGCAGAACATGAGGGAGTACGTCGAGAAGCAGCTGCACACTAGAGTCGATTGCGAGCCCAACGACGCCTCGGAAATAACGACGCAAAACTCTTTCCGAAAGTGTAGGTGAGCGAAATGGCGACTCATGCATACGATGACCTTTATTCTTATCTAGCCGCATTCAAGAACAGCTCTCTTGCCGAAATAATTGCGTACCTAGAAGAACTGGGGCAAAGGAGGTTCGACGCCTTTATTAGGGGCCTTGCACCCCTTATCCCAATCGAAAAAATCGAAAATCAATCCCTGTTCAATTTTTCTGTTGACTCCACCCTTGAAGGAGGCAAATTCCCCTGCACTGACTATGCCTGTCGAGAGCAAAACATTTACCATTTGGCAAAGTTCTCAGCATTGTATGCAGATAAAACACTGATTCATTGCCCTATAGAATCGGCATTCGAAATGGGGCACGATGATTATGTCTCAGTCGATGAACTTGCATTCGGGATCTATTTGACCATGCGAGTCGAAGACATAGTCAAAGCTGGAATACTCGGATTTTCGAGCAATTACATTCCTCTTTGCAAAGATTGCCTAGCGCGACAAATCGAAAGAGAATCAAAAGCAAAAGGATTGATATCGAGTTATTGGGATGAACTCGTACGACAATTCTGTTCCTCTACCTCGTGCACTTTAAAACAAGCACCAGATGGGAATCTGTATGTAGCGATTGAGGGAATGGATGCATATGGGTCCCATGATGAGATGGATGTCGATTTCCTGGTAATCCCGTCTGAATACGAATCGCTCTATACAAGCCAAGGCGAAACGCGATTGGATAGAGACATGCTGGAGAAAGGCGGCATCTTGACTATCCTACTGCCATTGTTGGACGATTGCTTTCAAGCCCTCGTCAATCCCTATTTTTCGAATAGCTCGTATTTAACCACTCGTCCAGCTCAGATTGAGTTCCTCGAGTCCGCAACTTCCACCCTTTATCCTCGAAAAGATCAGACCATACCCATTCGCCGGTTATCTTGCCCCCTCCCCATTGCTGAAAATGCAACGTTGCGTAGCATCCTTGATTGCCGCATTAGAAACGAAGAGTCGTTTCTTGTGTTTAGGGATACCTTGTCCAAAGGCCTGAGCGAAAGGCCCATCGACACCTCGACATTAGCTGACCTGAAGAACGACCTAATTGAGCCCGAGCTTCACAAGATATCTTTAGTGATGAAAAACGAGCGATCCCGATTAGTCACCTCCGCAGGCATTGAAGCCGCTATCGGAATTGCGAGCTTTACATTTGTTGATGTTCACTAAGAAGTGGTCCGAGTGATCACCGGGAAATGAGCACCGTGAGCACGAAAAATTGAGCAGTTTAAGCAAGAGGGCCGCGCCCCGGGGACCGGGGGCGC
>CABUTN010000055.1 GCA_902494565.1 uncultured Collinsella sp. | reverse complement strand
ATACTTGTGCTGGCAGCGCTGGGCATCGCTAATATGTGGCTTGCTGTGTTCGGCGACGTGGGCGTGGCGATCATCGCCATTCTGAACGCCATGCGCGCGATGGGTGTCAAGAACCTGTAGCTTGTTTGTGGTCCCTCCGGCCGGGGCCGGGCTTGGTTTTGAAAACGTCCTCGACCATGTACGGCGCCTTGTCCTGCTCCTGCGGAGCTGCGGACAAGGCGCCGTACTGGTCTGCGGAGTGTTTTCAAAACCAAGCCCGGCCCCGGCCTGCGGTGACACAGCTGGCGGTTCTTGGGCATCGCTTGCTGGCGGGGTTCCTTGTCTGAGTTGGACTTTGTTGGTCGGGCCTTTGGTCCCGCTCGCTGGTTTGCGCTTTGCGCGAACTCCGCGCTACTGGGGGTTCGTTAGGATTCCGCCGCTTGGCCCGTCGCCTCGCCCCGGTTCAGCATCGCCCTCAGCTTCTCGAAGCTTTCCTCGCTTAGGCAGTGCTCCATGTGGCAGCCCTCTTGCGACGCGACCTCAGCCGAAACACCCGCATCCTCTAGCAGCCCCACGAAAAAGCAGTGGCGCTCCCACATTTGGCGCGCGACCTCCAGACCGCGCTCTGTCAGATGAACATCTCGTTTGCCCATTTCGACATAGCCGTTGCTTTCCAGCGTCGCCATGGCCTTGGAAACGCTCGCCTTGGTTACGCCGAGGTACTCCGCAACGTCGATCGAGCGCACGATGCCCTGACGTTCCGACAGAACGTAGATCGATTCGAGATAGTCTTCTCCGGATTCACGTAGGGCCATGAGCTGCCTTTCGCGATGATTGCTAGTTAGCCTTTGGATACTTTCCACGGCTAACTTTACCGCAAAAGTTGCCCATGTCTTACTACTTTGTCTAAAAGTTAGCCGTGTTTCACAAAACGTGCGGGACGAAAACAAAATGGGGACGCCCCGCAAGGAGTGTCCCCAGCTGCCGGCAGAAAAGGAACGTCCCCAGGTGCCGAGCCGCAGCTATAACAGTCCAAAGTGCTTCGCGGCGTTGTAGATGCCGTCGTCGTCCACGGCTGTCGTCACATAGGTCGCCGCAGCTTTCACCGTGTCCTGTGCGTTGCCCATGGCCACACTTGTGCCCACGGCCGAGAACATCGACAGGTCGTTCTCGCCGTCGCCAAAGGCAATCGCCTCGCTCGCGTCGATACCAAGCCGCTCGAGCGTCGCCGCCACGCCCAGGTCCTTGCCGCCGTTAGCGGGAATAATGTCGCAGAACAGGTCGCACCAGCGCGTGGTGAGCGAATGCGACACGGCGTCGGTCACGATATGTTCGTCGGCCGGATCAACAAAGGCGCAGAACTGGTAGACCGGCGCGTCAAAGGCGTGCTCAAACGGCTCCTCGTGGTAGACGATTCCCGCGTTGCTGCCAGCCGTCACCACGCGCTCGGACAGGCGGTTCACAAACGAGTTCTCGCCCTGCATGCACAGCGAGTCGTAGCGCCCCTGCGCCACCTGGTCCACAATCACCGCGACGTCGTCCGGATCGATCGGGCAGCTGCGGTAAACCCCCTCGGAATCAAAGCAGTGCTGGCCCGAAAGCGTAATGTACGCATCCCAGCCCAGGTCGAACAGCCAGTCCGGCATCTGGTAGGTCGGACGGCCCGTGGCGATCACGCACGCGATCCCCTGCTCGTGAAAGCTGTCGAGCACCTGCTGCGCCGACGCCGGAATCCGGTGGGTCTTAAAGCTCAGCAGCGTGCCGTCGATATCGAAAAACGCGGCTTTGATCATCCTCGTCTACTCCTCGCCCTCGAGCTTTTCGCTCGCCTCGAGCCACACCATCTCCAACTCGTCCATGGCGGCGTGAGCCTCGTCGATCTTTGCCTGCTGCTCGCCCAGCGCCGTGTAGTTGGTGGGGTCGACCTGGGCCATCGCGGCCTCGGCCTCCTCAACGCGGGCGCGCTGCGTCTCCATCTTGCGCTCGAGCGAGCTCACCTCGCGGCGGAGCTTCTGACGCTCGGCGTTGGACAGGCCGTTGGGCTGACCGCTCGACTTGGGCTTTTCGGCCGCAGCAGCCGCGGCACCGGTGTCAAACGTGCCGGTCTTGGCGCTCGGCGCACCCACGGGCTCGCCCTCGGCGGTGGCGTTGCACAGGCGCAGGTACTGGTCCACGCCGCCGGGCATATGCGTCAGGTGGCCGTCGAGCAGCGCCCACTGCTGGTCGGTCACGCGCTCCATCAAGAAGCGGTCGTGCGTCACCAGGATCAGCGTGCCGGGCCAACCGTCCAGCAGATCCTCGACAATCGCGAGCATGTCGGTATCCAGGTCGTTGCCGGGCTCGTCCAGGATGAGCACGTTGGGTTCGTCCAGGATTGTCAGCAGCAGCGACAGGCGACGGCGCTGGCCGCCCGAAAGATCGCCGATGCGGCTCCAGAGCTGCTGCGTCGTAAAGCCCAGACGCTCGCAGAGCTTCTCGGGCGAAGTCTCCTTGCCGTCGATGACGTAGTACTTCTTATAGTTGCTGAGCACCTCGCGAATCGTGTCGCCCATGAAGGGCTCGAGCTCCTCGAGCTGCTGCGACAGCACGCCAAAGCGCACTGTCTGGCCAATCTTCACGCGGCCGCGCGTGGGCGCAATTTTGCCCTGGATCACATCAAGCAGCGTCGACTTGCCAGCGCCATTCTCGCCCAAAAGACCATAGCGGTCGCCCGCACCAATGAGCCAGGTCACGTCGGAGAGTACCTGCTTGGGCGCGCCATCGGCATCCGCATAGCCGGCGTCCACGTCGACCACATCGATAACCTGCTTGCCTAGGCGGCTCACGGCGAGGCGCTTGAGCTCCAGCTCGTCGCGTACGGGCGGTACGTCGGCGATGAGCTCGCGAGCGGCATCCACACGAAACTTGGGCTTGGTGGAGCGCGCTTGGGCACCGCGGCTCAGCCACGCGAGCTCCTTGCGCGCCATGTTGCGACGGCGCTCCTCGGTAACCGCGGCCATGCGGTCGCGCTCCACGCGCTGCAGGATATATGCGGAGTAGCCGCCCTCGAAGGGATCGACCTGGCCGTCGTGGACCTCCCACATACTGGTGCAGACCTCGTCCAAGAACCAGCGGTCGTGCGTGACCACGAGCATCGCGCCCTGGCCGCGCTGCCAGCGGGCCTTTAAGTGACGCGCGAGCCAGTTGATGGTGCGCATGTCCAGGTGATTGGTGGGCTCGTCGAGCATGAGCACGTCGTAGTCGCCGATCAGCAGGCGCGCGAGGTCCACGCGACGGCGCTGGCCGCCCGAAAGCTCGCCCACCGTGCCCTCCCAGGGCACATCGCTAATAAGGCCAGCCAGAATCTGGCGCGTACGCGGACTCGACGCCCACTCATACTCGGGCGTGTCGCCCACGACGGCATGATGCACGGTGTCGGTATCGACCAGGTTGTCCTTTTGGCCGAGCAGACCGATCGTCGTGCCGCGACGGTGCGTCACGCGCCCGTCATCGGGCTCCAGCGTGCCGGCGAGCACGCTCAGCAGCGTCGACTTGCCGTCGCCGTTTTTGCCGACAATACCAATGCGGTCGCCCTCGCCCACGCCGAGCGTCACGCTATCGAAAATATGCTTGGTGGGAAACTCTAGGCTGACGGAATCGCATCCCAAAAGAATCGCCATATGCCCTGCTCCTTCGTAGAAATTCAACGTTGTCCATGATAGCAGCGAGCCCCACCCCAAACCACCACGAAGGCGCCTGTCCCCTTTGTGGCGGTCGTTTCGGTCGCAGAGCAAAAAGGCGGGCCATCTCCCAAAAGAGATGACCCGCCTCTCCAATCAGTCCCGTGACAACCGTGGCCGCCGCGGGCCTCAAGCATGTCCCGGACTAGGAGAACATGCCGGTGAGGTAATCATTCAGCCGCTTATCCTTGGGCCGTTGGAAAATCTCGTCGGTCTCGTCGTACTCGACCATATCGCCCATGTAGAAGAACGCCGTGCGGTTGGACACACGCGACGCCTGCTCCATGTTGTGCGTCACGATAACGATGGCGCGGTCGGCCACGATCGATGACATGAGGTCCTCGATCGCCAGCGTCGAGATGGGGTCGAGCGCCGAGCAGGGCTCGTCGAACAGAATCACGTCGGGGTTGAGCGCCAGCGTGCGCGCAATGCACAGGCGATGCTGCTGACCGCCCGAAAGCGCGTAGGCGCTCTTGTCGAGCTTGTCCTTGACCTCGTCCCACAGCGCTGCACCGCGCAGGCTCTCCTCGACCATACGATCAAGCTCGTCACGGTCGGTGATACCGTGACGTTTGGGCGCAAACGTGATGTTGTCGCGAATGGACTTGCGGAACGGGTTGGGCTGCTGGAACACCATGCCAATGGAACGGCGCAGCTCGTAGGTGTTTTCGGTCTTGGTGTTCACGTTGCGCCCGCGATAGTTGATCTCGCCCTCCACGCGGCAGCCGCGAATCTCGCGATTCATGAGGTTGAGGCTACGCAAGAAGGTCGACTTACCGCAGCCCGAAGGCCCGATGAGCGCCGTGATCTCGCCCTTGTGGAAGTCGAGCGACGTATTGTGCAGTGCATGGTGGTCGCCATAGTACACGTTGACGTCCTTGGTGGAGAGCACGACCTCGTCGCTCACGGCCTTGCCGCTCACGCGCACGCGCTTCTCGCTCTCCCCCACGCTCGACAGGAAGTCCCGGGTGTCGGACGATGCCGCTTCGGTTGCGGGCGTTACATTCATCTCGCTCATTCGGCCGTCATCTTCCTTGCCAGTTGCTTGCCCACAATGCGGGCGATTACGTTAAACAGCAGCACGCAAATCATCAGCAGTGCCGCGGTACCCCAAACGATCTGCTGGGCCTCGGGGCTGCCTTCGCCATAGATCTTGTAGATATGCACGGCGAGCGACTCACCGGGGCGGAACACGTTCCAAGCGCAGGTGGGGCTCGACAGGTTAAAGCTCAAGAAGTTCAGGCGAACCGGCGAGCTCATGCCCGAGGTAAAGAGCAGCGCTGCGGCCTCGCCAAACACGCGACCGGCCGAAAGCACGATGCCCGTCACGATGGCAGGCATGGCCTCGGGGATCAGGATGTGCAGCGTGGCCTCCCAGCGAGTGAGGCCCATGGCCAGGCACGCATCGCGCTGGGCCTGCGGCACGTCCTCGAGCGCCTGCTGGATCACGCGCACCAGGATGGGGATGTTGAACATGGTGAGCGCGACGGCGCCGGAGATGATGGAGTACTTCCAGCCCAGCTGCACCGAGAACACCAGAAAACCGAACATGCCGACGACGATGGAAGGCAGCGAGGACAACGTCTCGATGGCGGTGGAGGCGATGTCGCGGATGGGTCCGTCCGGCGCGTACTCAACCAGGAAGACCGCGCCACCCAGGCTGATGGGCACCGAGATGATCAGGGTGATCAGCAGCAGGTAGAACGAGTCGAACAGCTGGTAGAGCACGCCGCCCTGCGTTCCGTTGGCGCGCGACGGCTCCGTGAGAAAGCCCGGCTGGAACAGCGTCGAGATGCCCTCGAACAGGATATAGGCCACCATGGAGACGACGATGAGCATGACGATGGCGACGATCGCCGTCAACACGCCCGTGGCGAAGCGGTCCTGCTTTTGGACACGCCCGAGCCTCGCCTCGTCGATGTGGATACGCGTGCTAGCCACGAGCCTTCGCCCCCTTGCGGCCGATAAGGTGGATAATTAGGATGAAGATGAGACTCATGCCCATCAGCAGCAGGCCGAGCGCCCACAGAACATCGTCTTGGGCCGAGCCCTCGGCATAGACTGCCATGGACGTGGTGAGCGTGGTGGTGATGGTGGACGCCGGCGACAGCAGCGACGTCGGCATGGCCTCGATGCCGCCGATGACCATGCGCACGGCGAGCGTCTCGCCAAAGGCGCGGGTCATGCCCAAGATAACCGCGGTCATGAGCGACGGCATGGCGGACTTGAGCACCACGTGCCAGATGGTCTGCCAGCGGGTGTAGCCCAGCGCGAGCGAGCCCTGGCGGTAGCCGTCGGGCACGGCGCGCAAGCCATCGACCGAAAGCGTGGTCATCGTCGGCAGAATCATGACCGCCAGCACGATGGCGCCGGGCAAGATGCCCAGGCCCGTGCTCACGTGGAAAACGCTCTTCATAAGACCGACGACCACGTGAAAACCGATCAGGCCAAAGACGACCGAGGGGATGCCGGTCAAAAGCTCAATGAGCGGCTGAAAGATCTTAGAGCCAAACTTAGGGCTAATCTCGACCGCAAAGATGGCAGAGCCGATGGCGATGGGCAGCGCGATAAGCGTGGAGAGCACCATGACCGCAAACGAGGTGACGATCAGGGGCAGGGCGCCGGTATAGGGCAGGCCGTTTTCGGCTGTGTTGGCCAGGTCCCACTTGGTGCCGGTGAAAAACTCGACGACCGAGACGCCGTCCTTGACAAAAGCCGAGAGGCCCTTTTGGGCGACCATAAAGATGAGCGCGGCAACGACAAGCGTCACGAGCGCTACGCACGCGCCCGTGACGCCCAGGCCCACGTTCTCAAGGTCGCGCTTTGGCAGCTGTTTTGCCATTGCAAACCTTTCCGGGGCGATTACTTATTTAGCAGAGACCTTGCCGCTGGCGTCCTTGACGACCTTCATGGCAGAGACGGGGATGAAGCCCTGCTCCTCGACGAGCTTGCCCTGGACGTCGTCGGAAAGCATGAACTCCAGGAAGGCCTTGGTGGCCTCGTCGGCGTCCTTGGAGCAGTACATGTGCTCGGTAGCCCAGATCTTGAAGGAGTCATCAGTGACATTCTTGCTCTTGGGCTCGACGCCCTCGACCTTGATGGCGTTGAACTTGGAGTCATCGAAGTGCGAGAAGTCGAGGTAGGAGATGGCGTTATCGGTGCTGCCCATCTGAGTCTGGACGTCGCCGGACTTGTCGAGCTCGGCGTCGCCCTTAAAGTCGACGGCCTCGTCGCCAAAGACGGCGGCCTCGAAGGTGGCGCGGGTGCCGGAGCCGGCCTTGCGGTTGAGGACGACGATGGTGGCGTCGTCGCCGCCGACCTCCTTCCAGTTGGTGATCTGGCCAGAGAAGATGCCCTTGAGCTGCTCGAGGGACAGGTCGTCGACCGTCACGTTCTTGGAGACGACGGGACCCATGCCCACGACGGCGACCTCATGGTCGACGAGGTTCTTGACCTGGTCGGCCTCGAGCTTGGTCTCGGCGAAGACGTCGGAGTTGCCGATGGTGACGGTGCCGGCGGCAACAGCGGTCAGGCCCTTGCCCGAACCGTTACCCGAGCCGGAGACGGAGACGTCCGGGTTGGCATCCATGAACTTCTCGGCAGCGGCCTCGACGAGAACCTGGAACGAAGAGGCACCGTCGTAGGTCACCTCGCCGGAGACGGACTCGGCAGCAGCGGCGCTACCCTTGTCGGCGGCGTCGGATGCGCCGGAGCCGCCGCAACCAACGAGACCGAGACCGACGATGCTGGCAAGACCACCAGCGAGGCCGAGGAACTGACGACGAGAATAAGCCTGATCGAGCATGATCTTCCTTTCATACATGCGATTCGCGGGCACCCTGCCCGCTTTGCTGTTTGGAAAGATACGGCCTCGATCGGGCAGTGCCCGCGCCAACTACGGTTTCTTACGGGCATTTGATAGACCCTTACCGCAAGCGCAGCACGGCCTTTACAAACGAATAACAAACCCGCCACCAAGCATGACCCGCCTTTTACACCAATAAAAACAAAGTTGCGGTGAAATAGTTCCTGCTTGGCCATCAAATGGCCCATTCTAGGAACTATTCCACCGCAACTTAGATTGGGAAACCGCGAGACCTTAAAGCTCTAATTCATTCAAACGGAGGATCGCAACAATATAGATCTTGAGCGCCTGCTTGAGCTGGTCCTCGTTGGCGCACTCGTTGGGACCGTGCATCTGGCCGCCCCACTCGGGCAGCTCCAGGCCGGTCTCCTCGGGGCCAAACGAGACGGCGCGGGCAAAGTTGCGCGCGTACGTACCGCCGCCCATAGCAAAGGGCTCAGCATGCTTGCCCGTAAACTCGTTATAGGTATCAATAAGCGCCTTCACGGCCGGATCGTCGGCAGACACCGAGAACGGCACCTTAGCGCGACCCAGCTGACACGTCACGCCAAAACGGCCCACGAGCGGGTCGAGCTGCTCGCGGATGGTATCGGCACTCGTACTGTCGGGGAAGCGCACGTCGATGACCTGCTCAATATGGCCATCCGCCACGCGGATGACTCCAGCGTTGCAGGTAAGCGGGCCAAACGCCGGACTCGTCGCATCGATACCTAGGCCGCGGCCATAGGCATCCGCATGCACAAAGGCCAGGAACTTGACGAACTCGTGCTCGGCAGGCGTCAGCAGACGCTCGTCGCGTGCACCAAACGCGTCCTCGGCCTCGCGCAGATACGCCACGATCAGGCCGACGGCGTTGATCGTTCCCTCTGGCATCGAAGCGTGGCCGCCAATACCGTGGGCGAAAATCTGCGCATGCCCGTTATCAAGCGCCGTGATCTCCAGGCGGTCGGCGTTCTCAACGGGCGCCGGCAGCTCATCGGCGGCAATCGCGAGCTCGCAGATGGACTGCGACGGAATGGCGTTGCTCGCCTCGGCACCGCTCCAGGACACAATGCGCCCGCCGTCGATCTTGGGGCTCACAAACGTCGCCCCAAACTGGCCCTTCTCGGCATTGCAGACCGGGAACTCGGCATCGGGCGTAAACAAAAAGTCGGGGTCTGCGTGGTTCTCCAGATAATGGTGAACGTCGGACATGCCCACTTCCTCATCGCAGCCCAGCAGTGCGCGAAAGGTATAGCGCGGCACAATGCCGTGCTTGAGCAGGTAGGCACCGGCGTAGAGCGACAACACCGCCGGACCCTTGTCATCAATCACGCCACGGCCGAGCAGCCATCCCTCGCGACGCTCCATCGCAAACGGGTCGGTGTTCCAGCCGGGGCCGGCGGGCACCACGTCCACGTGGCAGATGGTCGCGAGCTGCTTGTCGCCGCGACCCGGGATATCGGCAATGCCCACATAGCCCTCGTCGTCGCTCGTCTGGTAGCCGAGCTTTTGCGCAATGCCGAGCGCGCAATCGAGCGCATCACGAACCGGGCGGCCAAACGGCGCGCTAGGCTCCGCATCGGCAGCAACGGCTACGGACGGATAACTCACCAGCTGCTCGATATCGGCGACGACATCCTCCCAGACCTCGTCGACATACTCGGTAACGCTCTGCTCCACCTGATTCATGGACTGCCTCCTTACCAATGAGCGACGGGTACGCCCGCCCCTCACATCAAGTGCTTATATAGCGAAAAGTTTAGCAAGCTCGGCCACCGAGTGCACCACTGCATCGGCACCCGCCGCCTCGTGCTCGCCCGGCGCCGCCGCGCCCGAATAGATACCGATGCACGGTACGCCCATTGCGTGCGCGCCCTCCACATCGTTGAAGCGATCGCCGATCATCACGGCATCGCACGCCGTCATACCGAGCTCTGCCAGGGCATCGCGGACCGAATCGGCCTTGGTCTCGCGCCCCTGCAGCGGATTCATGCCAGCCACCGCCTCAAACTGAGAAAGACCCAGCTCATGCACCATGTCGATACACTTCGCCTCCATGCGCGACGTCGCCACGGCCAAGCGCTTGCCCTGGGCGACCAACCCATCCAGCAGCTCGGGGATCCCGTCGAACACGGGATACTCCTCCGGTCCCAGCTCGTCAAAAAAGGCACGGTACTCGTCGGCCACCACAAGCGACTCCTCGCGGGAAAAGCCATAAAAGTCGTGAAAGCTCTTCCACAGGGGCGGCCCGATCATGCGGCGCAGGTCACCCATCTGCGCCTCCGAAAACCCGCGCGCGGCCAACGCCTTGCGCGTCGAGGTCATCACCGCCCGACCCGTATCGGCCACCGTGCCGTCAAAATCGAACAACACAATCGGCCGCTCGCATAGCTGTAATACCGCCATCGGCATCCCTCTTCCCCAGTTGATGATTTCCACACCGTCACTTCAAACTGTTGACTATTCAACAATTGAACCTAGCAATGTAGAGCAACTCAACTATACTTGTCGCACTTTGCTCTAAGAAGGCGGCGCGCAAGCGCCCCAACGAAAGGTGCAATTATGTCTTTTGCCATCATAACCGACTCCACGTCGGACATCTCCCCCGCCCGCGCTCAAGAACTCGGCATTTACGTGATTCCGCTGCATGTGATTATCGAGGGCGAGGACCTGCTCGACCAGGTACAGATTACCGCCCAGGAGTACGTCGCGCGCATGGCCGGCTCCGAGCAGCTGCCGCACACCTCGCAGCCGAGTGCCGGCGAGTTCAAGGCACTCTTTGACCGCGTGCGTGCTGACGGCCACGACAGCGCGATCTTTATCTCGCTGTGCAGCGAATGGTCCGCCTGCTATTCCAACGCATGCCTGGTCGCCGAGACCCACGAGCTCGACGTGCGCTGCATCGATTCGCGCACCGGCTCGGGTGCCGAGGGCCTGCTGGTGGAGTACGCGCTCGCCATGCGCGAGGACGGCCGCAGCCTGGACGAGACCGAGGCACAGATCCGCGCGACCCTGCCCGACGCGCACCTGCTGCTGATTCCCCGCACGCTCGAGAACCTCGTTAAGAACGGCCGCGCGCCCAAACTCGCCGGCCAGCTCACGCAGATGCTCAATATTCGCCTGGCCGTTTCGCCGGAGTGGCAGTCGGGCGAGATCAAGGCCATCAAGAAGGGCCGCGGCGCCAAGCGCATCGTCGCCAACACCATGGCAGACTGCCTCGCGTTTTTGGCCGAGCATCCGGGCTCCAGCGTGCGCGTGCTCACGACCGGTGCCGCCGAGGAGCAGGAGCTTGTCGACGAGGCACTCGCAGGCCAGGACTACGTAGACGCCGGCACCGGCCCCATCGGCTGCACCATCGCCACCCATGTAGGCGTCGACGCCATCGCCATCAGCTACTGCCCCCGTTACCAGCCCATCCACTAGGGGCACCTTTACCACTTGCGGTGAAATAGGGACTGTTTTTGGCTCTTCAGCCGCCAATCAATCCCTATTCCACCGCAACTTAGAAGCAGTTCATTTGGGACGGGGCTAAAAAGACTGGTATCAAACGTTTCAGACCAGTCT
>CABUTN010000054.1 GCA_902494565.1 uncultured Collinsella sp. | reverse complement strand
GGTCAGAACACCACCGGCAACGACGAAGACCAGCATGTGGCTGACGCCGTTCATGAGGTGCTTGTAGATGATGTGGCCGATGGACTCCTTCTCCTCGACCTCGTCCTCGACATCGGCAGCGGCTGCAACCGTGCTGTCGCCCTTGGCGGCGAGCGCGCGGTCAATCAGCTTACCGGCGGCCTCAACGGACAGGGCCTTGGAAACACCAACGGAAACCATGGGCTTACCGGCGAAACGCTCAGCCTGGACATCCTTGTCGGCTGCGACGACGACGGCCTTGGCACCAGCGATCTCACTCTTGGTGAGCTCGTTCTCGACACCGACCTGGCCATGAGTCTCGACCTTAATGGTCAGACCGCGCTCGGCAGCTGCCTTCTCCAGCGCCTCCTTCGCCATGAAGGTGTGCGCAATGCCGGTCGGGCAACCGGTCGCAGCGATGATGTCAAACTTAGCCATGTGTCCCTCCTTCTTGAGTACAGCGCCCGCGGGCGCTCCCCTACACGCGCTTCGATGCGCGTTTTTCCACAACTGAAAGATACCAACCTACCGTCCGCGTGAGAAGAGACAAGGTGCAATTCTCCGGTGAAAGGTTCTTTCATAACCGTAAACGGTAAGTGAAAGTTTACCATCAACACTTGAAACGGCAAGGTGTATCTTGTAATTGAAAATGCCCGTATACTATGGCATTGCGAATCAAATTAGATTTTCATGCCAACCAGGAGCCATCCATGACCGATAGTAGCAAGAGCGCACTTTCCCTCATTAGCACCCACCAGGGATACAGCGAGTCCGAGCAGCGCATTGTCGACTATATATTGGAGCACCAGTCCGAGGCTCCACGCCTCACGGCGGCTCAGCTCTCACGCGCCGCTGCCACGTCCGAGGCGACCGTTTCGCGCTTCTGCCGCAAGCTTGGGTTTGGCAGCTTCCGCAGCTTTCAGTTTTCGTTGGCGAGGGATTTGGAAAGCCAGCGCAACGAGGCCCTGACCGACGAGGTCTCGCTCGACAATATGGAGCAGAGCCTCAAGAACATCCTGGCTGCCAAGGTGAGCGAGCTTAATGCGACCATCGACGGAATCGACCACGATACGCTGGCGGCTGTTGTGCATGCCCTTAAGCATGCAGGGGTTATTGAGTTTGCGGCTGTGGGCAATACGAACGCGGTCGCGCTCGATGCGACGTTTAAGTTTTCGCAGCTGGGCCTGCGCTGCATGGCGAGCACCATTAGCGAGACATCAATCGGCTTTGCGCTCACGTTACGCCCGGGTGACGTCATCGTGCTTATCTCAAACTCCGGCAAATCGCGCCGACTGAATCGCATGGCAAAAGCGGCTCGCAACTGCGGCGCAACCGTAGTCGTCATCAGCAGCGACAGCAAATCCCCGCTCGCGCGTCTGGCAGACTACACCTTTAATACCGTCAACCACGAAGCGCTGCTGACGACGGGCGACTTTGCGTTCTCTAAGATCAGCGCCACGATGATCATCGAAGTCATCTACAACTTCCTGCTGCCCGAGATTGAAGACGCTCGCGAACATATCAGCTACTACGAGGAGCTCATCCAGCCGGACAAGGTCGTTGAGTAAAACGCGTAGCGGGACAAAAATTTCAGTCTATTTTGTCCCACCTACACCGCTGATACGACCTAACCTCGAGCTTCTTCGAGCATCTGCTTTGCGTGGGCCAAGCTTGCCTCGGACTGATCGCCACTCAACATGCGGGCGATCTCGGCGGTACGCGCTTCGCCGGTTACCTCGTCCAAATGCGTCTGGGGAACATCGCCCGGTTCCTTGCTGACGACATAATGCTTGTCAGCCATGACGGCGACCTGCGCCAAGTGAGTTACGACAATCACCTGATGCGTAGCGGCGAGATCTGCCAGCACGCCCGCGAGCGCACGCGCCGTGGAGCCACCGACACCAGCATCGACCTCGTCAAACACCAGCGTATCAACACCGTCCGCGTTACCGAGGACAACCTTGCTTGCCAGCATGACGCGGCTGAGCTCGCCGCCCGACGCAATTCGACGCAGGGGACGCGGCGTCAAGCCGGCACCGCTGCGGTATAGCAGCTCGTAGCTCGAAGGACCAACGGGCGTCCACTCAGCACGGGGAAGATCACGCGACTCCCAGACGAGCTCGGCACTACCCATCTCCAGGCGAGCCATCTGGCGGCCCACCTCGTGGCAGAAGCGCGGGGCCGCCGTATTGCGAGCGCGCTTAAGTGCCCTGGCAGCAGCGAACAGCTCGCGCTCGGCGCTCCCAAGTGCCTCACGCGCCTTTTTGATCTGTTCATCGCCATCATCGACCAGCGAAAGCAGCTCTTGTGAGCGGTCGCGCATGGCAAAGACATCGTCCATGGTCGGACCCCACTGACGCAGCAGGCCCTTGAGGTCGGAATACCGCTCGCGCATGCGAGCGAGCTCACGAGGATCGAAGGCGACCCCATCGCGATAGGCGCGCAGCTCGTTGGCACAATCCTCAAGCGAGATGCAGGCATCCGAAAGCGCATCGGCAATGTCGCCCAGCTTGCGGTCAACGGTCGCCATACGTGAAAGCTCGGCCACGGCGCCATTCACGGCATCGAGCGCTCCCCCTTCGGCGGCAAGCGATGCATGGGCATCGTTAGCTGTGGCAACCAGCACCTCGGCATGTTCGGAGCGCGGCAGCAGTTCCTCGAGTTCCTCATACTCACCCGGCTTAGGGTCGACCTCGCCGATGCGCTCGAGGGCAAAGCGCGCCTCCTCGACGCGGCTCCCCTGCGCACGCGAGGCCTCCTCGACGCGACGGACCTCCTTAGCGGCCGCGCGCGAGGCTTTAAAGCAAGCACGGTAGTGCTCGAGCGCCTCGAGCGCAGAGCGCCCCGCCCACGCATCGACCATCGCAACGTGATGCGCCGGATCGAGCAAGCGCTGGTGCTCGTGCTGGCCGCACAGATCCATCATCACGCCAACGCGCTCCGAAAGCTCGCGCACACTGGCAATGCGGCCGTCAATCTTCACGCGGCTGCGGCCCTCGGCAGAAAGACTGCGCTGTACGGTAAAGCCTTCCGTGTCGTGTGGACCGTCGAACAGCCGCGCCTCGACACTCGCCAGCGTCTCGCCCTCGCGCACCGTCGACGAATCCGCGCGCTCGCCCAAAATAAGCTTGAGCGCCGAGAGCAGCGCGGTCTTACCGGCACCGGTTTCTCCGGTCAGAACCGTTAGACCCGTGCTCGGAACCAACGTCGCCTCGCGAATGAGTGCAATATTGGAAACCTGCAGCTCATCGATCATGGCGCACTCCATAGAACACACGGCTCACCGAGTTATAGAAGCTCTCGGGACCGTAATCCAGCAGCAGCACATCGCCGGGACCGCGACGCACAGCCACGCTCGCGACCGTGCCATCGCAGGTAATAAACTGTCCGTCGATGGCAATCGCTGGCACGCTCGGGCGATCATCGGACATAAAGATCTCGACGACATCGCTTGGCGAGGTCAAGAAGGCGCGAGCTTGAATGGTATGCGGAGCGATGGGCACGCAAACCATACCCGTGTAATCGGGGCTCACGATAGGGCCGCCGGCAGAAAGCGCATAGCCCGTAGAGCCGGTCGCCGTGGACACAACGACACCGTCACCGCGCAAGCGATCGATATGATGTCCAGACACCGTGATGTCAAACTCGACCATATCGGAAAGGGGCCCGCGCGTGAGCGCCATATCGTTGAGAGCAAACGTGCGCACGACGTCCTTCGTGCCGTCATCGCGCACCGAGACGATATCCGCGGCGATGGTGGCGCGGCGGCTCACGTGGAGCTCACCGGACAGGGCATCGCTCACAACCTGCAAAATATCGCGTTCCTCGGGACTGGCCGCCGTCAAAAAACCCAGGTGACCATAGGAAAGCCCCAAAATGGGAATCTCACGGTAATTGAGGATACGTGCGGCGCGCAGCAACGTGCCGTCGCCGCCGAGCGTAATGACCAGGTCGGCATCGTCAACATCGGGCGTGCTCTGAATCTTGGAGCGCTGGTCGGCAGCCCATGCGACCTCGTAACCTTGGCGCGAAAGCCAAAGCTCGAGCATCAGGCCGCTCTCGACCGCCTCTTGCTTGTAGTAATTGGGAACCAGAAAGACCTTCATAGCGTTGCAGCTTTCTCGCTCAAAACCGATACCTGGGATTGCAGCTCATCATCGGAGCGCTCGCCGGGGACAAACCTCGTGCCGTACAGGAAAAACTCAACATTGCCCTTGGCGCCATGGATGGGTGACACGCACACGTCGACCGGGAAGAGGCCCTTTGCGGCGAACAGCTCAATCGCCGCCACGAGTGTGTCAACACGCACTGCGGGATCCGTCACGATGCCGCCCTCGCCCACCAGCGCAGCCGGCGCCTCAAACTGGGGCTTTACGAGCGTGCAAAACGAACCGGAAGACTTCAGGCACGCCAGCACGGCGTCGATGATATTCGCGATACTCGTAAACGACACATCGCACACGGCCAGGTCGATAGCGCCGCCGTAGCCGAGCTCGGGCAACTGCGTCACATTCATGCGCTCGTGGAGCGTCACGCGATCGTCCTGACGAAGCGACCAGTCGAACTGGGCACGGCCCACGTCGACCGAGACAACGGTCGCGGCGCCGCGCTTGAGCAGGCAATCAGTAAAGCCGCCCGTGGAGCAGCCCACATCAAGGCAAGCAAGGTCCGTCGGATCAATCCCAAACGCATCGAGCGCACCCTCGAGCTTAAGGCCGCCGCGCCCAACGTACGGAATACGCCCCTTAACGTGCAGTGGCAGGCCCGGCGTCACCTTGAGCCCCGGAGAGGTCAAACGCTCACCGCCACTCGAAACCAAGCCGGCCATAAGAGTGCGAAGGGCATCCGCGCGATCGGCGCAGATGCCCTGTGAAATCAGTTCGTCATCAAGACGCACGCGTTTCATGAATGCCATCAACCATTCGTATCCGGGGATGCAGCCTGTCTATCTTGGGACTCATTTGCCGCATCCTCATCGTATTCCTGCTCGAGCTTGTCGGCCTCACGCGGCGTAAGCTCAAACTTGTCGACCATATCGACCGCACGGGAGCCCAGCTCAATCGCCTCGTCAAACAAATCGAGCGAACGCTCCAAGGACGTATCCTTGGAGCGAACGGTGGCGATAATCTGGTCCAAGCGATCCGAGATCTCATCGAAGTTGCGGACGGAACCCTCTGGCATGGCTACTCCTCGACGGAGTCGGCCTCGACGGCCTCAGCAGCGTCCGCGTCCTCGTCAAGTACACCGGCGGCAGCCTGAGCAGCAGCGACCTTTGCGGCCGCCTCGGCAGCCCGTGCCTCCTCGCGAGCACGATCCTCGGCCAGCAGCTCTTGGTACAGGTCCTCGCCCGGCAGCTCCTCGCTGCGAGCGATCTTGCCCAGCACGCCGTTGACAAACGAAGCGGACTGGTCGGTACCATAAGCCTTAGCGATCTCGACAGCCTCGTTGATGACGATGGCGTCCGAGACCTCCTCGTCGGTGAGGAAGCGCATCTCGTAGACGGCGATACGCAGCAGGTTGCGGTCGGCGCCGGGCATGCGCATAAGATCCCAGTTTTTGGCGACGGCGCGCAGGGCACAGTCGATGCGATCGATATGCTCGTAGGCACCGCGGCAAAGCTCCAGCGCATAGGGGTCGAGGGGACCCTTCGAGATCAGGAAATCGCCCTCGAGGACGCGCTCGAGCGGGCTGTCCGTGGCCTCGGCCTGGAACAGCAGCTGCAGCGCCTGACTGCGGGCAAGCGTGCGCCCGCGATAAACCTTAAGGCTCAAAGGTTACTCCTTGGGGAAAACGAGGCCGTCGATGCAAACGTCAACGCGCTCGACCTCGACGCCCACCTGAGCATCGATGGCGGCGACCACGGCGGCGCGAACGGCCTCGGCGAGTTTCTTGAACGGATAGCCAAAGAACACCACGACACGCACGGTGAGTGCGAGCTTGTCGCCGACGACCTCGGCCTCGACCGCCGGCTCGGAAGCCGGGGCCTTGGACGAGAACATCATGGAGACAAGGTTGGTGGCAAGGTCCTTGACGCCAACGGAGGCGATGCCCTCGACATCCGACACGGCGCGCGAGACGATGGCGGTCAGAACATCGGGCGAAATGCCGATGCCGTCAATCTTGATTTCCTGGGGCATGAGTCCTCCTAGAAGAGTTGGTTGCTAGACGCGGGAGACGAACTTGCCGTCGCGGGTGTCAACCTTGATGACCTCGCCCTCGTTGAGGTACATGGGGACCTGGATGACAGCACCGGTGTCGATCGTGGCCGGCTTGGTGGAACCCTGGACGGTGTCGCCCTTAAAGCCCGGGTCGGTCTGGACGATGGTGGTCTCGATGAACATCGGCGGGGTCACGCCCATGAGCTCATCGTCGGCGAAGAGCAGCTGGCAGATGTCGTTCTCGCGCAGCCACTTGGAGTTCTCGCCCACCATGTCCTCGGGAACGGGAACCTGCTCATAGGACTCGTTGTCCATGAAGATGTAGTCGGCGCCATCGTTGTAGAGGTACTGGAACTCACGGGTGGTGAGCATGACGCTCTCGAACTTGGTGCCGGCGTTGCAGGTGTTCTCGACGACGCGGCCGCTCTTGATGTCGCGGGTCTTATAGCGCACAAACGCGCCGCCCTTGCCCGGCTTGACATGCTGGAACTCGACGATGGTGTAGACCTTGTCCTTAATGCGGAGACCGAGGCCGTTCTTGAAGTCGGCGGTAGAAATGGTAGGCATAGCGACCTTTCTTGTTATGGGCAGAACGCACAAGCGTCCAAATTACATACGACAGAAATTATACACTTGCAGACGGCGCCTGCAGCGAGCGCATAAAAAGAGAACGCGGGGCGCCCGAATCATTTCGAACGCCCCGCCCCAAACTATCTACGAAGAAGACTAGCAATCGATGACGTGGAGGTCATGCGGCGTCTTGGTGAAGGGCTCGTAGCCGTTCTCGGTGACCACGCCGTAATCCTCCAGGCGCACGCCGCCCACACCGGGCAGGTACACGCCGGGCTCCATGGTGACAACCGAGCCGACCTCGATGATGTTCTTGCTGCGGTTGAAGTTGGGCAGCTCGTGGATGTCGATGCCAACGCCGTGACCCAGACCATGGTTGTAGTAATCGCCATAGCCGGCATCGCCGATGATCTTCTTGGAAAGCTTGAAAATGTCGTTGCCCTCGACGCCCGGATGGATGGCGGCGACACACTCCTCGTGGGTGCGGCGCACGAGCGCGTACAGGTCGAGCTGCTCCTGGGTAGGCTCGCCCATCACAACGGTGCGCGTCATGTCGGAACGATAGTCGCAGTATCCCGCGCCGTAATCCATAAGGACGAAGTCGCCCTTCTCGATCACGCGGTCGCTCGGCACGGCGTGCGGGTTGGCGGTGTTGGGACCGCTCGCCACGATGGAGCCGAAGGCCAGGCTATCGGCTCCGTTGGCGAACATAAAGTTCTCGAGCTCGTTGCGAACCTGCTTCTCGGTCATGCCGGGCTTAATAAAGCCGAGCATATGCTGGAAGGCGGCGTCGGTGATCGACTGCGCATGGCGCATGAGCTCGATCTCCTCGGCGTCCTTGATGGCGCGCATCTTGCGAATGTCGTCATGCATCAGCGGCAGCATGCAGGCGACGGAACGGTCCTCCAGACCACGCTGAATACCCTGGTAGAAGTTGATCTGCATGTCGTCCTCGACAGCGCAGACGCGGCACTTGTTGGCCGCGATCTTACCGGCGACCCAACCGGGGATGGTGCCCTCGTCCATGTCGTAGACCCAGGGGCTGCCGGCGGGCGTGTTCTCCTCAAAGCTGTTGAGGTAGCGCGAGTCGGTATGGAACAGGCACTGGTCAGCCGTAATAAACGCCGCGTGCGGGAACTCGAAGGTGTAGTCGAAGACGCCCTTGACGCCCGTAAGCCAACGAAGGTTGGCCTCGTCGCGCACCACGATGGCATCGTAGCCGCGCTCAGCCATCAGGGTACGGACACGCTCGATACGACCGGCAGGACCGGCAGCAAACTCAGACATGCAGATTCCTTTCTTGTTGTCTCAAAAAGTGCGGGACGGGTCTCAACCGAACGACGGAATCGCATGCGATCCGCAACCGATTGAAAACCCGCCCCTCAACATGATACGAAAGACGATAGATGTCAATAAAACTTAGAGAAGATCTTTGCGAGAAGCCAAGTAGGCGTGAGCATGGCGCTCAAGAACCTCGTCCTCAACGCTCGTAAGACGAATGGCGCCGAGTGCCGCGGGCAGCGGCAACATACTGCGGTTCGAGCGGACAAACTGCTGCCTGCGGAACTCCTCGATATATGCGGCAGGCTCCAGATCGAAGGCAAGCTCCTCGATACCAAAGTCCTCCAGGCAGTCATCGACCTCAAAGACGTAATCGATATCGAAGTCGCAGGCATCATGTGCTAGGCGCGCCTCAAAGCGCATGCCCTCGGACAACAGCTGGTAGGCAGGGACCTGCGAAGCGGTATCGCCCAAGCAGGCGCGCAGGGTACGCTCCCCCGTCTTGCCAAAATCGAGCGCATGGCGGGCGCTCGGGTTCGTGGCCATCAGTACGTCCTTGCGGGCAGTCTGAGACCACTGAATGGCATTGACGAGCGCGACCTCCTCGCCCGCGAGAATCTCGGGGACGGTCTCAGTAAACTGATTCCAGCGGGACTTGCTGCTCGAAAGCATGGTGCCAACAAGTACCGCATAGCCGAGCTTGAGGTCGTCGGAGTCCGCCTCGCAAACAAGGTCGAGGTCACACACGACCAAGCCCGGCTCGGGACGGAACGCGATAGCGGGAAGCGCATTCGCCGACGAGGCGACGAGCGGCTTCATGGTCGTCGCAACCGTGAGCATGGCGTCAAACGTCGTCGGCAGCAAGGCGCACTCGGTACGACCGCACCACTGATTGGCACACCAGCAAACGACCGAGCAGGTCGCCGTGTCGCCGACAGCGACAACGAGATCATCGCAGGTAATGCCGTTAGCCGACAGGGCGCCAAAGACGGTATCGGCATCGGCCAGCGTAGCGCCGGCAGGCGAAACCTCGAGGACGAGCAGCGACACGGCAAAACCGGCGTCAACCAGCGCATGCTCGACGACCTCGCCAAAACGTTCGGATGTGGCGTCGTTCCAAACCACCATCGCGCGCTTAGGCTTGCCCACAGCCGAGGCAAACATGCGCGGCAGCTCCTCGAACGCGCCCAATCCGACGCGGACATCGACACTGCGGTTTTGGAAATTGATAAGTTGACGGCGAATCATAGCAGTCCACGCTCCAAAAGCTTCTCGGCACAAAGGTAGGAAACGTCCTCGAAGGACTTGTTGCGAATATCAAGGGTAATATCGGCGGCCTGGCGATACAGCGGACGGCGATGCTCAAAGAGCTGTGCCGCATGCTCGGGCGAGCGGAAATCAGGGCGCGTGTCGGAACGGCGAATCTGGCGCAACGAGTCCTCAAAGTCGCCTTCGAGGTACACGCACGTACCCATCTCGTGCATCAGCTCAATGTTCACCGGCGTCTCGACAATACCGCCCCCGCAAGATACCAGCAGGCTGCGCTCACTTTGAAGCGAACGGAGTGCCGAGGTCTCGAGCTCGCGAAAACGATCCTCGCCCTCGGTCTCAAATATCTCGGTCACCGACTTACCGCATCGACGCACAACCAAACGATCGGTATCGATGAATCGACGCTTGAACATAGTGCCCACGTTGCGCGCAAGCGTCGACTTGCCCGCGCCCAAAAAGCCGATAAAGAAGATATGGTCGCAGCCGTGTTTGATGTGCTGAGACATGGCGAAACCTATTCCTCGCAGGGAAGGTCGCGCAGGGCCCGGCGCTCAAAGATACGGAAGATCTGCGTGTACCACAGGTCCTGGGTTGCCTGCGGCTTGACCAGAATCGTGTCAACGCCGGCAAAGTTACCGCTCCACACGTCCGTGTACAGCTGATCGCCGATCAGCACGGCCTCGTCGGCCGTGGCGCCCAGACGCTTAAGACCCGCTTTGAGGGCAAATGGCGCCGGCTTCATGGCATGGCTAATGGCCTCGAGCCCCAGCTCGCGCGCCGATGCCATGACCTGGTCGCGATGCCAGTTGTTGGACACCATGCACAGCTTAAAGCCCTTGGCATGGGCGGCTTCGAGCCAAGCGGAAACCGCAGCGGGTACCTGCTCGGTATCACGCGGCACCAAGGTGTTGTCGCGGTCGAGTAGAATGGCTCGCTTGCCGTCGGCCCAGAGGGTATCGAGGTCGATGCGGTCGACTGAGGCAACATATCGTTTGGGGCTAAAAATCCTCATGATCAATTCCAAGACTGTTGGTGCTCTTCGTAGGTCTTCGAGAAATACTCCTCGTCCTGTGTAATGTAGAAATACAGATCATCGGAGTCGGTCGGCTCAAGGGTAGCCTTGAGCGCCTCGAGCGACGGAGAGCAGATGGGCGTGGGCGGCAGACCCTCGTGCTTATAGGTGTTATACGGGCTATCGCTCTGCAGGTCGTCGGCGGTAACCTCGCCGCCGGTGACATACATCATGGTCGCATCGCTATTGAGGTAACGCAGGCCATCGAGCTTGCCGGCCAGACGGTTATAGAAAACCGATGCCACATGCGCGCGCTGATCGGCGTTGAGGCCCTCGCGCTCGACGATCGAGGCAAGGTTAACGATGTCGTAATCGGACATCTCCACGCCATAGCGCTCCTTGATCTTGGCCTCGCAGCTGGCAAAGTCGAGCGACTTATACTCAGCGTTGAACTGGTCAAGCATGGCGCGAATCACATCATCGGCAGACGGGTCCTTACCCAACGAATAGGTCTTGGGGAATAGGAAGCCCTCGAGCGAATCGTTTGCAGCGCCCTCAAGGAAGCTATAGTCCTTCACATAGTTGGAGGCCTTTGCCTGATTGAGGAAGTCTTCCTTCGAGATACTGTCGTATGCCTTGGCCACGCGGTCAGCGACCTGGTCAACCGTCAGTCCCTCAGGGATAGTCAGCGCATCGGAGCCCGCATTGGGGCCTTCCATGAGCTGCTGAACGACCTTGGTCGCGTCCATGAGCGTGGTGAACGAATACTTACCCGGCTTGAGCGACATATCGGCGTTGAGCTTTTTGACCGCCGCGTAATAATCCTTGGGATTTTCGACGATATGATTCTCGGAGAGAATCGAAGCGATGCTGTCGCCCGAGGCACCATCGGGAATCGTGATAGTAACTTGCTGGCCTGCAACGACTTTCGCATCCTCACCGGCAAAGAAGCCCTTAACGGCTGGCACGACAAAGAAAACGGTCGCGACAAGCGCAAGCACGGCGACGACGCCACCGATAATCATAGGCACCGGGGAGCTTTTCTTTTGGGCACCACGGCAGGCGGGCGTGTTATAGCTCGAGCGCGTGGCCGGAGCAACGCCGTGCGAGCCATGAGCATGATGTGCGTGGGGGCTTGATTGCCGGACCTGTCCCTGCGTGCGCT
>CABUTN010000053.1 GCA_902494565.1 uncultured Collinsella sp. | reverse complement strand
CCACCCCACCCCACTATTCCACCCCCAATATGTTGTAAAACACCCCCGAGCATATGTTCGAAAACACAATATGTTGTGTCTGCAGCAAAGGCGGGATGCCACCTGTAGAACCACGCCCGCGAACCTCAACCTTCAAGTTGACCTTGAGGCGATTTTTACGTCCCTTTACACGCCGTTCACATCGCCCCCAAACTCCCCCACCCACGGTACACACGGCCCACCACCGCGTCGGTGTCTGGCGAAAAATGGGACGGGCCCCAGATTGCCCATGCGCGCAAAAGTGCGTCTCGGCAATCTGGGGCCCGTCCCATTTAATATTTATAAATATGCAGGTCAGCGAGGTGCTAGCGATGTGCTAGCGGATGCGCCGCCAGATAGACCTCGGTCAGTTGCGTTCGGTCGACATGCGTGTAGACCTGCGTGGTCGAAATATCGGCATGGCCCAAAATCTCCTGCAGCACACGCAGGTCGGCACCGCCCGCGAGCATGTGGGTGGCAAAGGAGTGGCGCAAGGTATGGGGATGGAGCCCCACCAGCCCCACCTGACGCCCATACCGCTCGCATATCGCATGCACGGCCTGGCGCGACAGGCGACGTCCGTTCTTATTTAAAAAGACCGCCGAGGTCTCGGTTCCGCGGGCATGGGCCGCCAAGCGAGAACGTCCCTCAGTTACATAGAGCGTCAGAGCTCGCGCCGCGCTTCCCACCAGCGGGGACAGGCGTTCCTTTGAGCCCTTACCGCGAACGAGTACAAAGCCATCGTCGATATGGATATCGCCCACATCGAGCCCCACCAACTCGCTCACACGCAAACCGCATCCGTAGAGCACTTCCAAGATGGCATGGTCGCGCAAGCCCATCTCCCCCTCGGGGAAGTCTTGATCGAGAAGCGCCGAGACATCCTCCACCGATAGATACTCCGGCAAACGCTCAGCCTTTTTAGGCAGGCGCAACGCCGCCGTTGGATTTTGGGCCACAGCCCCATCGCGCACCAAAAAGGCATGCAGGCCCTTCACGGCCGCAAGCGCACGCTCCACCGAGGCGTCGGAATAGCCCCCATCGCGACGGTCGGCGACAAAGCCCTCCACGACCTGACGGGTCACCTCTTCAAAAGACACAATACCCGCCCGCTCCAGATAGGCGCAGTACGTCGTCAGGTCACGACGATAGGCCGCAATCGTGTTGCGCGCCAAACCCCGCTCGACCGCGAGGTAATCGAGATACTCCCCCGCCGCCACGGCGAGCGACGAGGGAGTAGCTTCGGTATATTCCTTATTCGCCGGCACCCTTAGTCCGTAGCGAGGTTCATGGGCGTCACCTGCAGACGGTCGACACCCTCGTGCTGGCCGATCGAAGCGCGCACGAACTCGCGGAACAGCGGCTGCGGGTTGGTCGGGCGGCTCTTGAACTCGGGATGAGCCTGGGTTGCCACATACCACGGATGCACGTCGCGCGGCAGCTCGACCATCTCGACCAGGCGCTCGTCAGGCGACAGACCCGAGATAACCAAACCGGCGTCCTCGAGCTGGTCGCGGAAGGCGTTGTTGAACTCAAAGCGGTGACGGTGACGCTCGTAGACGAGTTCCTCGCCATATGCCTCGCGAGCGAGGGTATCGGCGGCGAGCTTGCACGGATAGGCGCCCAGGCGCATGGTGCCGCCCTTCTCGGTCACGTCCTCCTGCGAGCTCATCAGATCGATGACGCTAAACGGGCCGTCCGGATCGAACTCGGAGGAGCTGGCGCCGGCAAGGCCGACGACGTTGCGGGCGAACTCGCACACGGCCACCTGCATACCCAGGCAAATGCCCAGATACGGAATCTTGTGCTCACGGGCAAACTCGGCCGCGAGGATCTTGCCCTCCAGGGCGCGCTTGCCAAAGCCGCCGGGGACCAGGATGCCCGAGGCGTCGCCCAGAACCTCGGAGACATTCTGCTCGTCGAGGCTCTCGCCGTCGACCAGCTGGACGTCCACATGGCGATCGTAGAAGACGCCCGCATGGTGCAGGGCCTCGATAACCGACAGGTACGCATCGGGCAGCTGCGTGTACTTGCCCACGACGGCGATCTTCACCTTGTCGGCGTGATGGTTGGCGTGATTCTGTTTGCGCTGGAACTCGTTCCACTCGCTCATGTCGCGCTCACGCGGGTCCAGACCCAGGCGCTCGCAAATGCGCAGGTCAAAGTCCTGCTCGGCAAGCAGCTGCGGAACATCGTAAATGCTCGCGCAGTCCTCGTTGGTAAAGACGCAATCGGTGTCGACGTCGCAGAAGCTTGCGATCTTTCCGCGGATAGCGTCATCGATATGGTGGTCGGAACGCAGCACGATAATATCGGGCTGGATGCCAAAGCTGCGGAGCTCCTTGACGGAATGCTGCGTGGGCTTGGTCTTGACCTCGTGGGCGGCGGCGATATAGGGAACGAGCGACACGTGGATGTAGCAGACGTTCTCGGGGCCGGCCTCCTTGCGGTACTGGCGGATGGCCTCGACAAACGGTTGGGACTCGATATCGCCGATCGTGCCGCCCAGCTCGGTGATGACTACATCGGAACCGGTCTGCTCCTCGATGCGGCGGAACTTGTCCTTAATGGCATTGGTGACGTGGGGAATCACCTGCACGGTACCGCCCAAAAAGTCGCCGCGACGCTCGCGGGCGATTAGGCTTTTGTAGATGGCACCGGTCGTAAAGTTGGAATCGCGGGTCAGGTTCTCATCAATAAAGCGCTCGTAATGACCCAGGTCCAGGTCGGACTCGTAACCATCCTCGGTAACGAAGACCTCACCATGCTGGAAGGGGCTCATGGTACCGGGGTCGACGTTCAGATACGGGTCGGCTTTCTGCATCGTTACTTTGTAGCCACGCGACTTGAGCAGACGGCCCAGCGAGGCCGCGGTGATACCCTTGCCCAGGGACGAAACCACGCCACCGGTTACGAACACATGCTTGGTCATATTGAGTTACCTGCGCTTCCCGTAGAAGTTGTCCATACACATCTTACGGGTCTTCATTGTAATACTCGCACCGCGAACCGTTCGCAATTTTTCTCGCGTGCGATTGCATTTCTCAATCTTGAAACAAAACGCCGCCCGGTTTCCCAGGCGGCGTCGCTATGGCAAGGGTTACCTGCTGCTATCGATCAGCAGCCTCGTCCTCAAGCATTTCTTGAACGAGCATGCCGGTACGGACGCCCTCAAGATACCACTCACCACGTTCGGTGAGGCAAATGCCATTTGCAAGCTGACCACCGTCGTCGCTATAACGCGAGACGACATCAATCATGCCTTCGGAATCCAAGCGATCGATTGCGGCGCGGGCACGATACGGCGAAACCCCCACGCGTTCGGCAAGCGTTTTGCGCGAGAAACCATACGGCCCGCCATTGTCTTCGGTTTGCTGGTCGATCTCCATCAACACCAGCACCTCGACACGCTTCATATCGTTGACACTCGCACGACCCTTGCCCGCCATAGCAGCCTCCTCAAACCGAGCACGAGCATCTAACGCGCCGTGCGCGACCGACACACCTCACGATGGCAGGTAATATCCATCATGCGGCATCCCGCTAAGGATGAAACAGTTACGGTTATTGTATACCGCTCAAATTGTTTCTAGGCAGGTAAACAGCTATTTTTCGCCGAAATAGGCGCTTTATTGATCAAAAAGCCGTACCGGGCGCTAACCCGATACGGCCAAAATGCAATGCAATTACCGCGGTGCTTCAAACTTAGCGATGGAAGAAACCGCGGCGCTCAAACTTGGGCTCGCAGCACACGTTGATACCCAGTTTGCGCAGTACCGTCTCGTCCGTCGGCGAGATAATCACGCTAAAGAAGGCATCGCAACCGCGCAGCTGCTCCAGGCCCGAAAGGACGCGAGCGGCCGTCTCACTCGTGGCCGAGGTGATCGACAGCGCCATAAGCGTCTCGTCGGTGTGGAGGCGCGGGTTTTTGCTGCCCAGGAAATGCGTCTTGAGCTTGCTGATGGGCTCGATCGCTTCATCGCTAATGACCTCGAGCTCAAGGTCGACGCCCGAGACATGCTTAAGTGCATTCATGATGAGCGAGCTCGCGGCGCCCAGGCGCGTGGAAGTCTTGCCGGTCACCACGGAGCCATCGGGCATGACCATGGCACCCACGGGACCACCCGTCAGCTGCTCCCTGGTGAGGGCCGCCGAGCGCGCCGGTGAGTAGTTCTTATCGATGCCGGCTTTCTTCATAATAATCTTGAGACGGTCGACTTGCTCATCGCCCACGCCGGTACGGCGCACATTTTCGACCGCGGTAAAGTAGCGGCGGACGATCTCCATCTTGGAAGCGTCGCGGCAGGCATCGTCATCGGTGATGGCAAAGCCGACCATATTGACGCCCATGTCCGTAGGGCTCTGGTAGGGGCTCTTGCCCAGGATCTTTTCCATCAGGGCACGGACTACCGGGAAGGCCTCGACGTCGCGGTTGTAGTTGACCGTGGTCTTGTTGTAGGCCTCAAGGTGGAACGAATCGATGATATTGGCGTCGTCGAGGTCAGCCGTGGCGGCCTCGTAGGCAATATTGACCGGATGCGTCAGAGGAAGATTCCAGACCGGGAAGGTCTCGAACTTGGCATAGCCGGCGGCCGTGCCATGCTTGTGCTCGTGATAGAGCTGAGACAGGCAGGTGGCAAGCTTGCCCGAGCCAGGACCGGGGGCAGTGACCACGACGAGCGGTCGGGTGGTCTCGACAAACTCGTTCTTGCCGTAGCCATCGTCGGACACGATCAGATCGACATCGTGCGGATACCCCTCGATGGGATAGTGCAGCTTGGCGGGAATACCGAGCGCGTTCAGGCGGTTGCGGAACACATCGGCAGCGGGCTGGCCGGCGTACTGGGTGATGACCACAGCCGCGACAGCAAAGCCGTTGCCGCGAAACAGGTCAACCAGGCGCAGCACATCCTCGTCATAGGTAATGCCGAGGTCACCACGAGCCTTGTTTTTCTCGATGTGGTTCGCGTTGATCGCGATGATAACCTCGACATCGTCGGCGATGCTCTTGAGCATGCGGAACTTGCTGTCCGGTTCAAAACCCGGCAGCACGCGGCTCGCATGATAGTCATCAAACAGCTTACCGCCAAACTCCAAATAGAGCTTGCCACCAAACTGCGAGATGCGCTCCTTAATGTGAGCAGCCTGCAGCTCGATATACTTCGCGTTGTCGAAACCCTGGCGCATATATGGCTCCCGTCCCGTTTCCATTTAATGTTCTAGGCGATTATAACGGAGCTCGCCCTCCCCGATACCCAGACCATCAACAGGCACCAACCAAACACGCCCACCGCAACCACCGGGGACCCAGGGTAGATCATTTGGGACGGGAAACAAGGTACTCAGCACCAACAATGAAAACGTCACAGGCAGAGCCAAAGCCAGCGAACGGGCACCAGAGCGAGCAAGCTACCCCCCTGCACCAACAATGGCAGCGCCGCAGGTGGAGCAAAAGTCAGCGAAAGCCCGCCAGAGTAGGCAAAGCGCCCTCTGCACCAACAATGGAAAGCGCCGCAGGCAGGGGACGGACAGCGAGCGCCGTCCAGAACGTACAAGTTGGCATGAAAAAGGCAAGGCATAGACCTTTTGGTCATGCCTTGCCTTTTGAATGACAAATTGTCGTTCTGGACGGCGCGCAGCGTCGACTGGTTGCGCGGTTCGTAGAACCGCACAACATAAGTGCGCCCCCTCCCGCGCACGGAACGGGAGGGGGCTAAAGGTAGGAGTCTACCGGTGGGTTTACCCCACCGGACAGACGATGACCAGGTGATCCTCTGCAGGATCGTCAAGGTTTCCGTGGGGTACCCATTGGGTACTTAGAGCAGCACGCAGGCGACGGTCAGGATGACGGCGCAGACGACGGAGAGAGCGACGATGAGCTTAAGGGCAAACTTGAGCCAGGTCGTCCACTCGATCTTGGCCAGGGCGAGACCGCCCATGATGGCGCCGGAGGTCGGGGTGAACAGGTTCACGACACCGATGGCGGCGGAGAAGATCATGACCATGACCTCGGGCGAGAAGCCGAGCTTAACAGCCAGCGGTCCCATGATAGGCATGGAGACGGTAGCCATACCAGAGGTCGAGGGGATCAGGAAGGACAGGCCGAAGTAGACCAGGAAGCTCATGGGAGCGAAGATCACGCCGGACAGGCCAGCCAGAGCATTGGCGGCAGCGTCGAGGACGTAGACGTCGAGGCCGGTGTTAGCCATGAGGACGGAGATACCACGGGCGAGGGCGATGACGAGAACAACGGACATCATGTCGGCAGCGCCGGTGATGAAGGTGTTAACGATCTGCTTCTCGGACAGACCACCGATGATACCGATCAGGACGGCCATGAGGAAGAACCAGGTGGAAGCCTCGTCGAAGTACCACTGGCCAATGGGCAGGCCGGTGATCAGGGCAGACCAGCCCTGGACGACGGCGTTACCGTCGGCGTCGTAGACAGCGCCAGCGTCGAAGAAGTTGGCGACGCCCTCGTTGAGGTCGGCCAGCGGAATGAAGCCGACGATCATGACGACGAAGGTGAAGGCAAAGGCGATCAGAACACCCTTCTGACGACCGGTGAGCTTGACCTCATTGTGAACCTCGGAAGCAGCCTTGCCGTGAGCCTCTTCGGCGTCCTTGAGCTCCTGCATCGACAGGATGGTGGAACCCTTGTCAGCCTTGACCTTCTTGGCATAGCTCATGACGAAGAAGATGGACATGGCAGTGGTAACAATCCACAGGACGGCACCGAGGCCGATGATGATGGACTGGTTGACCTCAATGCCAACGCCGGTCAAAGCGTCGACGGCAGCGCCGACGGCGAATGGGTTAACCGTGGAGCCCAGGCAGCCGCAGCCAGCGCCGAGCAGGACGGTAGCGGCGCCGACCATCGGGTCGAAGCCAGCGGCCATCATGGTAGCGGCAAGCAGGGCGTAGAAGGGAACGGTCTCCTCGCACATACCATAGGTGGTACCACCGAGGGAGAAGATGAGCATCAGCACGGGAATGAGCATGATCTCGTTGCCCTTAAGCTTCTGCACCAGAACGGCAATGCCGTTGTCCAGGGCGCCGGTCTCGGTCATCATGCCGAGGAAGCCGCCCAGGATCATAACGAAGAGGCAGACGGGCAGAGCGTCAGCGAAGCCCTTAATCGGGGCGGTGCAGAAATCGCTCAGACGGGCGGCAGTAACCGCGCCGCCGGACGTGCCGGAGACGATAACGGTAATCACTGCGACAATTGCCAGCAGAGCAAGAAGAATGGTGAACGATGAAGGCATACCGCGCTTTTTCTTAGCGGTCTCAGTCATAGTTCTCATCCCCCCTTCATAAATCATTTAACTTTCTCGTGCGAAGCGGATCTTCCGTGCCGTGCCCACCGCCCGACGCGAGATATTTACCAGACACAGCCGCTCGGGGTGTTCAACAATACACCCCGAGCGAGATGCTAGATGCTCTTACTTGAGCGTGGCGTACATGACAGCCTTGATGGTGTGCATGCGGTTCTCGGCCTCGTCGAAGACCTTGGAAGCGGGGCTCTCGAAGACCTCATCGGTGACCTCCTGCTCGGTGATGCCGAACTGCTCGCACTTCTCGGCGCCAATGGTGGTGTTGGTGTCGTGGAAGCTGGGCAGGCAGTGCAGGAAGATAGCACCCGGGTTGGCCATAGCCATGACCTCGGAGGTAACACGATACGGGGTGAGCTGAGCGATGCGCTCGGCCCAGACCTCGTCGGGCTCGCCCATGGAGACCCACACGTCGGTGTAGATAACGTCGGCACCGGTGACGCCGTCCTTGACGTCGGTGGTCAGCTTGATGGTGCAGCCGTTAGCCTCGGCGATGGGCTTGCAGGCCTCGATGACGTCGTCAGCGGGCATGCACTCCTCGGGGCCGCAGGCCACGAAGTTCATGCCGAGCTTGGAGCAGACGACCATGAGGGAGCGAGCGACATTGTTCTTGCAGTCGCCCATGAAGACGAGGGTCTTGCCCTTGATGTCGTAGTTGAAGTTCTCCTGGACGGTCAGGATGTCGGCGAGCATCTGGGTGGGGTGCCACTCGGTGGTCAGGCCGTTCCACACGGGCACGCCGGACTTAGCAGCGAGCTCCTCGACGTCGTCCTGGGCAAAGCCACGGAACTCGATGCCGTCATACATGCGGCCGAGAACGCGGGCGGTGTCCTCGATGGACTCCTTCTTGCCCATCTGCGACGAACCCGGATCGAGGTAGGTCACGCCCATACCCAGATCCATGCCGCCGACCTCGAAGGCGCAGCGGGTACGAGTAGAGGTCTTCTGGAAGAGCAGAACGATATTCTTGCCCTCGAGATAGCGGTGCGGAACGCCAGCGCGCTTCATATCCTTGAAGTTCTTGGAGAGCTTGAGCAGGTACTCGATCTCCTCGGTGGTGAGGTCGAGAAGCTTGAGGAAGCTACGGCCGGAAAGGTTAACACCCATGGTTTGATTCCTTTCGAAGAAATGAATTACGTAAGTATTAGTGGCGCCCGTTTAACGGGCGAAGCCGGTGCGGTTGTAGGGGGACCGCACCGGAAACGGAAAGACTTAGAGGTCCTCGCGCCAGAAGGGCATGCTCATGCAGCGCGGGCCGCCGCGGCCGCGGGAGAGCTCGGCGGAGGGCACGACGAGAAGGTCCAGGCCCTCCTTGTACAGCACGTCGTTGGTGACGGTGTTGCGGGCGTAGACGCAGATCTTGCCGGGCTCGACGCACAGGGTGTTGGAGCCGTCGTTCCACTGCTCGCGGGAGGCCGCGATCGGGTCGCCGCCGCCGCAGGGGATCAGCTTGACCTGGTCGACGCCGGTGGCGTCCTCCAGGACGTGCTCGAGGGTGTCCTCGATCAGGCGGATGTTCACGTCGCCCGGGTTCTTGCCGGCGGTCAGCTCGTAGACGCGCAGGGTGCCCATGATGGCGGGGTGGATCGTGAACTTATCGACGTCGATCTGGGTGAAGACCGTGTCGAGGTGCATGAAGGCGCGCGAGACCGGGATGTCGAAGGCCAGGATGCGCTCGACCTTGGAGTCGGAGTTCCAGAAGATGTTCTGGGCCATGACGTCGATCGCGGCGGCCTGGGTGCGCTGGGAGATGCCGACGGCGAGGGTCTTCTCGTTGATGTTCAGCACGTCGCCGCCCTCGGTGTGGAACTGGCAGTCGCGGCGGAAGTACAGGGAGACGTCCTTGTAGTCGGGGTGGTACTTGAAGACGTACTTGCCGTACAGGGTCTCGCGGTTGCGGGTGACCGAGTACATGCGGTTGAGGTTGACGCCCTCGCCGACGACCGCGAACGGGTCGCGGGTGAAGTAGAGGTTGGGCATCGGGTCGATGATCAGGTCGGACTCGGACTCGGAGTTGACCAGGGAGTCGAGGGTCGTGGACGCCGTGAGGGGCATGTCTATCTCGGACTTGGTCATGCCGGCCATGGTCTTCTTGACGAACTCGAGGTTGTCCTCGATGGAGTCCAGCTTCTCGCGGACGATCTGCGGCATGTGCTGGCCGCGGATGCCGGCCTCGGCGATGTACTGGTCGGTGAACTCGGCGCGGGCGCCGGGGACCTGGTCGAACACCTCGGCGACGAGGTTCTCGAGATAGAGGACCTCCACGCCCTGGTCCCTCAGGATCTGGGCGAAGGTGTCGTGCTCCTGCTGCGCGACCTCCAGGAACGGGACGTCGTCGAACAGGAGTCGCTCGAGCTCGTCGGGCGGCAGGTTGAGGAGCTCGTCGCCGGGACGGTGCAGGCAGACCTTCCTGAGCTTGCCGATCTCGGAAGGCACGTGCAGACCTTTCGTCATGGCCTCCTACCTTTCTTTCGGGCCCTTGTCAGGGCCGATTCGTTAGCGCCCCTCCGTGTGAGGCGTTATTGCTGACGACATATTTATATCCAAAATCAGCTCATACTTCCACCTTGCCCCCGAACGGTTTTTTATAGGGGGTGAACGGCATACACATATACTTCACGCATGGCACACTTCATCTTAATAAAGCGTATTTACGTGCTTAAACGCGTTTTAATCCTAAAATCAAATGGAACTAAACTTTGTTAAACCATCCTCAAATTGCATATTTCCAATAAAGCTATGAATAGAATTAGCGGTTCACACCGCGTCTCAACCATTTTCATTTTTATTCAGAAAAAAGTTTGTCCTATTCATTTCTGATAAATAAATTACCGTTTACCAGACGCTTGATACCGTTCACCGGAAACTCAGTATAAGGCCCAGCGGATACCGCCTCGCTTTACGGCCCCATTTGTAACAACTTGACTTCTCGGTATAGAAAAACGGACCCGCTTCCCCTAGGGAAACGGGTCCGTTTTCGATTATCTTCGGCTAATTTGGATAAGGCCCCCGAAGACCATCGGAATCCTAGCGATCGAACTCCGCCAGTGCCTCGCCCAAAAGCCTCAGGCCCTCGCGCAGAACGTCCTCGCTCGCGCAGTAGCCCAGGCGTGCGCCGCAGGGAAGCTCAAAACGGCTACCGGGGACCAGCAGCACTCCCCTCTCGGACAGCAGGCGCCTGCAGAACTCCTCGTCATCCTCGGGAATATCCAGCAGGATAAACGAGGTGGACACGCCCTGCGGGGCCGTCCAGGAAACGCGATGCTGCGTATCGATCCAAGCCTGCGCGATATCGCGGTTGCCAAACACGATCTTGCGATTGCGCTCGAGAATCTTATCCTTGTGCTCAAGCACATAGGTCGCCAGAGCATCGTTGAACACGCCGCCGCAGATCATGGTGTAATCGCGATAGGTACGGATGCGGTTGGACACCTCTTTGTCGGCCAGGACCCAGCCCACGCGGGCCGCAGGTGTCGAATAGGTCTTCGACAACGAGTTGGTGACAATGGCCCTCTCGTACACGTCGACCATCGACATAAAGGACTCAGTGTTTTCGAGCGGCAGATATACCTCGTCGCACAGCACGTAGGCGCCCACCGAGCGGGCGATCTCGGCAATCTGGCCGAGCATATCGGCATCGAGCACCGTACCGATGGGGTTAGATGCGTTGTTTATGCAGATAAGCTTGGTGTTGGGACGCACCAAGCGCTTGAGTTCCTCGATATCGGGCTTCCAGCCGAGTTCCTCGCGAAGCTCCCAGTACTCGACCTCGGCGCCCAGCGTGCGCGGAATCTCGTAGAGCGGCGCATAGGTAGGCCACTCGGCAATCACGTGATCGCCGGGCTCGACCACGGCCATGATGGCGTTGAGATTGGCACCCGTGCAGCCATTGGTCTGCAGAATGTGATCGGGATTGACCTCGCGACGATACAGCTTGGCTACCTCGGCCTTAAACTCCGGCGAACCCTCGATCCAGCCGTAGTTCATCTTCTCGCGGTCCAGGCGTTCATAGAACGTGGCGCCGTCCTGCTCGTCGAGCGCGCGCAGCTCGCCCATGGTAAGCGACGAAATCGTCGACTGAGCGATATCCCACGTGGCGCTCTTCTCCCAAACGTTGAGCCACTCCTCAACGCCGATTGTCTTGATATCCATGGCTTGGCTCCTTACAAAAGCAGTCATCCAATCGTGGTGACGTTCCACATACAAGATTGGGGCGGTGCGAATACCCGCACCGCCCCATTGGGAGACATCTAATGACAACTAGATGTTTGTATTAAGACCTGTACGGGTCTTCGAAAACCTTAGAGGTCCTCGCGCCAGAAGGGCATGCTCATGCAGCGCGGGCCGCCGCGGCCGCGGGAGAGCTCGGCGGAGGGCACGACGAGAAGGTCCAGGCCCT
>CABUTN010000052.1 GCA_902494565.1 uncultured Collinsella sp. | reverse complement strand
GCATCAGGAACATGTCTGCGGCGGCGTACATGCGCTGCGACAGCGCCGGGTCAAACTCGATGCGCGCGGCCATGGTGCCGGGGTACTTGTCCTGGAAGTAACGCAGGCCGTCCTCGTAGTCGCGGTCGCCGGTGCCCAGCACCGCCACCTGCACGCCGCCGGACAGGATGCGGTCGAGCGCGTACATGACCAGGTCCATGCCCTTTTGGCGCGTCAGGCGCGTGACCATCACCATGAGCGGACGGTCGTCGCGTACCTCGAGGCCCAGCTCCTCCTGCAGCTTGGCCTTGCAAACAGCCTTGCCGGAGCGGTCCTCAACCGTGTAGTTGGCGGCAATGCGCTTGTCGGTCGCCGGGTCAAAGCCCGCGACGTCGATGCCATTCAAAATGCCCTGCAGCGCGTACGAACGCTCGCGCAGCACGCCGTCCAGGCCCTCGCCAAACTCGGGCGTCTGGATCTCGTTGGCATAGGTAGGGCTCACCGTGGTGATGGCGTCGGCATAGCGCAGCGCGCCCAGCATGTAGTTGATGCTGCGGGCGTCGCAGCGCAGCTGCGAGGCGGCCGCCGGAATATGCGCCACACCCAGGATGTCCTCCATTACGGTGTCGCTAAACTGACCCTGGAACGCCACGTTGTGGATCGAGAACACGGTCTTGACGCGGTCGTACAGCGGCAGGCCCTGGTAGAACTCGCGCAAGAACACGGGTGCCAGCGCCGTCTGCCAGTCGTTGCAGTGCAGGATGTCGCACTCAAAGCCGGCCGGTAGGTGCTGCAGGCTCTCGGTGATGGCCTTGGAGAAGAACGCAAAACGCTCGCCGTCGTCAAAGAATCCGTACGGATAGTCGCGCGCAAAGTAGCGCTCGTTGTCGATGAACATATAGGTGACGCCGTCGTGCTCGAGCTTCTCGAGCCCGCAGTACTCGTTGCGCCAGCCCAGGCTCACGTAAAAGTCGGAGAAGTGCTCCATCTGCGCCTTGTACTCGTCCTTGATGGTGGCGTACTTGGGCACCATCACGATGACTTCGGCGCCGGCGCGCACGAGCGCCGCAGGCAGCGAGCCCGCCACGTCGCCCAGGCCACCGGTCTTCACAAACGGTGCGCACTCGGCCGAGGCAAACACGATCTGCATCTTTTTGCTGGAATCAGCCATATTGTCTCCCATGTTGTAATTCGAGAATAGCCGCCTGGCGCTAACCGGGCGGCTATTCTACATGTTACGAGCGATGTTGCGGTGCCAACGTTAACGTACGATGGTGGTATCGGAAGTTAACGGAGCCTTGCCCAACACCAGGATGTTCTCGGGCGTGCCGCGAAGCTCAGTGTTGGTGGGAACCACGTTGTTCTTGTCCAGGATGGCGTTCTCAACGCGGGCGCCGCTCTTGATGATGCAGCTCTGGTTGATGATCGAGTTGGTCACCGAGGCGCCTTCCTCAACAACAACGCCGCGCGACAGGATGGAGTTGCGCACGGTGCCCTTGATGATGCAGCCGGCCGATATGATCGAGTTGCAGGCGTGGCTGCCGGTCGCATAGCGCGAAGGCGGCACGTCGTGGGCCTTGGTCAGGATCGGGCGCTCGGGGTCGAAGAGCTGGTCGGCAACGGTCTGGTCGAGCAGGTCCATGCTGCGGCGATACAGCGACTTCTCGCTAAACACGCCCACGACCTCGCCCTTGTACTCGTAGCTGCACACGTCGATGTTGCCAAAGTCGCCCTGGAGTGCCTCGAGCAGGTCCAGATAGTCGGCGGCCTGGTAGTGGTCGATGATCTCGAGCAGCGTCTCACGGTTGACGATGCAGCAGTCCATAGAGGCGTTGTCGCCGTACACGACGCCGGCGCTCACGCCCGTCAGGCGGCCGTTCTCGTTGATCTGCAGCTTGGTCTCGTCATCGACGTTGCGCGTGGCCTTGCAGTACACCACGGTCATCTGGGCGCCGGAGTTCTCGTGCGCCTCGATGATGGTGTTGAGGTCCATGTTAAAGATGATGTTGGTGCCCATCATCACAACATAGGGCTTGTCCGAGCGCTGGAACAGCGTCTTGTTGGAGATGATGTCGCGCAGCAGGAAGCGCATGCCGCCCTTGGTGGTGCCATACGCGTTGCCGGGCACCATGAACAGGCCGCCCTTCTTGCGGTCCAGGCCCCAGTCCTTGCCCGAGCCCACATGGTCGATCAGCGAGCGGTAGTTGCCCGGCATGACGACGCCGACGGTCTTAATGCCGGCATTCATCATGTTGGACAGCGGGAAGTCGATCAGGCGGTAGCGGCCCAAAAATGGAACAGACGCGATGGGGCGGTCCTTGAGCAGCACGCTGCCGTAGGTCGAAGAGTAGTTAGCGGTGATATAACCGATGGCCTTGCGATTGATCATCGGATCATTCCCCCTTCCCGATAACGACGTCATTTCCAACGACGGCCGTATCCTTGGTGGTATCGACAGAGCCGAGCTTCACGCCCTCTTCGACCGTGGAGTTCTCGCCCAAAATAGCGCGGCAGATGTGCGCGCCGCTCTTAACGTGCGCGCCCGGCAGCAGCACGGAGTCCTCGACCACGGCGCGCTCCTCGATAATGACATCGGTCGAAAGGATCGAGTGGCGAGCGGTGCCGTAGATCTTGCAGCCGTTGGAGACCAGGCAGTCGTCCAGGCGGCCGTCCGGACCAATGTAGTGCGGCGGACGCGTGGTGATGTTGGACATGATGGGGAAGTGCTTGTCGAACAGATCGAACTCGGGGTTGTTGCCCAGCAGGTCCATCGAGGTCTCGTGGAAGCTGGCGATGGTGCCAACATCCTTCCAAAAGCCGTGGAACTCGTAGCTGTACAGGCGCTTGTCCTCTCCGAGCAGCTTGGGGATGATGTCCTTGCCAAAGTCGTGGCTCGAGCGCTGGTCCAGAGCGTCCTCCTCGAGTGCCTCGATCAGGACGTCGGCCGAGAAGATGTAGATGCCCATGGATGCGAGGTTCGAATCGGGCTTATCGGGCTTCTCGGTGAACTTGGTGATGCGGCCGTCCTCGGGGTCGGTGGTCAGGATGCCAAAGCGGCTGGCCTCCTCCCACGGCACGGGCATAACGCTTACCGTGAGGTCGGCGTTGTTCTCAATGTGCGTCTTGAGCATCTTGCGGTAGTCCATGCGATACAGGTGATCGCCCGAAAGAATCAGGACGTACTTGGGGTCGTTGGCCTTGATGTAGTCGAGGTTTTGCGTAATGGCGTCGGCCGTGCCCGCATACCAGGCGCCGCCGGTCTGCGTCTCGTACGGCGGCAGGATCGACACGCCGCCGTCGCGGCTGTCCAGATCCCACGCCTCGCCGGAGCCCACGTAGGCATGCAGCAGGTAGGGGCGATACTGCGTCAGAACGCCCACCGTGTCGATGCCCGAGTTGGAGCAGTTGGAGAGCGAAAAGTCGATAATGCGGAACTTGCCACCAAAGCTAACCGCCGGCTTAGCGATCTTTTGGGTGAGTGCCCCCAATCGGCTGCCCTGTCCTCCTGCGAGGAGCATCGCGATGCATTCTTTTTTACTCATCGATTTCTCCTTCTGTCATCGATGTTCCTAAACCCATTAGCGACGGGCGCGGCGCAACGTCACACCTGTCGAGTAATGCCGTGCTGGCATAGGGGAGCTCGCAGCCTTTACGCGTGCCAGATCTCGTTGCGGTACTCGCGAATGGTGCGGTCGCTCGAGAACCAACCGCTCGAGGCGGTGTTGAGCAGGGCCTTGCGGTTCCAGGTCTCCTGGTCGCCGTAGCTGCCGGTGAGCTTTTCCCATGCATCCACGTAGCTGCGGAAGTCGGCCATGACCAGGTCGGGGTCGTTGTTGTTCATGAGCTCGTTGTAGATGCTCTCGAAGTTGCCCGAAAGACCCGCGAAGGTGTTGTCCTTGAGCTCGTCCATCACGCGGCCCAGGCGCTCACGGTCGCCGTTGAGGGTATCCCACGCAAAGTAGCTATTGGATGCCCAGAGCTGCTCGACCTCGGGGGCGGTCAGGCCAAAGATGGCCTCGTTCTCGCGGCCGGCCAGGTCGGCGATCTCGATGTTGGCGCCGTCGAGGGTGCCCAGCGTAATGGCGCCGTTCATCATGAGCTTCATGTTGGACGTGCCAGAGGCCTCCTTGCCGGCGGTGGAGATCTGCTCCGAGATCTCGGCGGCGGGGTAGATGAGCTGGGCGTTGCTCACGCGGAAGTTGGGGATAAAGCAGACCTTCATAACCTCGTTGACGCGCGGGTCGTTGTTGATGACGTCGGCCACGGAGTTAATGAGGCGGATGGTCTCCTTGGCGAAGGTGTAGCTCGAGGCAGCCTTGCCACTGAAGATGAAGGTCGTCGGCGTCACGTGGAAGTTGGGATCCGCGATGCGACGGTTGTAGATGTCCATCACCTTCATGATGTTCATGAGCTGGCGCTTATAGGCGTGGAAGCGCTTCACCTGGACATCGAAGACGGTGTTGGGGTCAATAACAAGACCGGTCTCGGCCTTAACGTAGGCGGCCAGGCGCTCCTTGTTGGCGCGCTTGGAGGCACCCACGGCCTTAAGGAACTCGGTGTCGTCCTTAAACTCCTTGAGCTTCTCCAGCTCAAAGGCGTCCTTCAGCCAGCCGTCCCCAATAGCCTCGGTCACGAGCTTGGCGTAGGTGGGGTTGGCCTCGGCAAAGAAGCGACGGTGCGAGATGCCGTTGGTCTTGTTGTTGAACTTCTCGGGCGTCAGGGCATAGAAGTCCTTGAGCACGATATTCTTAATGATGTCGGAGTGAATCTTGGCCACGCCGTTGACGCTGTGGCTGCAAATCACGGACAGGTTGGCCATGCGAATCTCGCCGTCCCACAGGATGGCGGTCTGGCGCAGACGCTCCTGCCAGCCCTCCTGCGTGGTGTCGAACGACTCGTGCCAACGACGGCTGATCTCGTCGATGATCTGGTACACGCGGGGAAGGAGCTTGGAGAACGTGCCGATGGGCCACTTCTCCAGAGCCTCGGGCAGGATGGTGTGGTTGGTGTAGCTCACGACCTGCGTCACGATGTTCCAGGCGTCATCCCACTCGAGCTTCTTCTCGTCGATGAGGATGCGCATGAGCTCGGGGCCGCACATGGCGGGGTGCGTATCGTTGGTGTGGATGGCCACAAACTGCGGCAGCAGCTCCCAGTTCTCGCCGTGCTCCTTCTCAAAGGTGTCGAGCAGGCTGTAGATGCCGGCCGATACAAACAGGTACTCCTGCTTCAGGCGCAGCAGGCGGCCGTGCTCGCCGGCGTCGTTGGGGTAGAGGATGGCGCTGATGGCCTCGGCCTCGGCGCGCTCGGCATCGGCCAGGGCGTAGTCGCCGCGGTTGAAAGCCTCCAGATCGAAGTGCTCCTCGACCGGCTCTGCAGCCCAGACGCGCAGCTTGTTGACGGTCTCACCGGCATAGCCCACGACGGGGATGTCATAAGGGACGGCCAGGATATCCTGCGTGTCTACCGTGCGATAGAACGTGCGGCCGTTCTCCTCAAAGCCTTCGACGCGGCCACCAAACTTAATGGTCACGGCCTTGTCCTGACGACGGACCTCCCAGGGATAGCCGTGGGTGAGCCACTCGTCGGTGGCCTCGACCTGGCTGCCGTTGACGATCTCCTGCTTAAACAGGCCGTAGCGGTAGCGCATGCCGTTGCCGTAGCCGGCAATGCCCTCGGCTGCCATGGAATCCAGGAAGCATGCGGCCAGACGGCCCAGGCCACCGTTGCCCAGCGCCGGATCGGGCTCCTGGTTCTCGATGACGGACAGGTCAAAGCCCATGTCGTCGAGCGCCTCGGCGACCATGTCGCGCACGCCAAAGTTGAGCAGATAGTTGTCGAGCAGGCGGCCGATCAAAAACTCGATCGAGAAGTAGTACACGCGCTTCTTGCCCTCGGACGCCGCACGGGCGTCGCTCTTGGTGGCAACGGTGCGCGCCTTCTCGGCCACGAGCTTGGCCAGGGCGTTAAAGCGGTCAAGGTCGCTCGCGGCCTCGACGCTCTTTCCGCTGATGCTCATGACGGCATCGCGATAGAGCTCGGTAAACTCTTGCTTGTTGTCGAAGATCTTATTCATACGTTCCTTTCCCCCGGGGATGTTTCTCCCGGAACGGTTATGACATGTATCCTACGCCCCGTCGGGGCGGGTAATTACAGTAGTAACACCTTTGTTACGCTTTCTTGGCAGGAGCCTTAACAGCAGCTGCCTTGGCCTTGGGAGCTGCCTTTTTGGTGGCTGCCTTCTTGGCCGTAGTGGACTTGTCAGAAGCCTTGACAGCGGGCTTGGCAGCCTTCGCCTTAGCCGGAGCCTTCTTAGCAGCCGCGGCCTTGGGCTTCACCGAAGACGCACGCTTGCGCGTCGCCTTCTTGGGCTCCTCGACCACGGGCGGCTTGTAGCTGCTCGGACCGCGGCGCTTAAGCACCACGCCTGCCAGGCCGGGCACCTTAATCTCGATGGAGTCCATCTGCCCGTTCCAGGGATAGGGCACACTCGAGCAGGTGTAGGGCTCTTCGCCGGCATAGCCGCTGCCGCCAAACTCAGGACGGTCGGAATCAAAGATGACCTCCCAGTCACCCTCGCGCGGCACGCCCACGCGGAAGCTCTCGTAGCTCGCCGGGTCAAAGTTGATCAGGATCACCAGGTCGTCATCGACGTCCTCGCCCTGGCGCACAAAGCTCACGATTGACTGCTTGGAGTTATCCGCGTCAATCCAGGTAAAGCCGTCGTCGGTGTAGCCGCGCTCGTACAGGGCGGGCTCGGCGGTGTATAGGTGGTTGAGCGCCTTGATAAACGCCTGATGATGACGGTGGGTCTCGTACTCCTCGGTCAGGAACCACTGGATGGACTCGTAGTAGCGCCACTCAATAAACTGGCCGATCTCGTTGCCCATAAAGTTGAGCTTGGCACCGGGGTGCGTCATCTGGTAGAAAGCCAGCGTGCGCAGGCCGGCAAACTGGCGCCACCAGTCGCCCGGCATGCGGCCGATGAGCGAGCACTTGCCGTGCACGACCTCGTCGTGGCTCAGCGGGCAAATAAAGTTCTCGGTAAAGGCGTACATGATGGAGAACGTGAGCAGTCCGTGGTTGCCGGGGCGCCACGGAAAATCGGTCTGCATGTAGTGCAGGGTGTCGTTCATCCAGCCCATGTCCCACTTGTAGTGGAAGCCCAGGCCGCCGTCCTGCGGCGGATAGGTCACGAGCGGCCACGCGGTGGACTCCTCGGCCATCATCATCACGTCAGGGAAATGGGCCTCCACGGCGCAGTTGACCTGGCGGATAAACGCGCTGGCGTCCAGGTCCTCCTCGGTACCGTACTTGTTGAACTTCTTTTGGCCCGGATCGTCGATGCCAAAGTTGAGGTACAGCATGCTGGACACGCCGTCCATGCGAATGCCGTCAACATGGAAGTTCTCGAGCCAGTACAGCACGTTGGAGACCAGGAAGGAGCGGACCTCGCCACGGGCGAAATCGAACTTGTGCGTGCCCCAATTGGGGTGAATCTCGTGCTCAAACAGCATGTGGCCGTTAAAGGTGGCAAGGCCGTGGGAGTCGGCGCAAAAACCGCCGGGCACCCAGTCCATGATCACGCCGATGCCCGCCTCGTGGCATGCATCGATAAAGTGCATGAGCTGCTGCGGGTTGCCGTAGCGCGACGTGGCGGCGTAGTAGCCGGTCGTCTGGTAGCCCCAGGAGCCATCGAAGGGATGCTCCATGAGCGGCATGACCTCGATGTGCGTGTAGCCCATGTCGCGCACGTAGTCCACGAGCTCCACCGACAGGTCGTCATAGGTGTAGAACTCGCCGCGCTGCGCGGGGAAGGGATCCATGGGGCCGGGGTAATTGCCGTACTCGTCGGGTTCGCCCTGCGGTGCGTCGCCGTGGCGCTTCCACGATCCAATATGCACCTCGTAGATGTTAAGGGGCTGCGACATGTGGTTATGGCCGGCGCGGCGCTTGAGCCATGCGGCGTCGTTCCACTGGTACCCATCGAGGGTCCACAGCACGCTCGCGGTACCCGGAGGGCACTCGGCCTTAAAGGCATACGGATCGGCCTTGTAGAGCTTTTCGCCCTCGTTGGTCTCGATAAGGTATTTATAGAGCTGACCCTGCTCGGCGCCAGGAATAAAGCCTTCCCAAATAGCGCTCGTATGCACGGGCACCAGTGGGTTGACTTGCTCATCCCAGTCGTTAAATTCACCAATGACATGGACGCTCTTTACGTCGGGAGCCCAAACGCAAAAACGCCAGCCGCGCGTACGGTTCTGCGTGTCGGGATGCGCGCCCATCTTTTCCCAGCTGCGCTCCCACATTCCAATGCCAAACAGGTAGACATCGTCCTTGGAGAGCTCCGGTGCGTGCGGAGCCGGTTTGCGGGTTGCGGGCTTTTTAGCCGTTGGCTTTAGCTTTGTATCGCTCACGTTTGATCCCATCATGACGCGGCAGCGTGTTGCCTTGGTGACTAGATGCGAAAGGTCCAAGGCTGCACGAATCGAAGGGACGGCGAAGTTTCTGTGATTCGTTCCACCTCGCGTGCTCGGTGGAACTTTCGGCAGAAACTACGATAACACCTGTGCGTTAGTTTTATGGACGAAAGCGGATTTGCGGGGGCGTTTAATCGGTAAGCGACATGTTTATACCACTGGCAGAATTGCCGTGGTAAAACTCTTGACAGTTTTACCAATTAGGGTTTCAAAATTGTTAGGCTTACGTTTGGTAAAACGTTTTTAGCAGGTTGTTTACCATTTGACATCGAAAGGTTCGTTTATGTCCCATACCGCCGCTCCCAAGGTTTCTTTTATTTTCGATTGCGACGGCACACTGGTTAATAGCACCCCCGTTTGGGCCTATGCCCAGCCCGAGTTATTGCACCGTCACGGGATTGACGTGACCGTGGATGACTTTGCCCAATTTGAGCACCTGTCGCTGGAGGACGAGTGCCAGGCCTACCACGACACGTGGGGCATTGGCACGAATGGCGAAGAGTTGTATCGCGAACTGAGCGATATCCTGATCGATGGGTACTCCAAGGTGCCGCCGCGCGACGGGCTCCTGGCATTTTTGAAGCAGGCGCAGGAGGCCGGTATTGCCATGTGCGTTGCCACGTCCACGCCGGCCGAGCTGGTGCAGTCCGCGCTCGCTGGTGCCGGTCTCGATGCTTACATGGAATTTGTTACCACGACGGGTGAGGCAGGACGCTCCAAACAGTTCCCCGATGTGTACGAGCTGGCGCTGCGCCGCCTGGAGGAGCGCCATGGGCACAAGTTTGAGCGCGCTTGGGTGTTTGAGGACGCCGTCTTTGGCCTAAAGAGCTCTGGCTCCGCCGGCTTTAAGCGTGTAGGTATTTATGACCCGCATGGCCGCATGAAGCGCGACGATGTGCGCGCCAACTGCGATATCTTTATCGACAGCTACGAGGAGCTTGACCTGGCCCGCGTGCTTTCGTTTGAGGGATAGGCGAGGGCTGTGGCTTGCAAGGTATTAGTTGTCTGCGGCTCGCCCGTGGTGGCGAGCACAGATCTGTTGCGTAGGCTAGCAGGGGAGTGCGACCACGTTGTCGCCGTGGACCGCGGGCTCGACGCACTGCTGGGCGCTGGCCTGGGCTGCGACGTATATGTGGGGGATGCCGACACGGTAAGCGATGCGGGCCGAGCGTTGGTCGATGCCGCCACCGACTTTGAAGTTGAGCGCCACGACCCGTACAAGGACTATACCGATCTGGCGCTGGCGCTCGATTCCGTCCGCCGTCGCTGGCCGGGTGCCGAAGTGGTTGCGACTTGCGCCACGGGCGGCCGTCCCGATATGGCCCTATCCGTTCTGGGGCTGCTCGCGGGCTACGATGACGCCCCAGTCTGGATTGCCGAGGACAAGGTTGTCGCCCGCATCCTTCGCGCAGGCGAATCGTGGACCATCGAAGGCACCGAAGGCAAGACGTTCTCCATCGTTGCTATTGCCCCCAACACCGAGGTAAGCGAACGCGGCCTAGAATGGGAGCTAGATCACAGCCCCCTGGGTCTGTTGGCCGATACGGGCATTAGCAACGTCGTCAGGTCAACAGCCACAATCCAAGTCCACACCGGCACCGCAATCGCTTATCTCTACAAGTAAGGTCTATCGCATCAGGGTTTTATCGGGACGGTGGATAGAAATAAGCGCTCGCAGAGTGATTATTTCTGCCCCGTCCCAGGAAAACCCGTAAGTAAGAGATTCAACCCAAAAAAGTCCTTGCATCAAAGAAGGTCTTCCCCTATAGTATCTCCTCGTCACGGGGGCGTAGCTCAGCTGGGAGAGCGCTTGACTGGCAGTCAAGAGGTCAGGGGTTCGATCCCCCTCGTCTCCACCATCGTGAATGCAAAGGCCTTCGGATTTCCGAAGGCCTTTTTTATGCCGAAATACCTCGCGCTGCAAACCCATCCACATCAACAAAAAGTTGCACAATTTATTTCCCATGTTTGTACATTGTTTGTTAGACAAACGCGATTATCAGTGTAGATCGCCGTTCCATATGGGCTTCAGGAACGCGCCTAATCACCGTTAGCATCCCAATATCCTGCATCAACGTGAACAACATCCCAAAACAACCCCCTTAAGCACGTCAAATGAACGATATGTTGTCCAACGCAACCCAAATCAGTTTCGTTATCAGCTTGTGCTAAGATACCTAACGTTACATGAGTTCAACTGTGCTCGCGGCTCCAGTAAGCAAAAATCGCAGGGTCGATCAGCATCCGGCCGTAACGGCGGTGCCAGAAACACCACGAGCTCCAATAAAGAAGTCATGCGACTTTGTTTATTTGCATTGAGTTAGTTACGAGATGCAAACGGTTAGTTGTCGTATGCGAAATCGTAGCAGTCCTTCAGCTGTTTGCGTGCGGTCCAGTTTTGTACCCGCTTGACTGGTTCGCACGCAGCCAGCTAGGGTCGCGGTCATTTTTGCGATATACGTCCGCGACTCTAGCAACTGCGCTTATACATACCGTTCACGGTGGGGCAGAGCCACGTGCTTGTCTGACTGGGCTCAGGGTTTGAATATGGAGCGCCTTCGCGCACAAGCGCCCTGGCGAAGCCATACCCAAACCCCGTGAGCCACACGTAAGACAGCAAGGGGGTGGTGCTCGTGTGGTATGTGATCCAGGTCATTAACGGTCGCGAAGATGTAATGCGCGAGCGCATCGAGCATGTGGTGCCGGCGAATGCCATGCAGGAGCTCTTTTATCCCCAATTTCAAACAGAAATCAAGGTACACGGCGAATGGGTCGATACGACCAAGCCGCTCTTTCCCGGTTATCTTATCTGCGATACGGCAGATCCCCGAACCGTGCAACAGTTTCTGCTACGCATGGACGACTTTGCCCGAGTGCTATCCCAGGACGGTCAGTTTGTGCCGCTGGGAAAAGAAGAGGTCCAGCTTATTGGCGGATTTACGCATAGGGGAGACCGCGTGGTGCCCATGAGTGAGGCCCTAAAAGACGGCGATCAGGTCGTAGTGACGGCAGGTCCACTGCTGGGCCACGAAGGCCTTATCAAAACCATTAACAGGCGCAAGAGCACCGCTTATTTGGAGCTCGATCTGTGCGGCCGACGCGTAACCACTCGCGTCGGCCTCGCGGTGCTTTCAAACGAGCAGCGCGCCATGCGCAACATCAAAAAGGCAATCGCCTAGCTGCTGGCGGTCGCCACACAGAACAGGGAGGATCCCCGACGCGGGGACGAAGTGTTGGAAGAGAACGTGCCGGATAAAAATCAATATGCAACTGATGCGCCCGTGGGGGCGGCACTGATTGCTCAGGCCATGGACCGGCGTGAGGGCGTCGGCCGTTACAAGGCCATGCAATCCATCATGGACTGGGATCGTTCGCGCCTGGTCTACCGCGCCGTTAAGCGCGCCTTTGACGT
>CABUTN010000051.1 GCA_902494565.1 uncultured Collinsella sp. | reverse complement strand
GTTCCCGCCGCGACTACGTGTCCGCCGTTGACGCCGGCGCCGGGCCCCATGTCGATCACGTAATCGGCGGCACGGATTGTATCCTCGTCGTGTTCGACGACGATAACGGTATTGCCGATATCGCGCAGGCGCTCGAGCGTCTTGATCAAGCGCTCGTTGTCACGCTGATGAAGACCGATCGAGGGCTCGTCCAGAATATAGAGCACGCCCATGAGACCCGCGCCGATCTGCGTTGCCAGGCGAATACGCTGCGCCTCGCCACCGGAAAGCGTCGCCGAGGCACGATCGAGCGTCAGATAGTCGAGTCCAACATCGACCAGAAAACGCAAGCGCTCCAGGATTTCCTTGACGATACGGCCGCCGATAAACTGTTGGCGCTCGGTGAGTTCCAGGCCCTCAAAAAACTCGAGCGATTCACGGCACGACAGGCAACAAACCTCGTAAATGGACTTGCCGCCCACGGTGACGGCGAGCATCTCAGGGCGCAAACGAGCGCCGTGGCAGCTCGAGCACGGCTCCTCGCGAATGTACTTCTCCAGGCGCGCCTTGGTGTTCTCGTTCGTCGTCTCGGTATAGCGTTCGTACAGGATGTTGCGAACGCCCGAAAACTTGGTATCCCACTGGCTGCGACGTCCGTCGAGCTTTTGGTAGTCGACCGAGATCTTCGTATCGCCCAGGCCATCCAAGAATGCACGACGCACGCGAGGGGGCAAGTCCTCCCACGGCGTATCGGTGCTCACCTTAAAGTGTTTGCAGACCGCAGCAAAAATCTGCGGATAGTAGTTCGAGTTGCCAAACAGGCTACCAAAGACTCCGTCGGCAATGGACTTCGAGGGGTCCTCGATCAACGCCTCGGCATCAACGGTTTTCTTAAAGCCCAGGCCGTCGCACTCAGGACATGCGCCATAGGGAGCGTTGAACGAAAAATCACGCGGCTGAAGATCGTCAATGGAGTGACCATGCTCCGGGCACGCCAAGGCCAACGAATACTCCAGCAGCTCGCCCTCGGTCCCCTCGGGAGCATCACGATCGGGCAGCATGTACACGTTTACATTGCCGTGAGCCAGCGCGGTCGCCTGCTCAACAGACTCGGCGATACGGCCCAGAGAGTTCTCACGGATCACGATGCGATCGACTACGACCTCGATATCGTGCTTGAACTTCTTGTCCAGATCGATCGGATCGTCGAGCGAGCGCACTTCACCGTCGACACGCACGCGGCTAAAGCCCTCGGCGCGAAGGTCCTCAAACAGTTTGGTGTACTCGCCTTTTCGCCCGCGCACCACCGGTGCCAGCACAAACGCGCGGCGGCCCTCCCCCGCCGCCAAGACCTTGTCGGCAACCTGGTCGGTCGTCTGACGCTCAATGACGCGGCCGCATTCGGGACAGTGCGGGGTGCCCACACGGGCGAACAGCAGGCGCAGATAGTCATAAATCTCGGTTACGGTGCCAACCGTCGAGCGAGGGTTTTTAGACGTCGTCTTTTGGTCGATCGACACCGCCGGCGAAAGGCCGTCGATTGAATCCAAGTCGGGTTTGTCCATCTGGCCCAAGAACTGGCGCGCATAGCTCGAAAGGCTCTCGACGTATCGACGCTGGCCCTCGGCATAGATAGTGTCAAATGCCAGCGAACTCTTGCCCGAGCCAGAAAGACCGGTAATGACCACGAGTTGGTCACGCGGAATGGAAACATCGATATCACGGAGGTTGTGCTCACGAGCGCCGCGAATAACGATAGAAGAATCAGACATGGAAGCTCCTTGCCTCCTATTGCATCGAATCATACTGTCGATGAGTTTAGCGCACTCGACGCGCACAGATGTTCGTAATACAAGATTCGCAGACCTTTAGCTTTGCGTATCGGGTGCTTTGTTTCTCGAAATGCCGTGGAAAGGTTACAGTAATCTACTACTGAACTTAATTTGCTGTAACAGAGGAACGTCCATGACCGAAGATATCCCCCTTGAAATCACTTCGAGCGACATGGCCAATCTGCCCATATTCATCGCCGTCCTTATCGTGGCCGCCGTCGTCGTGCGCGTGTATTTTTCAATCAAACACAATGAAAAGCCGCCCATTGCCCGCGTCTTTTGGTGCGCGACGCTCCTCATCCCGCTCGGCATGGTAGCTGCATGGATTACGAATCAATTGCTCGTAAATGAGGACAATTCCCTATGGGTCCTTTCTTATTCGGCGCTCGGTGCTACCGCCGTCATACTTCTTGTCGAGCCCTTGGTTTCGGGACTTATCGACCAAACCGATCTTGCGACGGGAACGGTTGCCTGTATTTGCCGTGACATCCTTGTCATCGCCGCTGTTTCAGCGCTCTCGTTCGTTTCGCTCGAAATTGCCTGTAACGAAACGTTCTATCGCATTCCCGCCAACTCATTCGGGTTTTCCGTCGGGCTGCTCGCGACGGTTCTGCTCTCCCTTTATTTGCTGGGACAGCGTCATGGAGGCGTCATGGCCCTCGTGCCCGTCGCCTGTTGCATCCTTGGCATTGCCGAGCACTTCGTCATAACGTTTAAAGGCGAAGCCATCCTGCCAAGCGATATCTTGGCCCTTGGCACCGCAATGGAAGTGAGCGAGGGATACGAGTTTACCTTTACCGCCGGAATCGTAACCTCTCTCGCCCTGCTGGAGATTTCCCTGGGGCTTCTTTCGCTTATCCGACCGCGAAAGCTCCGTACGCCCACCCATGTCTTCCCCGCAATCGCCGCTAACCTCTGCGCTTTTCTGCTAGTGACCGTTGTGGGGCTCTCGGGCTTTTCCAGCATCGACTTGGAGCAGGCGCTGGATTTTGGATTTGACCGTTGGCAGCCCATCACCACGTATGCGTCTCAGGGTTTTATCACTTCGTTCACCGAAATGGTCAACGAGTTGCCCATTGAGAAGCCCGAAGGCTATACGCCCGATGAGGCGCAGAGCATCGAGCAGGAGCTCGCCGCCGCCTACGACAGCACGTATGGCTCGAGCGAGCAGCGCGCGGCTGCCGTTGCCCAGTTCAATGAAATCAAGCCGACGATTGTTGCCGTCATGAACGAGAGTTTTAGCGACCTTTCGTGCTTTGAGCAGCTCCAGGCGGCCGGGTACGCCGGCCCCGCATTCTACAACTCGCTTCCCGACACACTTGTTCGCGGCACCATGCTCGCTTCGGTCACCGGTGGCGGAACGGCAAACTCCGAATTCGAATTTTTGACCGGAGCGACAACGGCCTTTGTCGGATTAGGCAAGATCCCCTATCAGCTGTATCAGATGAATGGCGTCAACAGCCTGGCAAAGGACCTTAAAGAGCTTGGGTATACCGCTACCGCTATGCACCCGCAAAACCCCGTCAACTACCATCGAGATAAGATCTATCAGCAGCTGGGCTTTGGAGACTTTCTTTCAATCGGCGATTTCGAAGGTGCGCCCTGTTACCATGCCGGCGTATGCGACTACGCCACCTACGACAAGATACTCGACCTGCTTAGAACCGACGAAGCGCCGCAGTTCATCTTTGACGTCACGATGCAAAATCACGGCGGCTACGACTATGGCACCGTTCCCGCCGAGGAGCTGACAAACTATTGGGTCGAGGGAGCCAGCGAGGGCGCCAATAGCGCGCTCAACACCTATCTCACCTGCATCAACGCATCCGACCGGGACCTCGAGTACTTTATCAACGAGCTCCGCAATATCGGCAGACCGGTTGTTCTTGTCTTTTTTGGCGACCATCAGCCGAGCGCCGCAACGACTCTCAACGACGAGCTGTACCCTCAGGAAGATACGGCAAGCCACGCTTTCCGTGTCTATCAGTCAACCTATTTCGTCTGGGCTAACTATGAAATCGCCGGCAATACCGAGCTCAACGTCTACGACACCGTCGGGGCAAACGAGATTGCAGCCATTACCCTTAATAAGATCGGCGCCCCGCTCACCGACTATCAAAAGGCCCTGCTTGCAACAAGGTCAGATGTGCCCACCATCAATGTCGCCGGCTATCTCGGTGCCGACGGGCTGCGCTACGACTTGGAATCTGAAGACAGCCCATACACCTCGACGATCGACAAGCTGCAGCGCATGCAATACCTCGAGTTCGCCAGCAAAGTTCAGTAAGCCCGCCCATTCGCTTGGGCCCATCGTATTGCAAGCACGCTCGGCCCAAATGCATCGCAAATGACTCCCGCTCGCAAACGAGGGTACAATGACGCTCGTGTCACATCACGGGGCTCCGGCCCCAACATATACAAAGGAGTCATACATGGGTTGCGAGCACGCACAGGCCGCCGGCGGACAAACGTCGCCGTCGCAATTTGAGGAGAACACGCTGTCCGAGGTCAAACGCGTCATCGCCGTGCTTTCCGGCAAGGGCGGTGTCGGCAAGTCGTTTGTCACCGGTGCCATCGCCACCGAGCTTGCCCGTCACGGCCACAAGGTCGGCGTCCTCGATGCCGACATCACCGGTCCCTCTATCCCCAAGATGTTCGGCATGAGCGGACGCCACGTCCATGCCCTTGGCAACCTCATGCTGCCCGAAATCTCCGAGCACGGCGTCAAGGTCATGAGCTCCAACCTTCTGCTCCAAAACGAGACCGACCCCGTCCTTTGGCGCGGTCCGGTCATCGCAGGCGCCATTAGGCAGTTCTGGAGCGAGACCTCGTGGGGCCCCATCGACTACCTGCTGGTCGACATGCCTCCGGGAACAGGCGACGTCGCGCTCACCGTCTTCCAGTCGCTGCCCGTCGACGGCATCGTCATCGTCACGAGCCCGCAGGACCTGGTCTCGATGATCGTCGCCAAGGCGGTCAACATGGCCGAGAAGATGAACGTCCCCATTCTGGGCATCGTCGAGAACATGAGCTATATCGAGTGCCCCGACTGCGGCAAGAAGATCGAGGTCTTTGGCAAAAGCAAGCTCCCCGAGGTCGCAGAGCGCTATAACCTCGACATCTTGGGCCAGCTTCCCATTAATCCGGCACTCGCCGAGGCCTGCGATAAGGGCGAGGTCGAGACCGCGCTGCCCGATGGCATGTTGCCCAAGGCAGTCTCTGCCGTCGAGGCCATTGCCCCGCACGAGACCGACGAGGCCTAAGTGAACACGAGCGCCTTCTATGACGTCCTGGTAATCGGCGGCGGGGCTTCAGGCCTCGCCGCCGCCATTACGGCCGCGCGCGCTGGCAAAAGCGTCTGCATCGTTGAGCGCGATGTCGCCTGCGGCCTTAAGCTCCTTGCGACCGGCAACGGCCGCTGCAACCTCTCCAACGAATCGATTGATGCTCAGCGGTATAACCACCCTGCATTCGTCGAATCCGTCATCGGGCCCCAGCCCGAACAAGAGCTTATGAGTTTCTTCTCCTCGCTGGGCATCATGACAACCTCCGAGGAAGGCCGGCTGTACCCGCGCTCCCTTCGCGCCGAATCGGTGCGCAACGCGCTTCTCAACGTTTGCGACCGCCTAGGTATCACCTTAATCTGCGGAGCCAACGTTGCCTCGGCGCACAAAGTTTCCGAAGGCTGGGCACTCCAAATAGACCGTCCAGCGCGGGCGCTCAAGGCAAAAAAGCACGACGACCGAAAATCGGAGCTCCGCTCGCTTCGGAAGGCACTCGCCGATGTCCCTCGCAAGAACGAGGCCCTGCAGGCGCATGCCGTAATTATCGCCACGGGCGGCAACCCCACCGGTATCGCCGATACGTTTAGCCTCCCCCTCACTTCGCTACGCCCCATCCTCTGCCCCGTATCGGCAACGGTCGTTGGCGATCGGGCAGCACTCAAGACGTTGGATGGTCTGCGCGTCCGCGCCCGCTTGACGCTCACCCGTAACCATAGTGAGCTCTGGCACGAAGACGGTGAAGTACTGTTTCGAACCTTCGGCATCTCGGGCGTCGCTGTCTTCAACCTCTCCCGTCGTATCCAGCGCGGCGATACGATCCTGCTCGACGTTTTCCCCGACCTCTCCAAAGACGAGCTGCTCGATATGCTCAACCGGCGCGTTGAGCTGCTCGGCGGCTTTTCGCCCCGCGATCCCCGTTGGCTCGACGGCATGCTCGCCCCGCAACTCTCCCGCGTCGTCTGCACGGCGTTCGAGCAGTGCCATCCAGGCTCCAACGATGTCATCCACCTGGTCTCGATCCTCAAGCACTTTAAGTTGCTCGTCGAGGGAACAGCCGAGGAGCGCTCGGCGCAGGTCACGCGTGGTGGCGTATCTGTCGAGAGCATCTCAACACCCAGTCTACGCGCGCGCAGCGCTGTCGACGCCCCGCTTTACGTCTGCGGCGAAGCGCTCGACATCGACGCCGATTGCGGAGGCTTTAACCTTGCGTGGGCCTGGCTCTCGGGCATTCGCGCTGCAAGCAGCTTGTAGCCGCGCAGTCTATAATCAAAAACGCATTCGGGCCGTCTGGGATACCGGACGGCCTCTTTCTTGCCTCTAAGGAGACCTCGATGATCGAAATCACCCAAGTCAACGCGTCGCTCGATGAAGCCGGCGATGAAAATGCCTGCCTCATTGTTGGCAAGCGAGTCGCCAAGCGCATCCTACGTTGCAAGGACTCCGAGATCAAGTCCATCGAACTCCACCGCAAGTCAATCGACGCTCGCAAAAAACGAGACGTCCATTTTATCCTGAGCTTTCGTGTTGAGCTGACTAGTCCCCACCTCGAGCGAGAAGCGGTCGACAGCGTTGCCGAGCGTGACCGCTCGCGCGTACGCGCGATAGAAGACGATGAGCCTTCATTCCCCTCCCCCGTCTCCGACGCACCTCAAGAACACCCTGTCGTTGTCGGCGCCGGATGCGCCGGCCTTTTCGCTGCACTCACCCTTGCCGAAGCGGGTCTGAAGCCCTTGCTTATCGAGCGCGGCGACCCGGCATTTCGCCGCTCGCAGGCGATCGACCTCTTTCTAAAGGAGCGCATCCTCGACCCCGAGAGCAATATCCAGTTTGGTCTGGGCGGCGCGGGGACCTTCTCGGACGGCAAGCTCAATACGGGAACAAAAAATCCCGCCCATCGCCTTATCCTCGAAACCTTCGTCGAGGCGGGTGCGCCCCGCGATATTCTGTGGGATGCCAAGCCGCACATTGGCTCCGACATCCTTCCCAAGGTTGTCACCGCTATATCCCAGCGCATCGAGCGGCTCGGAGGTGTCGTCCGTTATCGAACGAAGCTCGTCGACATTCGCATCGACGCGTCTGGCGCCATCACCGGTATTGATGTCCAATCGTCCCAAGACGCCGCTTACGAGTCAATCGAGACAAAGCACCTCATCCTCGCCTGCGGGCATTCTGCTCGCGATATTTTTGAGCTCCTTAAGGACCACAACGTGGCCCTCGCACAAAAGACCTTTGCCATGGGCGTTCGCATCGAGCATCCGCAACGCGACATCGACCGAGCCCAATATGGAGCCTCGGCGGGACATCCAGCGCTCGGGGCGGCCCCCTACAAACTTGTTGCCCATCTTCCCAACGGCCGCAGCGTGTTCTCGTTTTGCATGTGCCCCGGCGGACAGGTTGTTGCCGCCTCCTCAGAACCGTGCCATCTGTGCGTCAACGGGGCCAGTCTCAATGCCCGCGACGGACGCAACGCAAATGCCGCCCTGCTCGTTAACGTCACGCCTGAGGACCTTCCCAACGATGACCCGCTCGCCGGCATCGAGCTCCAGCGTGCCTACGAGGCGGCCGCCTATCGCCTGGGCGGTTCCAACTGGAACGCACCGGCACAACTCGTCGGAGATTTCCTCGCAGGACGCGCCAGCAAGGCGCCCGGAAAGGTAAAGCCCACCTATCCGCTCGGTGTGACCTGGACGGCAATTGACGAAGCCCTACCGCAGCATATCGTCGAGTCGCTCCGCCTGGGACTTCCCCTACTCGGAAAAAAGCTACGAGGCTACAGCCGTCCCGATGCCGTTCTTACCGGCGTGGAGACTCGTTCGAGCTCACCGGTCACTGTCACCCGAGACCGAACGTGCCATGCCGTGTCGACCCCGGGCCTCTACCCTTGTGGTGAGGGAGCTGGATATGCCGGCGGCATCATGAGCGCGGCCACCGACGGCATCCGTTGTGCTGAAGCCCTGATCGCAGACCTCTAACGCACAAATTCTAGCGTGCAAAAGACATAGGCCCCGAGCTCCACAGGGAACTCGGGGCCTGTTCGCTATTTCTTAAACCGTGCACCCTGGCGTTTTCTGCCCGATGCGAACGTGGAACCCTTGCGGGCCTGCGAGCGTAAGCGCTCGATCGTCTCGTCCTCAGACGCACCCTCGAGCATCGCCCGAATCTGAACGACGGCATCGCGCAGGCGCGCCGCCTCCTCAAAGTCCATAGCGGCAGAAGCGTTACGCATATCCTCTTCCATGGTTTCGACAATCCGCACAAGCTCGTCATGCGGCAGTTCTTCCAACTGCTCCGCAAGTGTCTGCTCGGGCGCCACCGTTTCCGGCACACCGCCCTCGCCCGACTCATCGGGCGTATAGAATGCGCCATGGCCAAGAGAGTCGCCCTTCGAGCGTCCCTTGGACCCCACGGTCTTTTCGGCCTCGGCAATAAAACTTGAGATGTCGTTGATGGCCTTGCGCACCGTCTTGGGCACAATGCCATGTTCTTCGTTATATGCCATCTGAATCTCGCGACGACGCTGCGTCTCCTCGATGGCCTCTTTCATCGAATCGGTCACAACGTCTGCATACATGATGACTTCGCCATCGGCGTTACGGGCCGCACGGCCAATCGTCTGAATCAACGAACGGCGGTTGCGCAAGAAGCCTTCCTTATCGGCATCGAGAATTGCCACCAGTGAGACCTCAGGGAGATCCAAGCCCTCGCGAAGCAGGTTGATGCCAACGAGAACATCGATCTTGCCCTCGCGCAGCGTTCGCAGGATCTCGACACGGTCCATTGTCGCCGTATCAGAGTGCATGTAATTGACCTTAATGCCCGCGTCGAGCAGATGGTCGGTCAGGTCCTCGGCCATGCGCTTGGTCAACGTGGTCACCAGCACGCGCTCCTTGCGGGCAACGCGCTCGCGAATCTCGTCCTCAAGATCGTCAATCTGACCGCGAACTGGACGCACGTCAATCTTGGGGTCGAGCAGGCCGGTCGGACGAATAATCTGCTCCACGTCGTTTTGGCTCACCCGCAGCTCGTAGTCGCCCGGCGTGGCCGAAACATAGATAAACTGGGGGATCCTTGCCTCAAACTCATCGAAACGAAGCGGGCGGTTATCGAGCGCCGAGGGCAGGCGAAAACCGTGTTCCACCAGCGTCACCTTACGCGAGCGGTCACCTTCGTGCATGCCGCGAATCTGCGGCACCGTCACATGGCTCTCATCGATGATGCAGAGCATATCCTTGGGAAAGTAATCGATTAGGGTAAACGGCGGCTCACCCGGCTTGCGACCGTCCAGATGACGCGAGTAGTTCTCGATGCCGTTGCAAAAGCCCATCGTCTCGAGCATCTCAAGATCATAATCGGTGCGCTGCTGCAGACGCTGCGCCTCGAGCAACTTGTCGGTCGCCTTGAGCTCCGCCACGCGCTTCTCGCACTCTTCGCTGATCGATTTCAGAGCGGCCTTGACCTTCGGCTTCTCGGTCACGTAGTGTGATGCCGGCCATACGGGGATGGCCTCGTACTCACGAAGCATCTCACCGGTGACCTCATCGATCTCGGCAATCAGCTCGACCTCGTCGCCAAAGAACTCAAACCGCAACGGATGCTCGGCATAAGGCGGATACACGTCGACAACATCGCCGCGCACGCGAAACGTGCCACGCGCCAGGTCATAGTCATTGCGATCATATTGAATGTCGATAAGCGCATGGATAAAGTCATCGCGCTCGAGCGGCACCTTCTTGTCGACGTTTGGAGCCAGACCCGCATAGTCCTCAGGAGAGCCAATGCCATAGATACACGAGACCGATGCGACAACGATCACATCACGTCGAGAGAGCAGTGACGCGGTCGCCTGATGGCGCAGCATCTCGACCTCTTCGTTAATCGAGGAGTCTTTCTCGATATATGTATCGCTTTGCGGCACATACGCCTCGGGCTGATAGTAGTCGTAGTACGACACAAAATAGACCACGGCGTTGTTAGGGAAGAATTCCTTGAGCTCGCTCGCAAGCTGAGCGGCAAGCGTTTTGTTGGGAGCCATGACCAGCGTCGGCTTCCCCAGGGCCTCAATAGTCTTAGCCATCGTGAAGGTCTTGCCCGAACCAGTCACGCCCAGCAAAACCTGATAGCGATCTCCGTCCCTCACACCCTGCACAAGCGACTCAATGGCCTTAGGCTGGGAACCGGCGGGCTCGTATGGAGACACGACCTCAAACGGCACCTCAGAGCCCTCAACGCCAAAACGTTTGAGCTCTCCTCCAACACGCTCAACTTCAAATTCCGCCATGGATACTCCTAACTCATATATCTGCAGTATACGCAGGCGGCAGGCATAGTCCTATACGAACCGATCGGGATAGAGGGTCTTGTAGCGAACCCAGGCATTATTGACACGAATCAGATACGCCTGCGTCTCGGGAAAGGTGATTGCATTATGAAGCGACGTGCTCTGCTGCGCCCATCCGTCGACATTGCCCATGCCGGCGTTATAGGCGGCAATGGCACTGTCAGTCGACCCGTTAAAATACGTCAGAAGATACGAAAGATACGCACAGCCAAACTCGATGTTCGTAGCGGGATCGTTAAGGTCGCCGGCTGAATAGTCGCTGCCATCGACAAGACCCTTAGCAATCATATCCTGGGCAGTCTCGGGCATCAGCTGCATCAATCCCTGTGCGCCTTGATTCGACTCAGCCTCGGGATCCCAATTCGATTCCGACTTTATGACAGCACACACCAGATACGGATCAAGATTGTGCGAAATGCTCGATTGCTTTACGTACGCCTCGTAGTCAATTGGATACAAAGGCTTAAAGAAGGCGGCAGGGGCATACGAGTAGACGAGCGAAATAAGGCCGAAGACGAACACGACGGCAAGTGGCGCCACGCGATACCACGTAAAGAAACGTGTCTTAGGCATCGGCCTCATCCTTATCCACTACATCCCCGAAGCCATGGCACGCAAGCCATGCGTCCAGTTGTTCAAAGAGCGAGTTATCGCCTGCCGCATTATCGATTACCGTCGTAGCGAGATTGCAAAGCGAAGCCTCATCAGGTTGGCATGCAGAGCGCGCATCAAAATCAGAAGACTCCATACCACGATGAATGGCACGCTCGCGACGAACTGCTAAAGGAGCGCTGATAACCAGGATTTCATCTGCCAGGCCAAAAGCATCCTCAAAACCAGTCGGGGCAGAAACCTCAACAACCGCAAAGGGATAACGGGGGGACGAAACCGTGCAGCAAACCGGATCAAGAATCCTCAGTGACAGCTGTTCGATGAGAACCGGATGAACGATGCCATTGAGCCGCGCAACTGTATCAGGAGAGGCGAAAGCTCGAGCAGCGAGGACATTGCGGCGAATGCCGCCCTCCCCGTCCAGAATGTCCCAACCGAATACTTCCGCGAGGGCATTGACGATATCGGAGCCTGGCACATACAACGATTTGGAAAGCTCATCCAGATCGATAAGCATGGCGCCATGAGATTCGAGATAGCGGCAGGCAGTCGATTTACCCGAAGCAATATTGCCTAAGACAAAAACGGTAAACATCAAGTCCTCCCTAACGCCAATGGGAGTTATTATCGCGCAAATACAAAAGAAGGACTCAAAATACAGCCAAACAGTAAGACAAGCTAAACGAAGGCGAGTTCTTGTATTACAACTCTCTATTAAACGCAAAAAAAGGGGGAGGCCGCGAGGCCTCCCCTTCTAAGTTCGATGATGGCTCGGTGCCGTCCACCGGTCAGCGGCGCCCTGGCCTCCCACGGGCTGACCCCGCAGTACTCTCGGCGCGATGGGGCTTAGCTTCCGGGTTCGGAACGGGACCGGGCGTGCCCCCCAT
>CABUTN010000050.1 GCA_902494565.1 uncultured Collinsella sp. | reverse complement strand
TGAGCGCTTCCTCGAGCACCGTGGTGCCATCGGCGGTGATGGCCTTGATGGCAGCCTCGACCTGCACCTCGAGCTTGCCGCGTGCGACCTTGAACTCGTTTTGCGTCGCCGTGGCAGCATCGACCCGCTCCTTGGCGCGGGCGACCTCGGCCTTGGCGTCCTCGATAGTTTTCTTAAGCGAAGCCGAGTCCGCCTCCTCGAGCGAAGCCTGATCGCGCAGACGCGCAGCCCAGTCCGAGGCGCGCTCCAACAGGGCAGAATAGCGCTCGTGCATGGGATCGACGCGAAGGCGCAGCAGCTCGAGCGAGCGCGAGGCCTGACGCGTTCCGCGGATACGACGGTCGATACCCTCCAGGCGATGCTCAAGATCGGGCACGCGGCCCTTCAGCGAACGAAGGCGCTCGCTGGTCTGAGCCAGGCGCACCTTAGCGTCGGCGAGCTTACCGGCGGCCTCGGAATCGTCGCGACGCACGCGATCGAGCTCATCATTGGCCTCGGCAATCTGCAGGCCCAGGTCGCTCGCCTGCGCACGGGCCTCGTCGCGCGAACGGGTAAGTTCATCCACGCGCGGACGTGCGGCACGAACGGCCTCGGCAGCCTGCTCGCGGCGCTTGGAAATACGCACGCGCTCGACCTCGGCGTTGTTGGCACTCTGCTCCAGGCGGCCGATCTCGGAGAGCAGCGAACGGCGCTCGCCCTCAAGACGGGCAATCTCGCCGGCGGCATCGCCCTCGGCGGCACGCGCCTCCTCGACGGCCGCATTGGCCTCGACGACCTGATCCGACACATGCTCAAACACGGCAGCAAGATCGGGCTCCAGGCCTTCCAGCTCACGGATACGACGCTTGCGCTCCAGAGCGCCCGAAGCCTCGCCGGCATCAAGCCCCACGCGAACCAAGCCGCCGCAGGCAACGCGTGCGCCATCTGGAGTCACGTAGGTCACACCGTCAACTACAGGCGCAGCCAGGGAGGCAGAAAGGTCATCGACCACGTAATAGCCGCCGAGCAATGCCTCGACGACCGGACCGTAGCCCGCACGCACGGACAGACGATCAACAAGACGGGTACCGGCGGCACCCTCGGCAGCCGCTGAGCCACTCACGCTGCGCGCCACCAGCAGCGCCTCGCCCGAGGCCTTCTTTTGGTCCAGAGCCGCACGACCGGCACGCTCAAGTGCAGCAGCGTTATCGAACAACAGGGCATCGATATCGCCGGCGAGCAGTTGCTCAACCAGGCCCTCAAGCTCACGAGGGGCCTCGAGCACGTCGCCCAGACGACCCGAGACATCATCGCCCAACGCGCCCATCAGACGGCTCACCAGCGGCGAGCTGTCGGCCATGCGAGCATCGAGCTTCTTTTGGCTCGCGAGCTCTGAGCTCACCTCGGACAGCTTGTTGCGTGCCTCGCTCTCGCGATTACGCAAGTCCTTAAGGGCCGCACGGGCGACCTCGGTAGCCTCGCGCGCATCGCTCTGGGCCTGACGAGCCGCCTCAAGGGCGCTCTCAAGCTCCTCAGCACGGTTGCGGCGGCTCTCAAGCGATGCCGTGACCTCCTCGAGCTGCTCATCGATCTGCTCCAGGCGCGAGGCATACATGTTGTCCTCGACCTCGGCGTTGCTCAGCGAGTCCTTCACCTTGGCGAGCTCGAGCGCAGCATTATCGCCAACGCGCTGCACATCGCGCTGCTCGCGCGTGAGCTGCGAAATCTGATTGTCGAGCGCAACGCGACGCCCGTGAAGTTCGGCGGCGGCAGGACCGGCGGCGTCAACGTCCTCCTGGGCCTGCATATGCGCGCCGGTCACTTCCTCGAGCTGAGCACGTGCGTCCTCGAGCTCCTCGACCACGCGACGGCGCTGATGCTCGGAGCTTGAGATCTGGCCGCGCATGTCGGACAGGCGCGACACCATGTTATGGCCCTTTTCCTCGAGCAGACGCATGTCTGAGTTAATGCGACCGACCACATCTTGCATATGGCGGCGCTGCTCGCCCAAGTCGCCCACAAACAGGCCCTTTTCTTCGAGCATAACTTGGAGCTTCTCGAGCTCGCGCTCCTTTTCACCCAAGCGGTATTGCGCAAGCTCAAGCTCGGCGGCGCCCTCCTTAGAGCGGCTCTCCAGGTCGTTCCACTGCGATTGCAGCGAACGCAGCTCGTCGACGGCCAGCATCTGCGTAAGCTCGTTCGCGCGCGAGGACAGTTCTTTGTACTTGCGCGCGCGATCGACCTGACGCTCCAGCGGCCGCAGCTGACGGGCAATCTCCTTATTGATGTCGCGGGCACGGGTCAGGTGCTCGTCCATCGATTTAATCTTTTTGAGCGCACGTTCCTTGCGACGCTTGTGTTTGGAGATGCCGGCGGCCTCCTCAATGAGGGCACGGCGCTCCTCGGGGCGGCTCTGCAAAATGGCATCGAGCTTGCCCTGACTGATGATGGAATGCGTATCCTTGCCCAGGCCCGAGTCGTGCAGGATGTCCTGAATGTCCATCAGGCGGCACGGGCTCGAGTTGATGAGGTACTCGCTTTCGCCCGAGCGGTACATACGACGGGTGATGGCGACCTCGTCAAAGTCGACGGGCAGCATATGGTCCGAGTTATCGAGCACCAGCGTGACCTCGGCCACGCCCACCGGCTTGCGCGCCGACGAGCCCGAGAAAATGACGTCTTCCATGGCCTGGCCGCGCAGCTGCTTGGCGCTCTGCTCGCCCAGGACCCACAGAATCGAGTCGGAGATGTTCGATTTTCCCGAGCCGTTGGGACCGACGATGACGGTTAGGCCCGGCTCAAACGTCATATGGGCGCGGTCGGCAAACGACTTGAACCCTTTGAGCGTGAGGGACTTGAGATACACGGCTCCTCGCTTAAACAGGCTTCTTGTTGAGAATCACGCCGTTGGTGGTGTAGCCCATGCGGTCGAGCGCCTCGAGTGCAGCGGCTCCCTCGGCTTCCTTCTTGGAGGAACCGGTGCCGCGGCCCTGGCGGATACCGTCGATGAGCACCACGGCGGTAAAGGTCGGTGCGTGCGCCGGGCCCTCAGAGCCAACGAGCTTGTACGCCGGAGGCTCGTGGCCGTCGGCCTGCACGCACTCCTGCAAGAACGACTTAGGGTTCGCGGGGTGCTCGGCACGCTCGGAAGCCAGGTGCGGCTTGAGTGTACGGTGGATAAACTCCGCCGCCGCATCCCAGCCAGCATCCAGATACAGCGCGCCCACGAGCGACTCGTAGACGTTCTCGAGCGCCGAATGCAGGCCGCGCGCGCCCGTGCCGGTCTCGGAGGCACCAAAGATGATGATGTCGTCGATGCCCAGCTCATGGGATACCTCGGACAGCGTGGCACCCGAGACGAGCGACACCTTCAGGCGCGTGAGCTTGCCCTCGTCAAACTCCGGATAGGACTCAAACAGGGAGCGTGCGACCACAGCGCCCAAAATGGAATCGCCCAAAAACTCAAGGCGCTCATAGCTCGCCGAGACGGGCTGACCTTCCACGGCAGAAGGGTGCGTGAGCGCCGCGCGCAGCAGCACCTTGTTATTGAACTCGTGGCCCAGGATTTCCTGGGCGCGCGCGAGTCGTTGAGATAAAGCCAAGACTTAGGCCTCCTTGGCGTTTTCAATAGCGTCGACAGCGTCGGCGACAGAGTTGAGCGACAGCAGGGTCTCGTCATCGATCTCGAGGTCGAACTCGTCCTCGATGGCCGTCACCAGCTGCAGGCGCTCGAGCGAATCGGCATCGAGATCGTCAAAGGTAGTCTCGTCGCTAATGTCGGCGACATCGACGCCCAGAACGTCAGCGGCGACTTCGGCGATCTTATCGAAGATTTCGGAGCGGTCCATAGCGCTTCCTCTCGTATTGCGTGAACATCAACGAGCTGGCGCCGCAAGCGCAGCGCCAAGACACGGTTTTGATTCTACCCCACGACGAAGGCCGCGGGGCACATAACAGAGCTCTAACTCGCTCCTACAAAACGATGCCGTCCATAGAGTTGGCGACGTTCTCGACCAGCCCGGCGCGCACGGCCTCCGCCGCGGCGAGCGTACCGTTTTTGACGGCCTCGACCGAGGTGGCACCGTGGCCGATCAGGACCACGCCACGCAGGCCCAGCAGAATGGCGCCGCCCTTAGCATCGCCCGAGAGCTTTGCCTTGATCTCGCGCATCTGCTTTTTGATGAGCAGCGCGGCGATCTTAGTGCCGAGCGAAGCCATAAAGGCACCCTTGAGTTCTTGCAGCAAAAACTTAGCGGCGCCCTCGGTTGCCTTGAGCGCGATGTTGCCCGACATGCCATCGGCAACGACAACGTCAAAGTTACCCGAGGTCAGGTCGGTGCCCTCGCAGTTGCCCACAAAGCCGGGAACAGCAGCCTTCATGGCAGGAAAGCACGCCTTGGTAAAATTGGAGCCCTTCTCATCCTCGGTGCCGTTGCCGAGCAGACCGACGCGGGGATGCTCAATGCCCAAGACGACGCGCGCATAGACGCTACCCATCTGGGCAAAACGCACCATATCGTCGACCTCGACATCGGGGTTGGCGCCCATGTCGCACAGGACCGTCAGGCCGCCGGCGCGGTTGGGCAGTGCATTGGTGAGGCACGGACGCACCGGCTGCTTCTTGCCCTCGGCCTGATATCTAAATGGCGTCACATAGGCGGTAGCGGCAGCGGTCATGGCGCCGGTGGAGCCGGCAGAGAAGAACGCATCCGCGTTGCCCTTCTTAATGGCGCGGCAGGCAAGCACGATCGAGGACTTGCGCTTGGTCATCACGGCTCGAATGGGATCGTCATCCATGGCGATGACATCGGGCGCCTCCAAGGCCTCGACGCGAGCGTGAGCCGCGGCAAAGGGGTTCACGATCTCTGCGGGACCGACGGCCAAGACCTCGATATCGGGATCCGCCGCAAGCGCCGCCTCGATACCGTCGAGAACAACCTGAGGCTTCTCGTCTCCGCCCACAACGTCTACACAAACGCGAACGTTACTCATATACATGCTCCTTATACAAAAATGGCCGACTCATTGAGCCGGCCATTGTGGTTCCAGTTGGAACGGCATCGCATCCAGAGTATACAGTTACTCGGTAACGATAACCTCGCGGTCCTTGTAGAAACCGCAGCTGGGGCACACGTGGTGCGGGAGCTTGACAGCACCGCAACGGGGGCACGTGGACTGAGCCGCAGCCGAGATCTTCATGTTGGCGGAACGGCGGGTGTGAGTGCGGATACGACCCTGCTTTTGTTTAGGTACGGGCATAGTGACCTTCCTTATGAACTATCCAGTGTGGCGATTACGCGCAAGTAGCGATACTACCACAGTTTTACTCGTCAAGCTTGAGATTCTTCAATGCTGCAAATGGATTTTCCGTGGCAGCGGCCCATTCGGCCTCTGCTTGAGCGGCGCAATCGCATTGCTCGACGTTGAGATTGATGCCGCAGGTGGGGCACAGGCCGCGACAATCGGGCTTGCACAGGACAACGAACGGCGTGTCCATGACGACCGCGTCGTTGATGGGCTCACCCAGATCGACGATGCGATCCTCGCCCAGTAACTCGTAGCCATCTTCGTAGGCCTCGGGATCCTCGGGCTCGTTAAAGAGATAGAATTCCTCAATCTCACCGGCGATATCAAACGAAGCGGGCTCCAGGCAGCGGTCGCACTCACCGGTTGCGTGCGCGCGGACCATACCCGTAAGCAGAACACCGGTGCCGGCATTGGTAAAGACAACGTCGTAGTCAATGCCGTCCTGCAGCTGGTACTCCTTCTCGCCCACCGTATAGGTGGCGACATCGACCTTGCCGGTCAGCGGATACGAATCTCCGGGAAACTCGAGCTGCTCGGAAAGATCGACGGTAACGCTCGGGAACTCAGCCATTACCACTGACCATTCTGCTGGGCGGCACCCTCGTTGAGCTGCTGACGGCAACGGGTGACGGTGCCGGTCAGGCTCTTGAGGTTCTCCTCGAGGTGCGTAAAGACCTGCTCGGCGTAGTCCTCGGCAGCATAGCGCGTCTCGCGCTCGTACTGCTGGGCACGGTCGCGAATGTCGTCGGCCTGCTGCTGCGCTAAGCGGACGATCTCCTGCTCACCGGCAATGGTGAGGGCCTGCTGCTGAGCATCGGCGATGATGGAATCGGCCTGAGCGGCGGCGGAAGCCATAAGCTCCTCGCGCTCCTTGAGGATACGGCGGGACTTCTGCCATTCCTCGGGATAGCTCATGCGGATCTCGTCGAGGATGTTAAAGAAGACGTCGGCGTCGATAACCTTCATCTGGGCGTTCTTGCCGAACGGCGTCTTAGCCTCTTCGATGAGCCCCTCGAGCTCGTCGACAAGACTCACGATCCTGTCGCCAGGAAAATTCTCGCCCGGCATCCGGTCTCCTTTCATAGGTAACATATCATCGTGTTAGTTTACCACATGCCACCAGGCATTAAAAAACGTCACGAAAAGCGATGTTTGAGCGCCTTGACCACATTAGACGGAACAAAATTAGAGACGTCGCTACCGAGCGAGGCAATCTGGCGAACCACCGAGCTCGAGATATAGCCGTACTGCGGCGCACTCATGACAAAGATGGACTCCAACTCGTTATCCAGGCGGTAGTTGAGGTCGGCCTGCTGCAGCTCGTACTCAAAGTCGGTCATGGCACGCAGGCCCTTGACCACGGCTCCTGCTCCCTGTTCGCGGGCAAAATCGACCAAGAGCCCGGTGAAGGGCAGCACCTCGACGCCGTCAATATCACCGAGCGCTTCACGGGCCAGCGCCACGCGCTCGTCGAGCATAAACGTGGTGCCGACGCCGTTTTTGCCCTGCGACTCGGCAACGGCCACGATCACGCTGGGAAAGATGCGACGGGCGCGGCGAATGACGTCGATATGGCCAAACGTGATGGGATCGAAGGTGCCCGGGACGATTACGCGGTTGATGGTGTCATTCATGGGCGTCCTCCAAAGGCGCATCCTCGTCATTGTCGCTGTCGTCGGCGTTGTCGGCCTCATTCGTGGCCGACCAGCGCAGCAAGTCAACCGAAGTTATGCCGTAGCGCTTCTCGCGCACGGTATCAAAAGCGGTCGGGTGAGCGCCCGTATCGGCCGCGGCGTGCTCAAAGAGCGCATAGGCGCCCTGCGCCAGCAAGCCTTGCTGAGCTAGGTTTTGCAGCAGCTCCTCGACCGGCTCAGCACCAAAAGCATAGGGCGGGTCGAGCAGAACCAGGTCAAAGGGACCGCCCGGCACGCGGCCGCGCGAAGCGCTTGCCAGCACGTCGCCGCCCACCACGCGCCAGCGCGCACGGTCGCGGCAGAGCGACTCGATATTCTTGGTAATCAGACGAGCAGCGTTGCGATCGATCTCGAACGTGGTGAGCGAGCGGGCACCGCGCGAGAGCATCTCAATGCCTAAGGCGCCGGAGCCGCCAAAGGCGTCCAGCACGCGGACCTCGTCCAGATCGAAGTCGAATGCCGACATGACCATAGATGCGCACGCCTCGCGCACGCGATCGGTCGTGGGGCGGGTGACATCGCGACCACGGGGCTCCTCGATCTTACGACCGCGCCATTCGCCACCGATGATTCTCATCCTCCGCTGACCTCCTTAAAGATGTGTCGATACCGCATGGCGACCGCATCGCGTAGAGGGCGCGTCGCCACGGAGTCAAGGTTGCAAGCATACCGCAAGAGCTCGACCGCGTCCAAATGGGCCCACTCGATCAATTCCTCGTCGGCATCGAGGTCAACAAAGCGCAAGGTCACGCCGCCATGCTGACGGTAACCCAGGATTTCGCCCTCGTGGCGCAGACGCAGGTCCATCTGGGCGAGCGTAAAGCCGTCCGAGGTCTTCTCGAGCGACTGGAGGCGGTCTTGTGCCGCCGACGCGCCGCCGTTGCCCTTGGAGTGCGTCATGACCAGGCACGTACCCGACACGCTGCCGCGACCTACGCGCCCGCGCAGCTGATGCAAGGCCGCCAAACCAAAGCGCTCGCCATTCTCGATGACCATGACGGTTGCGTTGGGCACGTCAACGCCCACCTCGACCACCGTGGTCGAGACGAGCACATCGATCTCGCCACGCTTAAAGGCATCGATGACCCGGTCCTTCTCCCCCGCCGGCATGCGGCCATGAAGACGCTCGATGGCAAGCCCCGGTAATGCCAGACGAAGGCGATCGAGCTCGGTCGCCGTGTCATGTAACGGCACGGGCACGGTCACGCGGCCTTCGTCGTCGCGAGCGATGCCGGGTACGTCTTCGAGCTCATCGGCCGAATCGCTCGGCTCCACGAGCGGACAGATCACGTAGGCCTGCTGCCCTTTTTCGTGCGCCACTCGAATGGCTCCATAGGCCAGGTCGCGACTCGACTCGGTGAGAACGCGCGTCTCAACGCCGGCACCCGGAACGGGACGATGGCGGATGATGCTCGTATCCAGGTCGCCGTACACCGAAAGCGCCAGCGTGCGCGGGATCGGCGTGGCAGTCATGACCAGCAAGTCGGCACCCGGGCCCTTTGCGCGTAGAGCGTTACGCTGGCCCACGCCAAAGCGGTGCTGCTCGTCGATCACCACAAGCGACAAATGCTTGAACGTGACGTTCTCCGAAAGCACCGCATGGGTACCAAAGAGCACGTCGAGCTCGCCAGACTGGAGCCGCGCATGAATTTGTTCACGCTCGGCCGCCGGCGTGGCGCCCGTCAGGAGCGCCCAGGTCATGCCAGCCTGCGAGAGCAAGGGGCCGGTCTTATCGGCATATTGACGCGCCAGCACGCCCGTGGGCGCCATAACGCAGGCCTGAGTTCCGCTATCGGCCGCAACCGCCAGTGCGCAGGCGGCAACGGCGGTCTTACCGGTACCGACGTCGCCCAGCAGCAGACGGTTCATCACGCGACCGCCATCGCACATGTCATGCAGGATGTCCTGAAATGCAGCCTCCTGTTCATCGCTCAACGAAAACGGCAGGGCCTGTTTAAGCGCAGCCAAACGCTCGCCCGCGTCATGCGCATAAGGCACTACGTCGACCATACCGCCACCGTTACGCAGACGCAGCGCGAGCTGCAAGCAGAGACACTCCTCGTAGGCAAGACGCCGGCGTGCGATGTCGCGCTCGGCCATGCTCGAGGGAAAGTGGATCGAGCGCAGCGCACGGGCATTGCTCATGAGCTTCCGCTTTGCGCGCAGCGGCGCGGGAATGGGATCGAACGGATTGGCGACCACTTCGAGCGCACCGCTCACGATACGACGCATCCATGCCTGACTCACGCCGTCACTTACGTAGTGGACCGGCAAAATGGTACCCGCTGCGCGTCCGTCCTCGAGCTTTTCAAAGTGAGGCGAGGCCATCTGCTTAAAGCCGTAGGCAAACTCGACCTTGCCCATCACGGCCAGGCGGTCGCCCTGCTTAAGCTGTTGGGCAATCCAAGGCTGACGGAAAAAGGCAACCTGCAGCACGCCAGTCTCGTCCACGAGCGAGACCTCAGTCACCTGCATACGCGGACGAGGCTGCTTTTGAACGATACGATCGACCGTGGCGATGATGGTACACACGGTACCGATGGGAGCCATCTCAATGGACCACGAGCGAGTGAAATCCAGGTAGCGATGAGGGATATGGAGAAGGAGGTCCCCCACCGTCCGAATTTCCAGACGGCGAAGGGCCTCCTCACGTTTACCCGAAACAAATTTGAGTCGCGCGATATCCTCGTCGAGCGCATTGCTCTGGGCAAAGCGCTCCGAGACGCGCGGCACGGAGCACAGCTCGGACATGGGCAGAGCCTACTCGATCGAGAAGATCACGGGATAGAGCGGCTGCTCGCCACGATGGGCGTCGATCTCCAGATCGGGCTGAGCCTCCTCGATAGCGTCGACGATCTCCTGGAAGGCCTCATCGGACAGCTCCTCGCCGGCCAGAATCGTCAGCGCGTCGCCCTCCTCTTCCTCCTGCATGCGGTTGATGCAGTCGAGCGTGACCTGCTTCACGTCGGAGCCGACCACATCGATGGAGCCGGCGATGATGCCCATGACGTCACCGGAGTGAATCGGCGAGCCGTCAGAGGCGCTGGAGTCGCGCACGGCACGGGTGACCTCGCCATCGCGGACCTCGCTGACGGCGTCGACCATAGCGGCAACGGCATCCTCGAGCTCGGAATCGGGCAGGACCGCGAACAGCGCGGAGAAGGCCTGCGGGACGGTCTTGGTGGGAACGACGGCGACCTTCTTGTCGGTGCAGGCGGAGGCAGCGGCCTCGGCAGCCATGCGGATGTTGCCGTTGTTGGGCAGGATGATGACCGAGGTCGCGTTGACCTGGTCGACGGCGCCCAGCAGGTCGGCGGTCGAGGGGTTCATGGTCTGGCCACCCGACACGATCACATCGACGCCGAGGGACTTGAGGATGTCAGCCTCACCAGAGCCAGCCGCAACGGCGACAAAGCCCAGGGCCTTCGCAGGCTCGGCGGCCTTCTCCTGGTCCTCGTGGATCTTAGCGGTACGGTCGTGGGCCTCCATCTCCATGTTGTGGATAAAGACCTCGTAGATCTGACCAAGCTGAAGCATGTGCTCGAGCACCAGGTTGGGGGTGTTGGAGTGCACGTGGATCTTGTAGTCGGGATAGGCACCAACGAGCAGCTCACAGTCGCCCATAGAGCCCAGGAACTTCAGGCACTCATCCTCGTCAAAGGGAGCGTCGGCCTTAAAGAGGAACTCGTTGCAGTAGCGGAACTCCGAGCCCTCCCAGTCGTCGTTAGCCTCGATCTCAACACGACCAAGAGCGGCGTCGCGGGCAGAGCCGGCGGAATCGAACGTAGCGGAGAAATCCTCGACCACGGTGCTGCGGCCAAGAGCGGCGGCAACAAAGTTCTCCAAGAAGATGGCAAAGCCAAAGGCGCCGGAGTCGACCACGCCGTTCTCCTTCAGAACAGGAAGCAGGTCGGGCGTGCGAGCGACGGACTGGTAGGCCTCGACAACGATAGCGTCGAGTGCATCCTCGGCAGAGAACTTCTTCTTCTCGCACTCGTCTGCCTTGGTCGAAACATCACGCAGGACCGTGAGGATCGTGCCCTCGATGGGCTTGCGAACAGCCTGGAAGGCAACCTTGACGGCACGACGGAAGGCGAAGGCGATATTGGCGGACGTAATGGGCTCATCAGCGGAGACAAGGCCCTCGGCCACACCGCGCAGGATCTGCGAGGTGATAACGCCGGAGTTACCGCGGGCGCCCATGAGGGAGCCGTGGGTGATGGCGCCGGCAATGGCCTCCATGTCGGCATCGGCGGGAAGGGCGGAAAGCTCCTTGGTCACCGAGGCGAGCGTGAGCGACATGTTGGTGCCGGTGTCACCGTCGGGTACAGGGAAGACGTTGAGCTTGTTGATCTCCTCGGCCTTTTCGGAAACAGCAGCCGCAGCGATCGGAAAACAGGTGCGAATGGTCTTTGCAATCATAAGTGATGAAATCTCCGTATTCGGATGCTAGTTCAGACGGCTCTTGAGCGCGTCGATGTGAATGCCGATCTTAAGGCTGGCGGGATCGATTTGGGCGATCTCCTGCAGGGTGAAGGCGACGGAGCTCGAAAGATTGTGGCAGACGGACTTCATGTTGACGCCGTTCTCGAGCACGACGTGAAGGTCGACCGTGAGGCCGTTCTCGTCGGCGGAAACAAGCACGCCCTTGCGGAGGCGCTGGCCGGCAAGCAGGCGCACGCTCTCGGCGCCCTGCAGCTGTTCGGCCATACCGACGACGCCGTAGCACGTCATTGCGGCATAACCGGCAATATCGGCAATAACGTCGTTCGAGACGCTCAGGCTGCCGTTAATGGTCTCAGACACAAGAATCTCCTTTTCTGGTACTCGCGGCACCATGTCGTGGGAGCAATCATTCCAATAGTTTACAACGACAGCGCCATGTTAAGGCGGCGGGGTTCGCGATTACATCCTCGACACGAAATGTTGATACGGTAACGTTCGCCACCGGCGATCGCGGCATGAAAAAACCCGCCGCATAAGCGACGGGTTTTACAACCTGGCTCCCCGGGTAGGACTCGAACCTACAACAGCGCGGTTAACAGCCGCGTGCTCTACCATTGAGCTACCGAGGAATTTAAAAGCCCAGCGAAATGGGCTGAGAAATTCTGGCTCCCCGGGTAGGACTCGAACCTACAACAGCGCGGTTAACAGCCGCGTGCTCTACCATTGAGCTACCGAGGAATAGGTGCGTACTCTCAAGCAACGAAGTTTATTATACGGACGATTGGACGAAGGGCAAGAACTTTTTTAAGAAATTTTCTCGCCATGATCCCTTCCTTGATTATCAACTTCATCCGAACACC
>CABUTN010000049.1 GCA_902494565.1 uncultured Collinsella sp. | reverse complement strand
TCACCGGTCGCAGCGCCCATCCACAGCAGGTCGTGGTTGCCCCACTGGATGTCGAGCGAATGGTAGGTGAGCAGACGGTCCATAATCTTGGCCGCGCCGCCGCCGCGGTCGAAGATGTCGCCCACCAGGTGCAGGTGGTCGACGGCCAGGCGCTTGATGAGCGAGGCGAGCGACTCAATAAAGTCGTCGGCGCTGGCGGTCTCCAGGATGGACTCCACGATGCGCTCGTGATAGCGCACGCGATAGTTGTTCTCGTCCGGGTGCGTGTGCAACAACTCGTCGATGATATAGGCGTAATCGCGCGGGATGGCCTTACGCACCTTGGAGCGCGTGTAGCGGCTTGAAAGTGAGCGAGCGACCATGATGAGCTGGTCAAGCATCGTCTTGTACCAGGTGGGCGAGTCCTCGCGCTGACTGCGGACCAGCTCGATCTTCTCGCGCGGGTAGTAGATGAGCGTACACAGCTCGCCCTTTTCGTCAAAGGAGAGCGTGTCGCCAAAGATCTCGTCGACATGTTCGCGCACGACGCCCGAGCAGTTGTTGAGGATGTGCATAAAGGCTTCGTACTCACCATGCACGTCGCTCATAAAATGCTCGGTGCCCTTGGGTAGGTTAAGGATGGCCGAGAGGTTGATAATTTCGGTAAATGCGGATTGTTCGGTGGGAAACTGTCTCGACAGCAGGCGCAGATACTTGAAGTCTTGCGGGTTGCGATCGAATGCGACCATGAAACACCTTCCGATGGGGCTGGTAAAACTGATAAACAGCATCAAACGTTTATCAGTATGCGCCGCTTTTGTTTCGATTTTGCGCCAGCGGCTGAATTGTCGGCTGAACGGTTTGGTAAATCGATTTAGTGAAGGTAGATGTGTCGGTTGGGTGGAGACGACAGAGGGTGTTTTCTCAGATATTTATGCATGGGGCCGGTGGAGACGATGGTGGTAAAGATGTTCACTATATTTGGTTCGATTTGGTAAATAGTGGACATATGTACCGCATGTAGGCTCACTGTGCGATAATTTGCGCAGCAATGAGTAAGGAGCCTCATATGAGTGATTTTGTCCTGACCTGTGAATCCGCCGCCGACCGAACCCGTGAGTTCTTTGCGGCGCGCAATATCCCTGTCGTGTGTTTTCATTACGAGATCGACGATGTTGTCTATACGGACGATCTGTATCAGTCGATTACGCCGGACAAGTTTTTTGCCCAGATTGCCGCGGGCGCCATGCCCAAGACGTCTCAGGTGAGCGTGGGTGAGTACGAGGAGTTTTGGGAGCCGTTTGTTGCCGAGGGTAAAGACGTGCTGCACCTGACGTTGTCGTCGGGTATTTCGGGCACGTATGGATCGGCCTGCGTCGCGGCGCAGATGCTCGCGGATCGCTATCCCCAGGGCGGCAAGGTGCGCGTCATCGATTCGCTGGGGGCGTCTTCGGGCTTTGGTCTGTTGCTGGAATATGCCGCCGACGTGCGCGATAGCGGGGCTTCACTCGACGAGACGGCCGCTTGGATTGAGGAGCATAAACTCAACCTGCACCACTGGTTCTTCTCGACCGATCTGTCGAGCTACCTGCGCGGCGGTCGCATTTCGGCCGCGAGCGCGATCATTGGCACGGCGCTTAAGATTTGCCCGCTTATGACGGTCGATTGCGAAGGTAAGCTGTCGCCACGTGAGAAAATTCGCACTAAGAAGCGCGCGATTTCCGAGATGGCTAAGACCATGATGGCACACGTGCAGGGCGGTACGGATTATTCGGGTAAGTGCATCATGTCGCACTCGGCGTGCCGCGAGGATGCCGAGGCAGTTGCGGCGCTGATTGAGGAACAGGTTCCGCAGCTTAAAGGCAAGATTGAGATCAATGACATCGGTACTCTGATTGGCTCGCATACCGGACCTGGTACGGTGGCGCTCTTCTTTATGGGCGACAAGCGCGTGGATTAATTTGCCCCATCACGTTGCTGCATGATTGCTCAAACGAAAACGGCCCGTCTCACGTTTGTGGGGCGGGCCTTGCTGTTGCGGCTAGCGTTTCTTTCCGCGGAAGAAAAAGCCGTGCAGTGACGGCTTGAGGCCGCGATTGGCGCGATGCTCCTCGACGCGCTCGTGGATCGAAGCGACGCGCTCGATGACTTCGTCGGGAATCGGCACGTCGGGATTCATGTTCTCGACCTGGCTGACCTCGGCGGCGGCGACCTGGTCGATAATGGGCACATCGTCGCGCGAGATGACAGGTGTGGCGTCTTCCTTCATCTTGCGATAACGCTGCATCATGTCGGCCTGTAGCTGCTGGGCCGAAGGCGGCGTCCAGATGATGGCGTTGGCGCCGGCGGCGATGGTCTCGCGAATGCTCTCGGGCGTCTTGCCGCCCGGTGCGATGAGCGGCAGGTTGGGATAGTGCTCGCGCAGTTCACGCAGGACCTGGGGTGTGTTTTTGCCGGCGGCGATGTTGAGAATCTTGGCTCCGGCGCGCACTTTGGCATGCGCATCATCGTCGCAACGTACGACCGTGGCGATGACAGGGATGTCGGCGATGTTGGTGATGTGCTCGACCATCTCGGCAGTGGCGGGGGAGTTGACCACGCAGCCCGCCGCGCCCTGCATCTCGGAGACGGCTGCCATCTGCACGGAGCGCTTGCCGGTCGTAGTTCCGCCGCCCACGCCTACAAAGACCGGGCACTCGGCGACGGTCAACAGTGCCTGCGTAATGGCGGGCTGTGGCGTGAAGGGGTAAACGGCAAAGACGGCATCGGCGTTGGAGTTGCGGATGACCGCGACATCGGTGGTGTAGATGAGCGACTTGATGCGGCGGCCGAAGAGCGTGAAGCCGCTGGCCTCCTCGATCTCGTCGGGCATGCGGAGGGCCGCCTTGCGCAGACGCCCGTCAATGGGCAGCGGCTCCATGGGGAGCAGTCCGTTGGGGGTCACGGCTACCTGGGGCTCGGTGAACTCGTCTGCGAGCTCGACCTCGGAAAAATCGACCGAGGCGACGATGTCCTCGCGAACCTCGGCGGGAACATCGATGGGGGCCTGGTCGTTCGTCGCGGCAGGCGCGTCGAAGGAACTGGTGCCGACAAAGGCGTCGACGCGCTCGTTTAGGTCGTTAAGGGTATTCATGGGGGCTCGATTCTATGCGATGGTGGCTGGCAGGGTGCCGACAGCGTTGTGCTTGCTAAATCGTTTGACGAGTTGATTTTTCCCCGCCGCGCCATCCGTTAGACCGAAGGGCCGGCGAACGTGAAGGAGCTGTGGTGGCGGGTATTGAGGTGCTATCTTGAATGTCCCGTTTAAAAGAGAGGTGACGCGGTATGGAATTGGCAGCAATGTTGGGCTCGATTGGCCTGTGTGTGGGCGCAATCGTTGCCGCCGCGGTCATCTACTTGGTGGTCACGGCCATTAAGGGCAAAAGAGCCGAGCGCAAGGAACGCGAGGCACTTAAGCAGCACCGTGACCAGCAGGACAAGCGCGCACGGAGATAGTTTGTTGAGTTTTGGATCCGTGCGCTAGCTGCGTTTTCGGATCAGGGCGATGTAGAAGCCCTCAAAGTCGCGGCTGGGCGGGATGGTGAGCGTGCCGGGCATGCCGTTGGTGATAGCCGATACCCGACCCGCTGCGATTGCCTCGGTGAGAGCGTTGGACTCGATGCGCGGCTCCTCACTGGCTTCCTGGGCGCGGCGTGCTTCGCTTTCACTCGGCGTGCCGTCGAGGGGAATGAGCTCGCAGTCCATATGCTTGTCGAGGGCCTCTTGCAGGGCGTCCTCGTTTTCCTGCGGCATGATCGAACAGGTGGAATAGACGAGCGTGCCACCCGGCTTGAGAGCGCCCATGGCGCGGTCCAGAAGCGCGCGCTGCGAGCGGGCGCACTTGCCAAGCAGTTGCTCGGTCAGGCCGCGCAGGCTTTTCTCGTTGCCGCTGATGACGGTGCCCGTGCCGGTGCAAGGAGCGTCGAGCAGGATGCGGTCAAAGCGGAAGAACTCGTCGAGCTCGCGTGCGTCGATGCGCATGACGGGCACGTTTTTGGCACCCTGGCGATGGAGGTTTGACTCGAGCTTTTCGGCGCGGGGAATGCTCATCTCGCAGGCTGTGAGATGCGCCTGGCCCTGGGTGAGGGCGGTGATCTGCGTCGTCTTGCCGCCAGGGGCTGCGCACATGTCCAGGATGTCCTCGCCTGCCTGGGCGCCCAACACCAAAGGCGGCATCATGGACGACAGGCTCTGTAGGTAGATCTTGCCGTCGCGGTAGATGTCGAGATCCCACAGATCGGAAACCTGGGCCTCGGGCAGGATAAAGGCGTCTGGGTACCAGGCGACGGGGTAGTGGGCGATGCCGGCGGCATCGAGCGCCGCAGCGATGTCCTCGGCGGTTGCCTTGAGCGTGTTGGCGCGCAGCGTGACCGGGCGTGTGACCGCGGCGCCAAAGCCCTCGATCATGAGCTCGGCATCGGCGGGGGCATAGGCGCCGGCGACCGTGTCGACCATAAAGCGCGGCAGGTCGGCGGCGGAGTGTTGGGCGGCAAGCTGGTCGGAAAGTTCGGTAGCAGCAAACTGCCTGAGCTTGAGCTCGGCCTTGACCTGCTTTTTCTGCTTACGACGACGCGGCTTGGACATCCGTCTTTCCTTCCCGTCCCAAATTGACTACTTTCCGGGCACGCCGCTGCTGGCGTGCTTTAGTACTGGCTCTCGTGCTTGCTAAAGAAGTCGAAGCGCGGGGGCAGCGGCTTCACGCGGTGCTCGCCGGGCTTCTCGCCCAGGCTCTCCACAAACTCATCCGTGGAGGCAAAGATGTTATCCCAGCTAAAGAAGGCGACCGGGTCAACGTCGAAGTACTCGCAGATGAGCTCGCAGCCGGCCGGCACGATGCCGTGCATGAGCACGGTCGCTACGCGCAGCTCGGTAAAGGCGTCGACGAGGGCCTGCGTCATGGCGGCGTTGGCCGGCTCGCCCTCGAGCTTGTTGGCGGCCTTGGAGGCATCGCTCCAGCGCTTGTTGGCGGCGCGCAGGTAGTCGTCGCACACAGCGAGCGCTCGGTGCGTCTCGAACTTGTACATGGCCTGCTCAAAGGCGAGGGCTGCCTGCTGGGCGGCTTCGACCACGGTGTCAGAAGCGGCACCGGCGGGGATGCAACCGTTGCGATAGGGACTCTCGTCGCCCTCCTTGACGGCGACGCCGTAGAAGCAGCTGCGGGCCAGGCGGTTGAACACGCCGGTCAGCAGCGCGCTCTCCTTAAGGGCGGGGTCGATAACGCGCTTGTCGTCGCAGGCGCGCACCTCGTTGCCGTCCTTGTCCTTGCCGGTCACGCGCGTGTCGTATGCCTTGGGGCTAAAGCTCACCGGCTTCTCGGACAGGCCGAGCGACAGCCAATGCGCGCGCATCTGCTCGCAGGTGTAGTGGTTGAGCAGGTCGTCTGCCGGCGGGGGAGGAGTCTGCGAGGACGAGCTTGCCTTTTTGCCCATGTAGAGCAGGTGGTAGCAGGCGCTGACGGTGCTCTGCGTGAGGTTCCAACCCAGGGCCTCCCACATGGCGGTCTGCGCGATGCAATAGAAGTAGATGTTGTCCTGGCCAATGAACTGGTAGATCTGTGCGTCATCCGAGCACCACCAGTCGCGCCAGTCGAGCGAGCTGTGCTGGTAGGTGGGCGCGGGGACCTGCGTGGAATCGGCGGCGGGCTCGCCCATGAGGGCGGCATCCTGGGCGGCGACGCCCTCGGTCACGCCGGCGGCCTTGGCATCGCGTGCGAGCACGGTGCGCGTATAGCTGATGGGAGCCCACAGGCTCTCGGGCCAGCACCAGCAGGTGACGTCGGAGACGCCATCGACCTCGGGCACCGGAACGCCCCAGTCGATGTTGCCGGTGATGCGGAAGGGTACGAGCGCCTTGCCGCTGCGGAAGCGCACGCCGCCGTTGGCGAGCACCGCGTGGGCATCGTCGCGCTCCTTCCAGCTGGGGAAGGTGACGGTAAAGCTGCTCTTGTTGCCCTCGGGCTCCAGCACGGTGTGCTCGGGAAGCTGATCCTCGACGGCATCGAAGGCCTCGCGGAACTTGTTCTGGATGTAGAGCTGGGCCGGCAGCAGCCACTCTTCCATGGTCTTGGAGACCACGGAGCGAACCTGCGGGTTCTGGGCGAGCTTGGCGGTATAGGTTTTCATAAAGTCGAGGTAGGCCGGCAGGTCGAAGTAGAGGTTGTCGACCGGGCGCAGCTCGGGCACCTCGCCGGTGAGCTGGCTTTTGGGCGCGATGAGCTCCTCGGGCTCAAACTGGTGACCCAGGTCGCACTCGTCGGCATAAGCCTTCTCGGACTTGCAGCCCTGGATGGGGCAGCGGCCGATCACCTGGCGGCCGTTGAGGAACGTGCCGGCCTTGGCGTCGTAGAACTGCAGCGTGGAGCGCTTGGAGATGGTGCCCTGTTCGTGCAGACGCTCGATAATCTCGGCGGTCACCTCGTTGTGAATCTGCGCAGCCGGCTCAAGGCCCGAGCCGCCGTAGATATCGCAGCTGATGTTGTAGTTGTTGAGGGTCGCGGCCTGGCGGGAGTGATTGGACTCGACATACTCGGCGATGGACTTGTCGTAGCCCTCGTTCTCCTTGAGCTTGCGGTAGCTCTCCATGATGGGCGAGCCATAGCAGTCGGTGCCCGAGGTGAAGATGACGTTCTCGCGGCCCAGACGGTCGCGCAGGAAGCGGGCGAAGAAGTCGGCCGGGACAAAGACGCCACCGACGTGGCCAAAGTGAAGGCCCTTGTTGCCGTAGGGCTCGCCGGCGGTAACGATGGCGCGGCGAGGCCAGCTGGGACGGTCGTTCATGGAGTATTTGGATGCCATGGGACTCCTTCGCATATGGTGAGAGCGCGGCCGGGCGCAAGGCCTGGCGACGCGGTGGTCAATTCGTGCATATCGTTCGACATTATCGCACATGCGGACGGGTACGTGGCAGGGGCGCTATCCTAAGATGCTATGAATGAGATTTCCAACATACATGCGTTTGAAGACGAGGAATTTCTGCACGCTTGCTTCGTGTGGGGGATGGTCGTAGTCGGCGTGTTTGCCGTGTGCCTGGTGCCGGTGTTTATGCTGCTGGGCGGGCCTGCAGACTTGGATGCGGCTGACGCGGGCGGCTGGATGGCTGTCGTGGGCTGGATAGTCGGCTTGGCTGCGGTTTCTGCGGCGTCATTTGCCGTGCACGAGCTGGTGCACGGTGTGTTTTTTAAGCTGCTGGCGCCTGCGGGCGCGCAGGTGACCTTTGGGGCGAATCGCGAGACGGCGATGATCTATGCCTGCGCCGAGGGCGTTGTGTATTCGCGCCGGCGGTACATGGCGGTTTGCCTGGCACCGACGGCTGTTGTGACGACAACGCTTGCCCTGGGGTTTGCGTTTTCGGGCTATCCGCTGCTGTGCTATCTGGCGGCCGGCTTGCATTTGTCAGGCTGTGTGGGCGACTGGTATTACGTGCGGACCATTTTGCGCGACCGCCGCATTGTCGCCTGCGAGGACACGTCCTTCGGCGTGCGCTTTTTCGGGTGAGGAGATGTCGATGAAGCCGTTGTTGTTGCACGCCTGCTGTGCGCCGTGCTCTCTTGAGCCGGTCCGCCTGCTGCGCGAGGAAGGGTTTGAGCCCACAATCTGCTGGACCAACCCCAATATTCAGCCGCACGATGAATGGCAGCGGCGTTTGGACGAGCTGCGCCGGTGGTGTGCCGATGGCGACATCGAGCTTATCGAGGCGGGGGAGGACCGTGAGCGCTGGGAGGCCGGCGTGGCACCGCTGGGTGCCGATCGGCCCCGTCGCTGTCGTGCGTGCTATGCCCTGCGCTTGGCCGAGGCGTGCCGCGTGGCCCAGGAGCGTGGGTTTGAGTTTGTGGGTACGACGCTCGCCGTCTCGCCGTATCAGTTGTTCGAAACCTGCAATGATGTGTTGGAGCGTCTGGCTGCCGCCCGCGGTCTCACTCCGGTGATTCGCGATTTTCGTCCGTATTACCCCGAGGCGACACGCCGTTCGCGCGAGCTGGGCATGTATCGGCAGAACTACTGTGGTTGCCGCTTCTCGGCTGTCGAGGCGGCCATGGACCGCGCCCGCATCCGCGACGAGCGCAAAGCGTCCAAAAAGTAGTTCATTTGGGACGTCAGCCTGCTAGGATGTAGAGCGGACTTTAGCTATATAAGGAGTATCCGACGTGTCTATGCGTACCGATGATTTTGACTACAACCTTCCTGAGGAACTGATCGCCCAGGCTCCAGCCGAGCCGCGCGACTCCTGCCGCCTGCTGGTGGTGGATCGCAAGGGCTCCCAGGCGGGAACGCCGCTGGAGCACGGCGGTACCGTTGAGCACCGCATCTTCCGCGACATCATCGACTATATCGAGCCGGGCGACGTGCTCGTCATCAATCAGACGCGCGTGATGCCGGCCCGTCTGATCGGTCGTAAAACGGGATCGGGCGGCGTGGTCGAGACCCTGCTGCTCAAGCGCCGCGAGGACGTGGATCCGCTGGGCCATGTTTGGGAGTGCTTGGTCAAGCCGGGCAAGCGCCTGAAGCCCGGTGCTCATATTGAGTATCGCGCCGGTGGCGCCCATGCGCCCGAGGGGGCTCCCGTGGTGCTGACGGCCGAGGTTGTCGACTTTGTCACCGATAGCCGCGGCGGCCGCCTGGTACGCTTTGAGCCGGCCGGTTGCAATGCCGCCGGCGAGCCGCGCACGCTCGACGAGGCCATCCATGCTGCCGGCCACGTGCCGCTGCCGCCCTACATTACCGATTACGAGGGCGATCCCGAGAAGTACCAGACCGTCTACGCCATGAAGGAGGAGCACTCGGCCGCTGCTCCCACGGCGGGTCTGCATTTTACTCCCGAGCTCATGGCTGCCATCGAGGCCAAGGGTGCCAAGTTTGCCGCCGTCGAGCTCGAGGTGGGTATCGATACCTTCCGTCTGGTGGAGGAGGACGACCCCGCGCAGCACGTGATGCACACCGAGCGCTACCACGTGTCGCAGGAGGTTGTCGACGCCGTGCATAAGGCGAAGGCCGAGGGCCATCGTGTGATCGCCGTCGGCACTACCGCAGTGCGCTCGCTCGAGAGCGCGTTTGACGCGGACGCGCCGGTGTCCGATCCGGCTGTGACGGCGCGCTATTTTGAGGGCCGCGAGGACGGGGCCGACACGCTCGGCCGCGGCGACATCGTGGTGCGCGAGAACGCGACAACGCAGCTCTACCTTATGCCCGGCTCGACCTATCACGTGGTCGACGCGCTGATCACGAACTTCCACGTGCCGCGCTCCACGCTCATGATGCTCGTAAGCGCACTTGCCACCCGCGACCAGATCATGGATGCCTACGCCGCTGCTATCGAAGAACGCTACCGCTTCTTCAGCTTTGGAGACGCAATGCTCATTTGTTAGTTACGCGGTTCTACGAACCGCGTAACCAGTTGACGCTGCAAACCCGCCAGAGCGGCAATCTGCCTTTCAACTTCGGCGGCATGACCAAAAGGTCAATGCCGCCTCGTTTCAAGGCACCTTGCTCGCTCTGGCGGGTTTTCGCTGACTTTGCCAAGGCATCGGCGCCGCCGTTGTTGGTACTTGGGGACGTTCCTTATGTGCCGGCACCTGGGGACACTCCTTGTAGTCTTTGGGGAGTGGTTACTTGCTCGCGAACAGCCAGACTAGGATGATCACCAGGATTGCGGCGATGATGCAGACGATGGCGCCGGTGAATTTGATGCGTGAGTCGCGGGTACGCTCGCGCACCGCGTCCTCGGTGGCCTCGAGCTGGGCGACTTCTCGCTCGGTCTCGGCGTGTTCGGCTTTGTCTCGGGCCAAGGATCCTGCAAGCGACTCAGTGATCTCCGGGTGGTCGTGCACCTCGGTCGCCTGTTCGATAATCGACTGCGCATGCGCGGCATCTGCTTGGGCGTTGGCGATGGTCTGCTCTTGGTCGCGGCGTGCCTTGTCCTCGGCGGCGATCTTCTCGCGCAGTTCGCGCTGGCGCGTCGCGGCGGCCGTCTTTGCCGTCTGCAACTCGTCGCGCGCGGCATCGGCCTCGGTCGTCACGGCTTGGTGCGCGCGTTTTGCTTCGGCGATGGGGGCCTGCGCTTGCTCGACGGCCTGCTCGGCTGCGGCAAGCGAGTGCTCAAGGTCGGCGGTGATGCGCGGGACATCTTCTTCGGCTTTACGCAGGGCATCTGCCGTGTCGGAAATCTGCATCGAGAGCTCGCTGGTGCGCACCGTATAGTTGGCGGGATTTGCCGAGGGATTGCGTTGCAGCTCGGCATACTCATGACGCAGCGTCTCGAGCTGGGCGCGCGTGGCGTCGACGGTTTGTTGTGCGGCCGCAATGCCGGCGTCTCGCTCGGCCTTCACCTTGTCGCGGATGCGCTTGGAATCCTCAAGACGTCGAACGAGGCGGTTGCCGGTCTCGCGAGAGCTCGCCTCGCGGGCCTCCACGGCGTCGAGCGCGGCCTTCAGGCGGAGCTCAGTCGCGTCATCCTCTGTCTTCATTTGTTCGAACTGACCCTTGAGCTCTGTCGCTTTGGCGGCGTGGGTATCACGGTCAATCTCGGCGGCCGCTGCAGTCTTTTGGGCCGTGGCAATCGCCTGGCGCTGGTCGGCGACGATCTGGTCGTAGCGGCCTGCGATATCCTGGCGCGTCTCGAGTTCCTCGCCTTGATCGGCGATGCGCTGCTCAAGTTCGGCCAGGTGAGCGCGGGCGTCCGCGAGTGCCTTCTTTGCGGCATTCATCTCGCGCATGGCCGAGGCACCCTGGGCGATAAAGGTGCCCACGGCGTTCGCAGTGTTCGAGACGGCGGTCCCCAGATCGCGGCTCGCGGCGGGGGAGTGCGGGGCGGTCGGGCGAGCGGTGTCGGCAGCGTCCGCATCGGCAGCCTGCGGCACGGCGATATTGCCGGTACCGCCCTCGATCACAGAAAAGCCTGCTGCGTGCGGATCGACCGCATCGGCGCCAATCGTGGGATGCTCGAGCTGCAGAAACGAGGGCATGGTACTGCCTTGGTCGGCAACCGGAGTCTCGCCGGGCACAAAGGTCGAGGCCGCCTCGGCGGCCTCCTCTTCCTCGGCATCAATATCGGCATCGGCCACGGCGTCTTTCATCGCTTTGACAGCATCCATCATGGAGTCCATGACGGCATCGAGCTCTTCTTCCGAAGAGACCTCGATGGGGCCTGCTGCCTGTGGGGCGGCATCCTGTGCAGGGGCGTCGTCCCGAGCGGGCGTATCGTCGTTTTGCTCGATGGCGTTTTCTGCGGCAGGGGTTTCCGCCGTAGCGCTTTCGTCCAAGATGGAGTCGTCGACGTCGATATCTTCGCAGGTAACAGCGTCAGCATCTGCGGCGACGCCTGCTGAATCATCAATATGCTGTTGAGTCTGGGGGTCCAGCTCGTCTGTCATAGGCATGTGCTCCTCATCGTTGTTCGTCACCCTATGATAAAGTCTCGCGCCGACATCCCGCGCCCCGCAGCAAAGTTTCAAAACGTGTTCGATGACTCGTTTGGCTGACAAAATTCGGCCTCTTTATCCAGTTCGTGCTTGACATTCCCTTCGCCGAATGACGTTGTGCCGTTCGCCTGCTGCGGTCTTTATTTTTCACTTGAACCCGCTAAAGTTGCATTTCAGCTTTTGGCGCGTGAAGTTGGATACGCGCAGTCGGCGGGCGTGCCCGTCGCGATTTGAAAGGACTTTGTATGGGACTTTTCACTGGTAAGACCGTGATCGTCACCGGCGGCGGCAAGGCAACGCTTAAGGACGGTTCCGCTGGCTCCATCGGCTACGGCATCGATATCGCATTTGCCAAGGAGGGCGCGAACCTCGTCATCACCGGCCGCAACGTCGCCAAGCTCGAGGCCGCCAAGGAGTCTCTCGAGGCCGAGTACGGTGTCAAGGTTCTGCCTGTTCAGGCCGATGTCTCGGCTGGTCAGGACAACGAGGCCGTCGTCCAGAACGTCATCGACAAGGCCATTGAGGAGTTCGGCCGCATCGACGCCGTCGTCAACAATGCTCAGGCTAGCGCCTCGGGCGTGACCATCGCCGATCACACCATGGATCAGTTTAACCTGGCCATTTACTCCGGTCTGTATGCTACCTATCTGTACATGCAGAAGGCCTATCCGCACCTGAAGGAGACCAAGGGTTCCGTGGTCAACTTTGCCTCGGGCGCCGGCCTGTTTGGCAACTATGGCCAGTGCAGCTATGCTGCCGCCAAGGAGGGCATCCGCGGCCTGACCCGCGTTGCCGCCAACGAGTGGGGCAAGGACGGCATCAACGTCAACATCGTGTGCCCGCTTGCTTGGACCGCTGCGCTCGAGAACTTCCAGGATGCCTATCCCGAGGCGTTCAAGGCCAACGTCCACATGCCGCCGGCTGGTCACTACGGCGACGTCGAGAAGGAAATCGGCCGCGTGGTCGTTCAGCTCTGCGGTCCCGACTTTAAGTACATGAACGGCGAGACCGTCACCCTCGAGGGTGGCATGGGCCAGCGGCCGTAGGGGTTACGCGGTTTTACCAAACCGCGTAACGGCTCGACGCTGCGCGGGCCGCATTTGGACAATCTGACGTTCAACTTCAAGGGCGCGACCAGAAGGTCAGCGCCCTTTCGT
>CABUTN010000048.1 GCA_902494565.1 uncultured Collinsella sp. | reverse complement strand
CGGCTCGGTCTGTTTTCGCTGACGGATCCGTATCGAACGGTTGCTGATATCGCCCGAACGAGCTCCTTTCGCTATGCGCTGGGCTATGTCGATGGCTTGGCCCGTGAGTACGATGTCGAACGTGAAGAGCTGCGAGCATATGCGCAGGCAAATTGCCGAGGGTTGCATGGCATCGCGCGTGCTTTTGACGTTTTTGAGCATATGGACGGCAGGCCAGACAATGGTGGCGAGTCCGAGGCGAGAGCGGCGATGATTCTCGCTGGTGTTGCCGCGCCTGAGCTTCAAGTTGAGATAACGCGACCGGGAAACGCCGGCTATTATCTAGCAGATTATGGCTGGCAGATGCCAGACGGCTCATGGACGCTGGCAGAGCTGCATGGGCTAGGTAAGTTTGAAGACGAAGCTCAAAATGATCAAGAGCAAGCGGCGGCAAAAACCTATCGAGAGGCCCTCATACGCGACGCGAACCTTCGTGCCATGGGCCACAGCGTCATTCATTTCAGACTCTCGGACACTTACGACGTGGAATCGTTCGGTGCCATGATGCGCGGTTACGGCATTCCGACAACAAAACCCTACGCCGACTCCCGATAGCGAAATCGTTCGCGGTCCACCTTCAATAAGTTGCGGTGAAATACGGACTGTTGAGGCCTTTAAAGGCATGAAACAGTCCGTATTTCACCGCAACTTAGGAGGGGATGGGGTTAGCTGCGGGGGCGGTGACGGAGCTTGTCGATGGTGGAGTCGGTGCTGCGGCTGCGGGATTCGGCGGCGCGGTCGCGGGCTTCGGCTGCGGTTTGGCGCTTGCGGCGGTAATCGATCATGCCTTGGATGATGGGCTTGCCAAAGCTCACGACATCATCGTTGTAGATGGCGGCTCGGGCTGCGAGGAGGCAGTCGCTAAAGTCCATATGCGTTTTGCCAAAGAGTTTGACGGCAAGGGCGACAACGGTGGGCTCGTCGACCATGACGTCATCGAGCAGCCTTTTCATGGCCGCAGCAATCTCAACGCGGGGAACCTTATAGACGTCGCGCAGTGTGACCACGACGCGCGTGATAATCTCGGGGTAGACGTGAGCGGTGCGCGTGGCGATGACCTTGGCGGCGCGCGGCGACAGGACCTCGTCGTCGAGCAGGTAGCGTAGGATGACGGTCTCGTCGATGATGGTGCTACTCATGGATATCTACTTCCTCGGGACCCAAAATCGAATCGTCGCTTTCTGTAGCAAGGTACTCAATCCAGGCATTGCACTCCTCGGAGCGGCGATTGGGGTCCCCATATGCTTTGAGCGATCCATAGGCGGCGGTGCCGTCCTTTGAGCGCACGGCGACCGGCTGAAAGGGGAGCTTGCGCATCAAAATGCTCTGCGCGACAAAAAGGCGCACGGCCTCGGCGAGCGATGTGCCCATGGCGTCGTAGAGACGCTCGGCATGCTGCTTGTCTTCCTCGCGAATGCGCACCTGCAGGATGGCTCGTTTTTGAGTCGATGACATCACTGGCCCCCTTAATGAGCGTGCAATATAGTCGGTCAAATGCGGCATGTGCCGATACTTGAGCATCTTATAACGATTACTTTATTTTGCTCAAGTAAATAACCATTAACATGTATACAAGCGTAATACATCCAAAATGAGAGTGCGTAAAAATCTCTGAGGCGTACGCATGTAATACACTCACCTTTATAGCCTCTAGAGAATAATTCCAACCTGCCAAAACCCCTGCAATACACCCGTATTGCAGGGTCTATGCTCAAGTTTGTCACCTGCAACTGCGTATATTTAACCTGTATATCGTTGGAGGAATTTTATCGAAGTGCCTGTTTCGCCGCATGCACTCGATACGCCGATGCCGGACCACGGGCGGTCCGGGGCAACGTCGGCAGGGTCTCTCCGGCATGGGATTCAGGAGGGAGTGAACAACATGGGCAATAAACGAGTCGTGGCTGATTCTTCACGCTGCATTGGGTGCCAAACCTGTATGGCGGCGTGCATCGAGGCACACGATATTCCCGGTAACATCGCCGCGCCGCGCCTGCGCGTGACGCGTACGTACGAGATCTCCGCACCGGTGGCTTGCCATCACTGCGAGGATGCCCCGTGCGCGAAGGCCTGTCCTACGGGCGCCTTGTTCTTTGATCCAAAGAACCATCGCATCGGCGTCAACGAGGACAACTGCATCGGCTGCAAGAGCTGCGTCATGGCATGCCCCTTTGGCGCCGTGAGCGTGGCGACCACGCAGGTTCCGGTCTTGATGGGCGACGTTCGCGTGGGTTCGCAGACCAAGAGCTTCGTGCTCAAGTGCGACCTGTGCGTGGACCGTCCCGGCGGTCCGGCGTGTGCCGAGGCGTGCCCGACCAAGGGCCTCACCCTGGTAGACGAGGAGCGCCTGGCAGAACTGACTGCCGAGCGTGCCCGCGCCACCATCGAAAACGAGGCGTAAGCGTTGGGGCGACAAGCCCAATGATTGTCAAATTAGTACCGAGTAATCGGTAGCAGAGAAAGGAAGGAGGGTGTCATGGAGAAGCACAAAGTGATCTGCCCGTATTGCGGCGCCGGTTGCCAGTTTAACCTCCTGGTCCAAAACGGCCAGGTCGTGGGTACCGAACCGCTCAACGGCATCACCAATCAGGGCGAGCTGTGCCTTAAGGGCATGAGCGGCTACGACTTCATCAACGACACCAAGATCTTGACTCCTCGCGTACTGCACCCGATGATCCGCCGCACCAAGGGCGCGGATCTTGAGCGCGTAAGCTGGGACGAGGCACTGGATTTCACCGCATCTAAGATGCAGGCCATAATTGACGAATATGGTCCTAACGCTGTCATGACCACCGGCTCCTCTCGAGGCGGCGGCAATGAGGCGAACTACGTCATGCAGAAGTTTACGCGTGCGTGCATCGGCACCCACAGCGTGGACAACTGCGCCCGTACTTGACACGGCCCTACTGTCCTCGGTCTGATGGACACGGTTGGTTCAGGTTGCATGTCATGCTCCATCCCCGGTATGGAGGATGCGGGCTGCATTTTCCTCTTCGGCTATAACCCTGCCGATTCGCACCCCATCGTCGCAAGGCGTATCGTGCGAGCCAAAGAAAAGGGTTGCAAGATCATCGTCGCCGACCCGCGCCATATCGAAACCGCGCGTATCGCCGATCTCTACCTTCCGATCAAGAACGGTTGCAACGTCGCGTTCCTCAACGCCTTTGCCAACTGCTTGGTCAACGATGGCCTCTACGACAGGGAATTCGTCGCCGAGCATACGAACGGCTTTGACGAGTGGTGGGAGACCATCAAGAACTACACTCCCGAATCCGTACAGGACATCACGGGTGTCGAGCCCGCGTTGATCCACCAAGCTGCCGAGATGTACGCCACGGCGAAGCCCTCTGCCATCATTGGCTGGGGTATGGGCGTATGCCAGCAGAAGCAGAACCTGAAGACGGTGCACACCATTGCCTCCATCGCCTGCGTTGCCGGCCAGATCGGCAAACCCAATTCCGGCCTCGCGCCCGTGCGCGGTCAGAATAACGTCCAGGGCTCCTGTGATATGGGCATGCTGCCCAACCTGTACCCTGGCTACCAGAAAGTCACCGACCCGGCAGTGCGTGCCAAGTTTGCCAAGGCTTGGGGCGTGCCCGAGGAAAAGCTCCCGCTCGAGGAGGGCTACAAGCTCACCGACCTGGGCCACCTGGTCGACGAGGGCAAGGTGCACTGCTTCTACAACTACGGCGAGGACCCGGTGCAGACCGAGCCCGATTCGGCCGGTATGCGCAAGACGCTCTCCGAGCTGGATCTGTTCATTTGCCAGGACATCTTTATGACGCAGACGACCATGCTCGCCGACGTCATCCTGCCTGCCACCTCTTGGGGCGAGCACGAGGGTGTCTTTACCGCATCCGACCGTAGCTTCCAGCACTTTGACGCGGCCGTTCCGCCCAAGGGCGAGTGCCGTCACGACTGGGAGATCTTCGCGGACCTGTCCACGCGTATGGGTTACCCCATGCACTACGACAACACCGAGCAGATCTGGAACGAGTGCATTAGCCTGTGCCCCAACTTTGTGGGTGCAACCTACGAGAAGATGGCTCCCGAGGGCGGCTACGCCCAGTGGCCGGTCAAGAGCACCGATGTGAACGACCACGGTACGCCCGACATGTTCGCTGGTGGCAAGTTCACCACCAAGGACGGCCGCGCCAACCTGATGGCGCACGACTGGGAGGCGCCCTCCGAGCTTCCCGACGATGAGTACCCGCTCATCCTGTGCACCGTCCGCGAGGTCGGCCACTACAGCTGCCGCTCGATGACCGGCAACTGCAAGACGCTGGCGCTGCTTGCCGACGAGCCCGGCTTTGTCCGCATGAATCCCGCGGACGCCCAGGCACGCGGCATCAAGAATGGCGACATCGTCTCGGTCCACAGCCGCCGTGGCCAGGTATATAGCCGCGCCGACGTGAGCGATCGCATCAACAAGGGCACGGTCTACATGACCTACCAGTGGTGGATCGGCAAGTGCAACGAGCTGACCATGCACAAGGTCGACCCGGTCTCGCATACGCCCGAGGACAAGTTCTCCGCCTGCCAGGTCGACGCTATCGCCGACCAGGTCTGGGCTGAGGGCGAGGTGGAGCGTCAGTACACCGAGCTCAAGCAGGCTCTGGTGGACGCCGCCGCTCCCCAGGACGTTGAGCCCGGCGCCGCCAAGTTCGACGATGAGACGCACGTGAACCAAATCGTGTAGTCCCGTTCTCGTTGGCTTTTTGGGCCGGGCGTCCCGTACGTTCGGGAGCCCGGCCCGTTATTTTGAAAGGAAGTGGGGATGAACCGCTTCATCGACATCAACCCGGAGAGGTGCATCGGCTGCGGAACATGCCAGTCCGCCTGTGCCGACGCCCACCGGATGCAGGGTCTTCAGGATACGCCGCGCCTGGCGCTCGTGAAGACCGGCGGCATTTCGGCCGCCCTTGCCTGCCACCATTGCGAGGGTGCCCCCTGCGCCGAGGTTTGCCCGGTGAATGCCATCGAGCACGATGGCGACCGCATCCACGTTAAGGAGCAGGAGTGCATCGGGTGCAGGCTGTGCGCCATCGCGTGCCCCTTCGGAGCCATCCATCCCGATGGCACGTCTATCGCCGGTGTCGCAGGCATGTGCGACCCGACGCCTTCGTACCCTAAGTCCCTGAGCAGCCTGCTTACGTGGGCGCCCGGCCAGTACACCTGTGCCGTCAAGTGCGACCTGTGCGCCTTCGACCCCGAGGGTCCGCACTGCGTGGCGGCTTGCCCCACCAAGGCGCTCACCGTCATGGGCGGCGCGGCAGATCGCGAACTCGACGAGGCCAAGCGCCTGCGTTCGATTCAGAACGGCCCTGCCGTCGACGTGGCGGCTGTGGCCCAGGGTCTGTCCGAGAAAGCAGAAGGGAGCGTAAACAATGGATAGCATGACGCTGTTTATCGCATCGCTTGCCGTCTCGTGCATCGGTGCGCTCGCCTCGGTTCTGCTGATTAAGGCCGATAACGCCGCCAAGACCGCCGGCTGCCTGATCGGCGCCGTCGCGGCCGTGCTGTCGTTCATCGCGGGCCTCGAGGCCGTGCTTGGCGACGTTTCGTCCCTCAACACGGTCTTCTTTTTCCCGTTCGCCCGTCTCGAGCTCTTGCTCAACGGCCTTGCGGGCCTGATCGTGGTCCTCATCTCAATCCTCGCCTTTGCGGGCTTCATCTACGGTCTGTCCTACTTCGACGAGTACCCGGGCAAGGTCGGGCGCGCCGGTTTCTTCATGAACACCTTCGTCGCCTCGATGATGCTCGTCATCACCGCCGACAACGTGTTCTGGTTCCTGGTCGCCTTCGAGCTCATGTCGCTTACGAGCTACTTCCTTGTCGTCATCGAGGAGAACAAGAACTCCATCAAGGGCGGTTGGCTCTACTTCGTCATCGCGCACGTGGGCTTTGTCCTTATCATGGCGAGCTTCCTGCTCATGACCAACGGCGTGGGCGGTTCCTTCAGCTTCAGTGATTTCCGTACGCATGACTTTGGACCCGCCATCTCCTCCGCGTGCTTCGTCCTCGCGTTCTTCGGATTTGGCGCGAAGGCCGGTATCATCCCGCTGCACTCCTGGCTGCCCCAGGCGCACCCCGAGGCGCCGTCCAACGTGTCCGCCCTCATGTCCGGCGGCATGATCAAGATCGGCATCCTGGGAATCCTCAAGGTCGGTCTCGACCTGCTCGCGGGTTCGGGCGTCCAGCTCTGGTGGGGCCTCATGGTCCTGGTCTTCGGATCCATCTCGTCGGTCCTGGGCGTCGTCTACGCCCTCCACGAGCACGACATCAAGCGCCTGCTGGCCTACCACTCCGTCGAGAACATTGGCATCATCTTGCTCGGTGTCGGCGCGTCCATGACGGCGCACGCCCTGGGCAACGACGTCATCGCGACGATCGCGCTCATGGCCGCCCTCTACCACACGCTCAACCACGCCATGTTCAAGGGCGAGCTGTTCCTCGGCGCGGGCTCCCTGCTCTATGCCACGGGTACGCGCAACATGGAGAAGATGGGCGGTCTGTTCCGTCGCATGCCGGTCACGGCCGTCTGCTTCCTCATCGGTGCCCTTGCCATCTCGGCCATCCCGCCGCTCAACGGCTTCGTTTCCGAGTGGTTCACCTACCAGTCCCTGTTCAACATCTCGACGCTCTCCGACCCGGTCGTCATGGTGTTCGCCGTCGCCTCCGCGGCCGCGCTCGCCATCACCGGTGCCCTGGCAGTCACGTGCTTCGTGAAGGCCTACGGCGTCTCGTTCGCGAGCAGCCCTCGTTCCCAGGAGGCCGCGAACGCCAAGGAGTCCCCGGCTCCGATGTTGTTCTCGCAGATGCTCCTCGCGGCCATCTGCGTGGTACTGGGAATCGGCTCCCCGGTCATCGCCCCGGTTCTGGGCGACGTCGCCCAGAGCGTGCTTGCCGGCTCCGCCGTCACAGCCACCTCGGGCGTGTCTCTCGTGAACGAGATTTCCGGTGCCGCCACCTCCACCCCCGCGATCGCCATTGCGCTCGTGGTCCTCACCGGCCTCGCGTTCGCGTTGAGGTCCTGCCTCGGCGCCAAGGCCCCCGCTAAGAAGACCGACCCTTGGGCGTGCGGCTACGAGCCCAACGAGCACATGCCCGTCGTCGCCACGAGCTTCGCGTCCGACGTCGAACTCTTCATGGGCCCGCTCTACACCCTGCGCGAGGTATGCACCAAGATCTGCTGGTCCATCGCGCACGTGTTCCAGAAGCTCACCGGTGTCGCCCAGGGCGTTGAGCCCCTGCCCGACCGTTTCCTGGTCGATGCACCGAGCGAGGGTGCCGACAAGCTGGCCGGCCTCGCCTCCAAGATCGAGGGCGGCAACTACTCCGTATACATCTGCTACATCGTCGCGGCGCTCGTGGTCTTCCTCGTGCTCGCCGTGGTCATGGTCTAGAGAGGGGAGAGGATATTATGAACATCGTTCTTGCGATGGCGCAGGGCCTCGTGGTCATGCTGGTCGCGCCCTTCTTCTCCGGCCTCGCCCGTGTGATTCGCGCGAAGATGCACAATCGCCGCGGTCCGTCCATCCTTCAGGATTACCGGGACCTCGCGAAGCTCATGGCGCGTCCCGAGTCCGTGAGTTCCGACTCGAGCTTCGTGCTGCGCATCATGCCGCCGCTGTTCCTCGCGGTGTCGTTTATGCTCGCCATGGGCCTGCCCATGTTCACGCTCCAGAGCCCCATGCCCGTCTTTGGTGACGCCATCACCATCATGTACGCGCTCGCGCTGTCCCGCTTCTTCTTCGCGCTGTCCGGCGTGGATTCCTCCAACGCCTACGCGGGCTTCGGCGGTATCCGCGAGCTCCTCATGAGCGTGCTCATCGAGCCGTCCATGCTCATCGCGCTGTTCACCGTCGCCATCGTGTGCGGCTCCACGGACATTGCGACCATGGGTCAGCACATCGTTACGGGCAACGTCTCGAGCGTCGTCGCCGTTATCCTCGCCGGCGTCGCCTTCGCGGCCGCCTGTTACATGGAGCTCGGCAAGCTTCCGTTCGATCAGGCCGAAGCCGAGCAGGAGCTCCAGGAGGGCCCGCTCGCCGAGCTCTCCGGCCCGTCCCTGGCCATGATGAAGCTCGCCATGGGCATGAAGCAGGTCGTGGTCGTCGCTTGGTTCACCTCCATCTTCATCCCCTGGGGAGAGCCCGCGACCATCGGCGTCACCGCTCTCGTGGGCGCCGTCGTCTTCCTCGTCAAGTGCCTGGTCGATTTCGTCGTCTGCGGCGTGCTCGAGAACTCCGTTTCCCGTTCGCGCTTCAAGGTGCTCGGTAACCAGACCTGGGCCGTCGTCGGCATCGCGGTCCTCGCGTTCGTCTTCGTCGTCGTAGGCGTGTAGGGAGAAGGGAGAAACTATGTCAATCGAATCGAGCTTGTCCCTCTTTGCCATGGTGGCGATCGCCGTCCCCATGCTGGGCTCCCTGCTCATCGTCATGCTGCCGCGTCCCTACGCTAAATGGATCTGCGCCTTTGCCGGCGGCATCGCCACGGTCGCTTCCGTTGGCTTGGCCGCGACGTTTGCCGGAAACGGCATGAACGCGGTCGATGTAACCTGGGCGAGTATGGGCCAGACCTTGGTCATGGGCTTCATATTCGACCGGATGAGCACGCTGCTCGCACCCGCGTTCGTCGCTATCGGCCTGCTCGTCGTCATCTATTCGTTCCCGTACATGAGCGATAAGAACAAGGAGCATCCCGACGCGCCCCGTCGCCGCTTCTACGTGTACTTCTCCACGTTCATCGGCGCCATGGCCGGTCTCGCCTACAGCTCCACCATCGTCGGCCAGCTCGTTTTCTTCGAGATCACCGGCGTGTGCTCCTGGGGCCTCATCAGCTACTACATGACGCCCACGGCCAAGAAGGCCGGTATGAAGGCGCTCATCATCACCCATATCGGCGCTCTGGGACTCTACATCGGCGCGGCCTTCCTGTTCGCCGGAACCGGCACGTTCGCGCTGAGCGCGATCTCCCAGCTCGATTCCGGTATGAAGACCGTCGTGCTGCTGCTCATCCTGTTCGCCGCTTGGGCCAAGTCCGCCCAGTTCCCGCTCTACATGTGGCTGCCCTCCGCAATGGAGGCCCCCACGCCCGTTTCCGCCTACCTCCATGGCGCGTCCATGGTGAAGGTCGGCGTGTGCGTGTTCGCCCGCGCTCTTGCGAGTGCCGGCGATATCCCCGAGATCGTCGGTTGGGTCGCCATCATCGACGCCGTCGTGACCATGCTCTTCGGCTTCCTCATGTACCTGCCCCAGAAGGATATGAAGCGCCTGCTCGCCTTCTCGACGATCGCGCAGCTCGCCTACGTGTTCTTCGGCCTGGGCCTCTCCGTGTTCGGAAGCCAGATGGCGTTCAACGGCGCCGTCGAGCACATCTTCAACCACGCGTTCACCAAGACCCTGTTCTTCCTCATCGCCGGCTCCCTCAGCTTCACGCTGGGAACCCGTATGTTGCCCAAGATCCAGGGCCTCATGAAGAAGTACCCGGTCACGGGCGTGGGCTTCGCGGTCGCCGCGACCGCTATCGCCGGCGTGCCCCCCATGAGCACGTTCTTCTCCAAGTTCCAGATTATTTCCGGTGGCTTCGCGGTTGGTGCTTCCAACACGGTCATCTTCGTCCTCGTGTGCGTCATGGTCGTCGAGACCGTCGCCACCTTCGCATGGTTCCTGCGTTGGATGGGTAAGGTCCTGCCCGGTGAGCCGAGCGAGACCGTGGCCGCCGGCCAGCCCCTTCCGCGCGCCATGGCGTTCGTGTTCGTCGTCCTCATGATCATGGTCGTCGTCGCCGGTCCTCTGTCCTCTAGTTGGATGGGTTAGGAGGTAGGACATGGGTTATTCGTTAGTCAATATCCTGGGCGGTCTTCTGATCGTGACCTCCACCATGGTGGTCGTCTCGAAGACCATCCCGTCCGCCATTAAGTGGTACGCGATCCAGTCGGTTGTCCTGGTGGGCGTGCTGCTCACCCTGGGCCTCACCACCGGTGCCACCGAGCTTCTCATGTGGGCCGCGTCGGCCTTCGTCACCAAGGTGATCCTCGTTCCGTTCATTCTCAACCGTGCCTACAAAAAGATGGGTTCGCCTGCCGATAGCACGCTGACCTCCTCCATCAAGCCGGCCTGGACCATCATCCTCACCGGTCTGGAGGTGGCCATCTGCTTCGCGGTGGTCACGCGCCTGAGCCTGCCCACCGCTGAGGTGGCTACTCCGGCCCTCGCCATCAGCTTCGCGCACTTCTTCGTCGGCCTCACGTGCATCATCTCCCAGCGCAACATCCTCAAGCAAATCTTCGGGTACTGCCTTATGGAGAACGGTAGCCACGTGACGCTCGCCCTGCTCGCGCCCACGGCCCCCGAGATCATCGAGATCGGCATCGCCACCGACGCCATCTTTGCCGTCATCATCATGTCCATCGTCGTGCGTCGCATTTGGGACGACTCCCACTCGCTCGATGCGCGCGACCTGACCGAATTGAAGGGGTAGGCCATGGATGTTTCAATGCTGACGGTCGCCCTGCTCGCTTGTCCCCTCGTGTTCTCCCTGATTATGGCTGCGCTCCCCAAGACGACGTCCTACAGCGTCTTTGCGGGGCTCAACACCATCTCCGTCGCGGCGACCCTCGTCCTTTCGGTCGTCACCGCGGGAACCATGCTCTCGAGCGGGCAGAATATCGACGCTTTGGGCCTGTGGCTCCATCTCGATTCGCTCTCGTCGATCTTCGTCCTTCTGGTAGGCATCATCGGGTTCATCACCGGCGTGTACTCCATCTCCTATATCAAGATCGATATCGAGGAGAAGACCATGCCGGCCGAGCGCACCAAGCAGTACTACGCGCTGTTTAGCCTGTTCGTTTTCACGATGCTGCTCGCCTGCCTGTCCAACAACATCATCCTCACCTGGGCGGCGGTCGAGGCCACCACGTTGTCGACCGTGTTCCTCGTGGGCATCTACAAGAACAAGCAGGCGCTCGAGGCGTCTTGGAAGTACGCGATGGTCTGCACCGCCGGCGTGGCCTTCGGCCTGTTCGGCACGCTGCTCATCTACGCGAACGCCGCCGATATCATGCCCAACGCGCATGAGGCAGCCTTCCTCACCTCCATCATGCCCTACGCCGACCAGTTCGACCCGATGCTCGTGCGCCTCGCGTTCGCGTTCATCGTCATCGGCTTCGGCACCAAGGCGGGCCTGTTCCCCATGCACACTTGGCTGCCCGACGCGCACTCCCAGGCTCCGAGCCCGGTCTCCGCGCTGCTCTCGGGCGTGCTGCTCAAGTGCGCCATGCTGGTGATCATCCGCTTCTACTCCCTGTCCATCATCACGGTGGGCGACACCTATCCGCGTACGCTCCTGCTCATCCTGGGCACGCTGTCCATCCTGGTGGCCGCCCTGTGCATCTTTAAGCAGGACGATATCAAGCGCCGCTTCGCGTACTCCTCCGTCGACAACGTCGGCGTGGTCGCGCTGTGCCTGGGTATCGGTGGTCCGCTCGGTATCGCCGCCTGCCTGCTGCACTGCATCTTCCACGGTTTCACGAAGGCGCTCGCCTTCTGCATGGCCGGTAACATCCAGCACATCTACCACACCCGCGACCTGAACAAGATCAAGGGCGTCGTCGAGATCGCTCCCGTCACGGCAGCGCTCACCATCATCGCCCTGCTCGCGCTCGCCGCCTTCCCGCCGTTCGCCCTGTTCATCTCCGAGTTCCTCACCTTCGTGGCCGGCGTCCAGTCCGGTCCCATCTGGGTGGTCGTGCTCGTGGCCATTGGCCTCACCGGCGTGTACTTTGCCCTTACCGGCATCGCGCTCAAGTCCATCTTCGGCAAGGCGCCCGAGGGCATGAAGCGCCACGAGGTGCCCGCCCTCATGATCATCCCCGAGATCGCCCTCGCGATCGTGGTCATGTGGTTCGGTATCGCCACCCCGGTCGCCATCACGAGCGGCGTCGAGGATGCAACGTCCGTCGTTTTGAACCAGAGCGTCGAAGAGCTCCACGAGGCTCCTCTCTACCGCATGGTGTTCAGTTCCCAGACCAAGACAAGCGAGGTGAATTAGCACCATGGCAGAACCTGAAAAGAAGGACTACGCTCGTCGTTGCGAAAGCCACGTCGAGGCCCTGCGCGCCGCAGTGCCGGGCGCTATCGAGAAGGTTGAGTGGCAGTGCGAGGACCAGCTGACGATCACCGTCAAGCTGGACCGTCTGCCCGAGGCCGTCCACTACCTGTACTACGAGCGCTACGGCTGGATTCCCGTGATTGTCGGCAACGACGAGCGCTCCCTGTGCGGCCGTTACGCCGTGTACTACGTCATCTCCATGGAGGGGGAGGACCCCGGCTGGGTTACCGTGCGTGCCGAGGTCGACCCCGCCAAGATGACGTTCCCGTCCGTGACGCCGTTCGTCCCCGCCTGCGTGTGGGGCGAGCGCGAGCTGCGCGATATGTTCGGCCTGATTCCCGAGGGTCTGCCCGACCGCCGTCGCTTGGTGCTTCCCGACGATTGGCCCAGCGGGCTGTACCCGTTGCGCAAGGACTCCATGGACTACCGTTTCCGCCCCGCCCCCGCGAGCGACATGGAAAACTACGAATTCTTGGCCGACACCAAGGGCAAGGAGACCACGCTCGTCCCCATGGGACCGTTG
>CABUTN010000047.1 GCA_902494565.1 uncultured Collinsella sp. | reverse complement strand
GGCGAGCGTCCGAGCCGTCCCAAGCGCGGCGGCAAGACCCGCGTGCGCGAGGGCGTTCAGGCTCGCGTGGACGAGGCTGTTGAGAGCGTGGCTCGCGAGGTAGCTGCCGAGGAGCGCGGCGGTGCTGGTGCCGCTGAGCAGCCTGCGCGCGGCAACCGTGCCGAGCGTCGTGCCAAGCAGTTCCAGGGCGAGGCACACCGCCGTCGTCGTGAGGACGAGGACCGCGGCGGTCGTCGTCGTGTCGAGCGCGAGGACGAGGGCCGCGGTTCGCGCGGTGGCAAGCGCGGTGCGGGCGACCGCCGGCGTTCCGGTCGTGATGACGAGCGCGGCGGCCGTGATGAGCGTCGCGGCGGCGAGGGTCGCGGTGAGCGTACTGCCCGTGGCGGTGAGTCCCGTGGCGGCAAGCGCTTTGAAGAGCGCGGTAGCCGCGGCGGCGAGCGTCGCGAGGGTGCTCGCGGCAATGGCGGCCGCGGCGGCGCTGGTCGTTCTAACGAGTCGCGTGATCGTCGTGACCCGCGTGCCAGCCGCGATCGTCGCGATGACTGGCGCAACTACGACGATACCCGCGAAGAGCGTCGCGGCGGCTATCGTGGTGGTCGTGGCGGCAACCAGGCCGGCTCCCGTGGCGGCCGTGCCGGCGGTCGCGATAACCGTGGCAGCTACGGCAACAGCCGTGGCGGCAAGCGCGGTGGCAGCTCCCGTCGCCCCGGCGACGGCGGCGGCAAGCGCAAGTAAGATGCGCATCGCGCGCTAGCGTGAGACAAGCTAAGGGCCCGAGCAAATAACGCTCGGGCCCTTTTGTTTGCCGTGTCCATCGCTAATTCAAACGTGATGTTCTCGGGAATGCATCTGGGGGATGCTGAGGACCTATTTTCCGCCATGCAGCAATGGGTCCTATGGGGTGCGCCGTGCATTTTTTGGAGTATTCTGCAGTTCGAGTTGTCTGCATATGATTTGACGTCGCCAACGGTGGCTTTCGGATATCCCTAGCGAGCGTTCTGAGTCAGATTTCGTCGTTTTCCGGAGCAGGGGCGCGTCATTCTCGCCATGTCGGAACCCAAAATGACGCAGCGCCCTAAAGGTTTGCCCGCTCGGGGTATTGCTGGCGCGGTCACGTTGCAGAATACTCCGTTTTTTGCACGGGCCAGGATGGGGTACCTCGGGAGAACACGGCGGTATCCCGTAAATATATACAATCTGTACCGTAATTTATACAAAACGAAGAGGCAGACAGCGTAGGGTTGGTGCATTGGGGTGCTTGATGCACCAAAATGGGGATCCCACGTGCCGTATACTCTGGCTGGATGTGAAAACGGCTTGACGCGTTGCCAGACGTAGGGGGGAGGGTGTCTCGATGAGCGTATTCGAAATTGTGTTTAGTCCGACGGGTGGAACGCAGAAGGTGTCTGGCCTTGTGGCCGGGGCACTGGACAAGAATACCGTTACCGTCGATCTGACCGATAGCGGGCTAGATTTCAGCGCTGTCTCGATGACTGAGGACGACGTGGCCGTAATCTCTGTGCCGGCGTATGCCGGTAGAATCCCGGCTGTGGTGGCTGACCGGTTGGGCATGGTTCACGGCAACGGAGCGCGGGCCGTTCTGGTGTGCGTCTACGGAAACCGCGCGTTTGAGGACACGCTCGTAGAGCTGGAGGACGTTGCGAAGCATGCGGGATTCCGGGTGATCGCGGCAGTTGCGGCCATTGCAGAACATTCCATTGCGCGACAGTTTGCTGCCGGTCGTCCGGATGCGCAGGATGCGGCGCAGCTTGCTGAGTTTGCTCAGCAAATTCAGCAAAAGCTGTTGGCTGAGGATGCGTCCGAGCCCTCTATCCCCGGCAATCGTCCTTATAAACAAGCTGGAGGTCACCGCATGGCGCCCGAGGCAACAGAGGATTGCGTCTCCTGCGGTGCATGCGCCGCGGCGTGCCCCGTTTGTGCTATCGACAAGGGTGACCCCAAACGAGCAGCTGGCGAGGCGTGCATCTCCTGCATGCGCTGCATCGCCGTATGTCCGCGAGGTGCTCGCAAGCTTGATTCCAGCAAACTATCCGCTGTTTCCCAGATGCTGAGCAAGGTTTGCGTCGTGCGGAAGGAATGCGAGCTCTTCATCTAGCGCATACGAAATTGGCGCAATGGGGCCAGGTTAATCTGCACCGACCTGGTGCAAACAAACCTGTCCCCAATGCACCAGAGCAAGGAGTGTCCCCGGGTGCCGGCAGAAAAGGAACGTCCCTAAGTACCGCATAAATACCGTTTATCGGAGAAAAAATACCGTTCGCCGGTCATAATGATTGTTCCGGCTTTGGGCTTGTCTACAATAACCCCCGTAAAAGAAATGCGGAAGGTTACCGAGTCCCCTCGGACGTGGGCCTAACCAAAGTCTTTGATCGCGAGCGTCTCAATGGGCGCACTCGATTGATTTTGGTTGGGCTATATTTATGAAGGGACATGTCACCATGGGTTTCTTTTCTCGCCTAATGGGTGGCTCGGATAAGCAGACGACTGCGGCTTCCGAGTTCGAAATCCTCGCTCCCGTTTCCGGCGAGCTTGTTCATCTAGAAAATACCAATGACCCCGCTTTTAGCAGCCGTGCAGTGGGCGATGGCGTTGCCGTGGTTCCCCAAGAGGGAACGGTGTGCGCTCCTGTTTCCGGCACCGTCGCGGCGCTGTTTCCGACTGAGCACGCGCTGGGCATCATGTCCGACGACAGCTCTGCTCAGGTGATGCTGCATATCGGAATCGACACTGTTAAACTTGAGGGCAAGGGCTTCCATGCGCTTGTTGCCCAGGGTGATCACGTTGACGCGGGCCAGCCCCTCGTCGAGGTCGATTTCGACGTGGTCCGCGCCGCCGGCTTCGATCCCACGGTCTTCGTTATCGTGTGCGAGCGCTCGGAGAACTCGACTCTTCGTGAGCATGCTTCCGGCCCTGTTGCTGTTAAAGAGCCTGTCGTCTGGCTTTCCGAGTAAATTCTTGTGGTGGGTACCGTGGTTATCAAGCGAGTTTTTAACAACAACGTCGCAATGGTCACTTCGGACGATGGCTCCGAGCTCATCGTCATCGGTCGAGGCCTCTGCTTTGGCCGTCATGCCGGCGATGCCATCGACGAGGCGTCGATCGAAAAGACCTACGCGTTGCAGGAGGGAACTTCTCAGGATTCGCGTACGATTGACCGCTTGGCACATCTTTTGGAGTCCATCCCCACCGTCAACTTCGTGATTGCCGAGGACATTGTTCAGATGCTCCGTCGAGAGCTCAATGTTGATATCAACGACAAGATTCTCATTGCTCTCGCAGACCATATCAGCCTTGCTTTGGAGCGCGAGCGCAAGGGCGTCTCCTGTGAGAATCCGTTGCTGCTCGAGATCCAGCAGTTCTATCGCAAGGAGTATGCACTTGCGGGCCGTGCGCTGCAGATTATCAAGGAGTATATGGGCATTCAGATGAGCGAAGAAGAGGAGGGTTTCATTACGCTGCATATCGTCAACGCCACCATGCCGCAACGCTCCGATCGTTTGATTGTTTCGGTCCAGCTTGTTCGCGACGTGCTCGCGATTGTTTCCAAGCGCTATGCTACGACCCTCGATGACACCTCGCTGCCTTACGAACGTTTCGTTCGTCACCTGCAGTTTTTCGCACAGCGAGCGCTCGATCCTACGGCAGGGCAAATCAACGGAGACGCGCTGTTCCGAATCGATGAAACGGCGTATCCGTGCGCATTCTCGTGCGCGGACGCCATAGCCGCCCACTTGTCGTCTACCTATAACGTTGTCGTTACCGATGCTGAGAAGAGTTATCTCGCATATCACATTGTTAACCTGCTTGGAGAACCTGGTCTCTAGGCATAACGTGCCCACACATCGATTGATATAAGGCAAGGCTCACGGTCTTGTCCAGGGCACATCTGTCTTAATTTGCGGAAAAGGAAGGGGAGTACCGCTATGACCGCAAAAAAGAAGTTCAATTTCAAAGCGCCGTTGGAGGTGTTCGCGAAGTCGATCGTTCAGCCGATGATGTATCTCTCGGTTGCCGGCATCCTGCTCATCGTGGGCATCATTCTGACCAACAAGACCATCTGCGCTTTGGTCCCCGTACTGGGCTCCGGTCCGTTCCAGCTTGTGGGCGCCGTTGTCTATCAGTCGCTGATGTTTATCATCAACAACCTCTCGATTCTGTTCTGCGTGGGCATCGCCGGCGCCATGGCAAAGAAGAACAAGGGCCATGCTTCGCTGATTGCCCTGATGTCGTTCTTCCTGTTCCTGCAGGCTAACAACATCGTGCTCAACGCCACCGGCTCTCTTGCCGATGCGAGCGGCATGCTCGGTCTTACCGGAACCGGCCAGGCCACCGTTATGGGCATTCAGGTGCTCGATACCGGCGTGTTCGGCGGCATCATCCTTGGTTGCATCACCGGTGCCGTGTTCAACAAGTACTCGAACAAGCAGTTCCCCATTGCCCTTTCGATGTTCTCGGGCGTCCGCTTCCCGTTCCTGATTATGATCATCATTTCCTGGATCATGGGCGCTGGCTTCTGCATCGTTTGGCCTCCGGTTCAGGGTGCCATCTCCTCCGTTGCCGGCATCATTAAGGAGTCGGGCAACATCGGTCTGTTTATCTACGGCATGCTCAACAAGCTGCTCGTTCCCACCGGTCTGCACCACCTCATCTACACCCCGTTCCAGTTCTCCGATGTGGGTGGCACCCTGACGCTGGGTGATCAGGTTATTGCCGGCGCCTATCCCATCCGTGTTGCCGAGATGGCAATGACGGGTCAGCCCTTCTCCGATAGTACGTATTTCAACAGCTACACCTTCAACAACCTGTGGCCCTACATCGGTATCGGTCTCGCCTTTATCGTCACCGCTTACAAGGGGAACAAGGATAAGACCAAGGCCGTTATTATCCCGCTGATCATCACCGCCGTGCTCTCCTGCGTGACCGAGCCCATGGACTTCCTCTTTGTCTTTGCCGCTCCCGTGCTCTTTGTCGTTCACTCGGTTCTTTCCGGCATCTTCCTGGTCCTGCTCAAGGTCCTCTCCGTGCCCGCTTCGACTGCAGGCGGCATCATCAACATCGTGGTTTCCAACCTGGTCCTCGGTGTCGATAAGACCAACTGGCCGGTTATGCTGGTGCTTGGAGTCGTCAACGCCGCTCTGTACTTCTTCCTCTTCACCTTCCTTATCAAGAAGCTCAACCTCCACACGCCTGGTCGCGAGGAAGAGTCCGAGCTTGCCGAGTCCGTTGCCGAGGGCGAGGCCGCCGCGTCTGTCGCGGTGAAGCAGGGCGCTGTTGCCGCGGCTTCCGCAGAGGGCGTCGATGCAGGTATTGCCGACCTGGTCGCAGGTCTTGGTGGCAAGGACAACATCGAGGAGCTCGAGAACTGCTTTACGCGTCTCCGCGTGAACGTTAAGAACCCGGACCTCATCAATGAGGACCTCATCAACCACGTGCCCAACAGCGGCATCAACCGCAACGGCAATAATATCCAGATCATCTTTGGCATGAAGGTCGCCGAGATGCGCGACAAGGTCGAAAACGCAATTGAGAAGGAGCAGTAAACAATGATCATTACTCTGTGTGGTGGCGGATCCACCTTTACCCCCGGCATCGTCAAGTCCATCGCCCTGCGCAAGGACGAGCTCGACGTTGACGAGATTCGTCTGTACGACATCAACGAGGAGCGCCAGCGCAAGATCGGCGTGCTCGTGGACTGGATTTTGCACGAGGACCTCGGCCTGGACATCAAGCTCACGGTGACCACCGACAAAAAGACGGCTTTTACCGACGCGAGCTTCGTGTTTGCCCAGATGCGCGTGGGCGGCTACGCCATGCGCGAGCAGGACGAGAAGATTCCGCTGCGTCACGGCTGCGTGGGTCAGGAGACTTGCGGTTGCGGCGGCCTTGCCTACGGCATGCGCACCATCTTCCCCATGGTCGAGCTGATCGATGACGTTGAGAAGTACGCCAAGAAGGACTACTGGATTCTCAACTACTCCAACCCTGCCGCCATCGTCTCCGAGGGCTGCCGCGTGCTGCGTCCCAACGCTCGTATCATCAACATCTGCGACATGCCGATCGCGATCATCGACGTGGTTTGCGCCGCGCTCGATATCGACAAGAAGGATGTCGAGTACGATTACTTTGGCCTCAACCACTTTGGTTGGTTCACCTCGATCCGCCACAAGGGCGAGGAGGTGCTCCCGCAGCTGCGCGAGTACATCAAGGAGCATGAGATTCTGCTGCCCGACTCTTACCTCAAGGGCATGGGCTCGCTCATGGCAAAGAAGCCCGAGGAGGCCGTCGACGAGCACCCCGAGCAGAACCGCCACACCAAGGGCAGCTGGTACTACGTCTGGAAGGGCGAGTACGAGATCATGGAGTGCTTCCCGGAGTACCTGCCCAACACGTATCTGAACTACTACCTGCAGCAGAAGGAGTTCGTCGAGCACTCCAACCCCGAGCGCACCCGTGCTAACGAGGTTGAGGAGACGCGTGAGAAGAACCTCTTTGATGGTATCGACCATTACGAGAAGACGGGCGAGATCGACGAGAGCACGTTCTATGCGGGCAGCCACGGCGACTGGATTGCCGATCTGGCTATCGCTCTGAAGAACGACACCAAGCAGCGCTTCCTGGTCATTTGCGAGAACAAGGGCGCCATCCCCAACATGCCCTACGACGCTATGGTCGAGCTGCCTGCCTACATTGGCAAGAACGGCCCCGAGGTCATCAGCCGCGACAACATTCCGCTGTTCCAGCAGGGCCTCATGATGCAGCAGCTGAACTCCGAGAAGCTCATTGTCGAGGCTACGATCGAGGGTTCGTACGAGAAGGCGCTTAAGGCCTTTACGCTCAACAAGACCGTGCCGTCGATGAAGGTCGCCAAGGAGGTTCTCGACGACATGATCGAGGCCAACAAGGGTTACTGGCCCGAGCTTAAGTAAAAGCAACAGGGTCGCTGGCCGCATGCCTGAAGCAATGCCCCGCCCACGTGATTGCGTGGGCGGGGCATTGTCGTTTGGTAACGCGTTTTATCAAATATGGCATTTATCTGCGATAATGTTCATTTTCACCGCTGATGGTGACATTTCATACCGCCTGCCGAACTGCGTGGAGACCTAACAACTTTTTAGGTCAGTGTTGTGCGTGTAGCAATTTCGCCCGGCCTCGCCTCCGGGCTGCCATGTGAGAGGGGATCTTATGGCTCGACTGCACGTAATGGAACGCAGCCACGCTCAGGCCGTCATGGACGACCTGCACGATGCACTCGGACGTCGTCTGGCGGTGAGTTCACTCGCCCCGTGCCCCGTCGAGTTTACGGCGGCGCTCGTCAACCTGTGCTCCACCCAGAGCTGCGGCAAGTGCACGCCCTGCCGCGTGGGCCTGAGCGCGCTGAGCGACCTGCTCGCCGATGTGCTCGAGGGCCGCGCCGACGAGTCCACGCTCAACTTGATTGAGCGCACGGCCCGCACCATCTACCTTTCGAGCGACTGCGCCATCGGCTACGAAGCTGGCGCCATGGCACTCACGGCCATTCGCGGCTTCCGCGACGATTTTGAGCACCACATCCGCGAGCACTCCTGCGGCTTTGACCGCGAGGCTCGCGTCCCGTGTGTCTCGGGCTGCCCGGCGCACGTCGACATTCCTGGTTACATCTCGCTCGTCGAGGCAGGCCGTTATGCCGACGCCGTCAAGGTCATCCGCAAGAACAACCCGCTACCGCTCGTCTGTGGCCTGGTGTGCGAGCATCCCTGCGAGATGCATTGCCGCCGTGGCATGGTCGACGACCCCATGAACATCCTCGCCCTCAAGCGTTTTGCCGTTGAGCATAGCGACCTCAACGACCACAAGCCACATGTAGTGGACAACACCGGTAAGCGCGTCGCCGTGATCGGCGGCGGCCCGGCCGGCCTTTCCTGTGCCTACTACCTGGCCGAGATGGGTCACAAGGTGACCATTTTTGAGCAGCGCCACCACTTGGGCGGCATGCTGCGCTACGGCATCCCCAGCTATCGTCTGCCGCGCGAGCGCCTGCAGGCCGAGATCGACTGGATCTTGAGCGCCGGCATCGACGTGGAGCTCGACCACTCCGTGAGCGGCGAGGAGCTCGCCCGTCTGCGCGACGAGTTCGATGCCGTCTACCTGGCCATCGGTGCCCACAGTGACAAGAAGCTCGGCCTTCCGGGTGAAGAGGCGCCCGACGTGGAATCGGCCGTCAAGATGCTGCGCGCCATCGGCGATGACGAGCTGCCCGACCTGAGCGGCCAGCGCGTGTGCGTCATCGGCGGCGGCAACGTTGCCATGGACGTGGCACGCTCCGCCGTGCGCTGCGGTGCCGAAAAGGTAAGCATCGTCTACCGCCGTCGCATCTGCGATATGACGGCCCAGGACGCCGAGATTGCCGGTGCCCAGGCCGAGGGCTGTGAGGTGCTGGAGCTGACGGCCCCGCTCGCCATCGAGACGGGCGAGGACGGTCGCGTGAGCGGCCTGCGCGTGCAGCCGCAGATTATCGGCGAGCCCCGTCGCGGTCGTCCGGCTCCGCGTGCCGCCGCCACGCCCGAGCGCGTCATCCCCTGCGAGCGTGTGTTCGTCGCCATTGGCCAAGACATCGATTCCAAACCGTTTGAGGAGGTGGGCATTGCCTGCAAGTGGGGCTGCGTGGTCACCGATTCGGACGGTGCCGTGCCCAACTTCGACGGCCTCTTTAGCGGCGGCGACTGCCAGACCGGTCCCGCCACCGTCATCCGTGCCATCAACGCTGGCCGCGTGGCTTCGGCAAATATCGACCGCTACCTGGGCTTCGACCACAAGATCAAGCTCGACGTGGAGCTGCCGACCGTGCAGTTTAAGGGCAAGCACGAGTGCGGCCGCTGCGAGCTGGGTGAGCGCGAGGCCGGCGAGCGTATTCACGATTGGAATCTGGTCGAGCAGGGCCTTACCGAGGAGGAGGCGCGCCAGGAGGCAAGCCGCTGCCTGCGTTGCGACCACTTTGGCTTTGGCGCGTTCCGCGGAGGGAGGAGCCTGGAATGGTAGAGCTCAACAACCCCACTGTCAGCGACAACACCGAAAGCGGAGCACTCAATATGGTCAAGCTCACTATCGATAATTGCGAGGTCGTGGTACCCGAGCACACCACGATCCTGGACGCGGCCAAGTCCGTCGGTATCCAGATTCCCACCCTGTGCTACCTGCGCGATCTAAACGAGATCGGCGGCTGCCGCGTGTGCGTGGTCGAAGTCGAGGGCTGCGATCAGCTGGTTGCCGCCTGCAACAACTACGTGCTCGACGGCATGGTGGTCCACACCAACAGCCCCAAGGCTCGCGAGGCCCGTCGCACCAACGTGCAGCTGCTGCTGTCCCAGCACGATTCGCAGTGCACGAGCTGCGTGCGCAGCGGCAACTGCAACCTACAGACCATCGCCAACGACCTGGGTATTTTTTATCTGCCGTATCAAAGGCATTTGGCGGGCGAGGGCTGGGATTTCGATTTTCCCATCATCCGCGAAAACGACAAGTGCATTAAATGCATGCGCTGTATCAAGGTGTGCGAGAGCGTGCAGGGGCTAGGGATTTGGGACCTGACCAACCGCGCCACGCATACCGCCGTGGGTACCCGCGGGCGCGCGCCGATCGGCAAGACCGATTGCGTCGCGTGCGGCCAGTGCATAACGCATTGCCCGACGGGCGCACTGCGCGAGCGCGACGATACCGAGACCGTGTTCGATGCTCTCGCCGATCCCGACAAGATCGTGCTGGTGCAGATTGCGCCGGCCGTGCGCAGCGCCTGGGGCGAGGAGCTCGGCATATCTCGCGAGGAGGCTACCGTTGAGCGCTTGGCTTGCGCGCTGCGCCGCGTTGGCTTTGAGTACGTGTTCGATACCGATTTCTCGGCCGACCTCACCATTATGGAAGAGGGCTCCGAGCTGCTCAAGCGCCTGGGCGAGGCCGCCAAGGGCGAGGGCGACAGCCGCAGCTGGCCCATGTTCACGAGCTGCTGCCCGGGCTGGGTACGCTTTGTGAAGGCGCGTTACCCCGAGTTTGTCGACAGCCTGTCCACGTCCAAGTCGCCGCAGCAGATGTTCGGCGCCATCGCCAAGACCTACTACGCCAAGGTGCTGGGCGTGGAGCCCGAGCGCCTGTTTGTGGTGTCCGTGATGCCGTGCACCGCCAAGAAGGCCGAGTGCGCGCTGCCGAGCATGGTGGGCGAGGGCGGCACGCCCGATGTGGACGTTGCGCTGACGGTGCGCGAGATGGTGCGCATGGTCCGCGCGAGCCACGTGAGCGTGGATACGCTAGTTGAGGAGCCGCTCGATACGCCGCTGGGCTTTGGCACGGGTGCGGGTGTGATCTTTGGCGCCACGGGCGGCGTGATGGAGGCCGCCGTGCGCTCGGCCTATTACCTGGTGACGGGCAAGAACCCCGACGCCGACTTCTTTACCGATGTGCGCGGCCTGGACGGCTGGAAGGAGGCCGTGGCCGATATCGATGGCACCAAGGTGCGCGTCGCCGTGGCACACGGGCTGGGCAACGCTGCCCGTCTGCTCGACGCGATTCGCGACGGCCGCGTGAGCTATGATTTCGTTGAGGTCATGGCGTGCCCGGGCGGCTGCGTCGGTGGCGGCGGTCAGCCCATCCATGACGGCTGCGAGCTGGCGGCCGAGCGTGGTCAGGTACTCTGGGGCCTGGATGCGAACGCCGAGATTCGCTTCTCGCACGAGAATCCCGATGTCCAGGCTTGCTATCGCGAGTTCTTGGGCGCGCCGCTCTCGCCGCTGGCCGAGGAGCTACTGCATACCGACCATCATGCCTGGTCGATGCCCCACGAGGGGGCGTGCTAACGATGCGTGCGTTTGATGCTGAGATGACGCGCCGAGGATTTGCCTCGGCGCTTGCCGCAGGCGCGTTGTCGCTCGCACTGGCTGGCTGTGGCGGCGGAGCTGCGGGGGCGGGGTCCGCCGCGGGCTCGGCTGCCACGGACGGCGCCGGTGCTGTCGCAGAGCCGGTCGAGGTGCACGTCGCCTCGCTCAAGGGGCCGACCTCGATTGGCCTGGTGCAGTTTATGGACCAGGCTGCCGATGGCGAGACGGACAATGAGTTCGACTTTGCGATCAACACTGCCGCCGACGAGATTGTGCCCAAGGTCATTCAGGGCGATATCGATATCGCCCTGGTGCCCGCCAACGTGGCGAGCGTGCTCTACAACAAGACCGAGGGTGCGGTGCAGGTCATCGATATCAACACGCTGGGCGTGCTGAACGTTGTGACGGGCGACGCGAGTGTGGCCTCGTTTGGCGATCTGGCGGGCCATACTGTCTATATGACGGGCAAGGGCACCACGCCGGAGTACGTCATGAACTACTTGCTGGAGCGCGCGGGCCTGACCGGCCAGGTGACGCTTGAGTTTAAGAGCGAGCCCACCGAGGTGCTGTCGGCGTTGCTTGTCGACCCGTCCGCCGTGGGCGTGCTGCCGGAGCCGTTCAAGACCGCTGCCATCGCCAAGAGCGAAGGCAAGCTGTCGGCGCCGGTGAGCCTGACCGATGTGTGGGATGAGCTAGCGGGTGACACGGGTTCGCGCCTGCTGACGGGCGTGACCGTGGTGCGCCGTGCCTTTGCCGAGGAGCATCCCGAGGCCGTGGCGGAATTCTTGCGCTGCCATGAGGCGAGCGTGAAGGCTGTCAATGCGGCGCCGGCAGATTGGGCACAGGCCGTGGTCGATGCGGGTATCGTCGATAACGCCGCGATTGCTGAAAAGGCGATTCCCGGGTGCATGCTCGTGTGCCAGACGGGGAAGGATATGAAGGCGGCGCTCGGTGGGTACCTGCAGGTGCTGGCCGATGCGGACGCGAGCGCCGTGGGCGGCAAGCTCCCGGCTGATGATTTCTATTACATGGAGTAGCCCGTGCGTGCGTTTGCTCGACAAATGACAGAGCGTATGAAGGCGGTGACGGCAGCAGGTGCCGTTGCCGCCTTTTGGCTTGCCGTGTGGGTCTTTGCAGCAGCACTGGTGGCGCAGCCGTTGATTTTGCCGGGGCCAGGCACTGTTGCGATGGCGTTGCTGCGGCTAGTATGCGATGCCGGTACGTGGGCGATTCTGGTGGACTCAGGCGCGCGAATCTTGGGTGGGCTGGCGCTTGCCGCGGCGTGCGGCGGCGTGATGGCGGGAGCCTCGGTGCGGTCGCCGACGTTTGCCCGCTTGGTGGCGCCGGCGCTTTCGTTTGTTAAGGCGACGCCGGTTGCCTGCGTGGTGGTCCTGCTGCTCATTTGGTTGGGGTCGGCGCGTGTGAGCGTCGCGGCGGTCTTTTTGATGGCACTGCCGGGCGTGTATTTTTCGCTGGTCGAGGGCTTGGCGCAAGTGGATAAGCCGCTGGAGCAGATGTTTCGTCTGCATGGCGTGCGGGGTTGGCGTCTGTTTTGTGCCCACACCTGGCGCGAAGTCCTGCCGTTTGTGCTTTCGTGCGCCCGCGCTGTGATCGGCATGAGCTGGAAGGCCGGCGTGGCGGCGGAGCTCATCGGCATGGCGACGGGCACCGTGGGCGAACGCATCTATCAGGCGAAGCTTTTGATCGAGACGGCGGACCTGCTGGCGTGGACCGTGCTGGTTGTTATGGCTTCGTGGGCATGCGAGCGCGTGCTGGTGTGGTTGCTGCGGGCTTCGGGGCCCGTGGCGTGGCGTACTGCCGTGCGGGCGCATGGGCGCGGTGGCCGCGGGCGTGCGTGCGGCTCTGCTGGCGGCGGGGCTGCTGCGGAGCTTGCGCTCGCCGTG
>CABUTN010000046.1 GCA_902494565.1 uncultured Collinsella sp. | reverse complement strand
GGTCAATTGCCTTGCCCAGGTCGTGAAGCAGACCGGCGCGCTTGGCGGTCACAACGTCCAGGCCAAGCTCGGAAGCCATCACGCCGCAGAGATCAGAGACCTCGAGGGAGTGCTGAAGCACGTTCTGACCAAACGAGGTACGGTAGCGCAAGGCACCAAGGGTCTTGACGATCTCGGGGTGCAGGTCGTGGATGCCAGTATCGAAGGCAGCCTGCTCGCCAGCCTCGCGCACGCGCTGCTGAACCAGGTCGGCAGCCTTGTGATACATCTCCTCGATGCGGGCAGGGTGAATGCGGCCGTCGGCGATGAGGTTCTCGAGGGCGACACGGGCGGTCTCACGACGGACCGGGTCGAAGCTCGAAAGAACGACGGTCTCGGGCGTGTCGTCGATAACGAGGTTGACGCCGGAAACCTGCTCGAAGGTGCGGATGTTGCGACCCTCGCGACCGATAATACGGCCCTTGAGGTCATCAGAGGGAATGTGCACGGAGGTAACGGTGACCTCGGCAGTGTGGTCGGCAGCGCAGCGCTGAATCGCCAGGGACAGAATCTCCTGGGCGGTCTTGTGGCACTCGGCGCGAACCTGCTGCTCGGACTCGCGAATGATCGTGGCGGCCTCGTGGGTGACCTCGCCGCGAACCTTATCGAGGAGCTCCTTGTGGGCATCCTCGCGGGTAAGGTCGGCGATACGCTCGAGCTCGGAGGTCTGCTTTGCGCAGAGCTCCTCGAGCTCACGGGAGCGCTTCTCGACCTGACCGGCCTGACTGGACAGCTGATGCTCGCGCTTGTCGAGAGCGTCGTTGCGGCGATCAAGGGATTCCTCGCGCTGCATCACGCGGTTCTCGAGCGTACGAATCTCGCTCTTACGCTGCTTGTCCTCGGCCTCGGCGGCCTGCTTGTTCTTGATGATCTCCTCTTTAGCCTCGAGCAGAGCCTCTTTTTTGAGGGTCTCGGCCTGACGCTTTGCATCGCCGATCAGGGACTCAGCCTGTGCGTGTGCCGACTGGATCTTTTCGTCGGCCTCATGAAGACTACCCTGCTTGGCGGTGCGCATGTAGGCAATGGCGGCGATGGCACCTAAAACGATGCCAACGAGCGCTGCGATGATAGGCATGCTCACTCCTTTTTATGGATTCGTTACACAACAAAGCGAACCGTCCTTACGAACGGCTCGCGACATTTGAGTAATATGGGCGCAGCTTATGCGGGTCGGATACAGATAAACATATAAACAAACTCATCACAGATGAGCACATATCACAAAGCAAATGACAGTGTTTATCGTACGTTGAACCACAACAACTGTCAAATAAATGGCCCCAGTACGGCGGCTAAAACGCGGTGAACGGCAGGACCACAAAACGCATACGCCTAAACCGCACATTCCTCGCATTCGGCATCGAGACGTGCCTTAACGGCATCGGCGGCGATGTGATACGAGAAGCCCTTGCCCATCAAAAACCGAACCAGTTTTTCGAATCCGCGCGTCTCTGGAACACGCCGCTTGGCGAGCAGGGCTGACGCACGCGCCAAATCGTCTTCGACGGCAAAATAATCCTCGGGATAACCGGGAATGTCATCGAGCACAACATGACGTCGCTTGAGCTCGGTCTCGATTTTGCGCTGTCCCCAACCGCGCCGCTTGCGTTCCTCGATAAAGTACGAGCAAAAGCGGTTCTCGTCTAAAAAGCGATACTCGGTGGCGCGCTCGACGGCGAAATCAATCGCGGGCTGGCGAAAGCCGTAGCGAGCCAACTTGTCACGGACCTCACCCGTCGCATGGTCGCGGCGCGATAACATCTCGGTCACCATGGTAAGTGCACATTTACGCTCGATGAGCTGCACCGCCTCACGAAAGTTGTCCCAATCACAGGGAAGATCGGGGCGGTTTTTGACATACAGCCGCGCGACCCGCACGGGAATCCAAATGGACCGCTCAAAACCGCCCTCAAGCTCACAATCGATATGTGCGCAAGGCTTTTTGGACGCATACCCGCTCGAGAACGAGGAGGCCGCCTTCTTATCGGGAAAGACGACCGTGGCCTCGGTCACCGTATACGACATGAGCGTAACCGCTACTCGTCGTCATCATCGAGCATGGCGGAACCATCGATGGCGTAAAGCTCGTCAAACTCCTCAGGCGCAGGCTGATCGGTCAGCTCGACCTCGGACGGAGCATCGTCATCAAACTCAAGCCCGCAGGCAAGGCGGACCTTATGCTCAATCTCATCGGCGCAATCGGGGTGTTCGCGCAGGAAAGCCTTGGCGGCCTCGCGACCGTTGCCGAGCTTGTCCTCGCCATAGGCAAACCAGGAGCCCATCTTCTTGCAGATGCCGCACTCGACAGCCATGTCCAGAATCGAGCCCTCCTTAGAGATGCCCGTACCGTACATGATGTCGAACTCAGCAGAACGGAACGGAGCTGCCACCTTGTTCTTAACGACCTTGGCGCGCACGCGGTTACCGATAACCTCGTCCTTAAGCTTAATGCTGTCGATACGACGAATGTCGATACGCACCGAAGAGAAGAACTTAAGGGCGCGGCCGCCCGTCGTAGTCTCGGGGTTGCCGAACATGACGCCGATCTTCTCACGCAGCTGGTTAATGAAGATGCACGTCGTGTTGGACTTGGACAGCGAGCCGGCGAGCTTGCGAAGAGCTTGGCTCATCAGGCGAGCCTGAAGACCGACCGTAGTGTCGCCGATTTCTCCCTCGATCTCGGCACGCGGGGTCAGCGCGGCGACGGAGTCGACGACGATGGCATCGATGGCGCCGGAACGCACGAGCATGTCAACGATCTCGAGCGCCTGCTCACCCGTATCGGGCTGGGAAATGAGCACCTCGTCGATATCCACGCCGATGCGCGCGGCATACGTGGGATCGAGCGCGTGCTCGGCATCGATAAATGCCACAACGCCACCCATTGCCTGGGCCTCGGCCAGGATCTCGAGCGAAAGCGTCGTCTTACCGGAGGACTCGGGACCGTAGATCTCGACGATTCGGCCGCGCGGCACGCCGCCGATACCCAGCGCGGCATCGAGGGCCAGGGCGCCCGTGGGAATGGCCTCGACCTCGAGCTCGGGACCACCGTCGCCGTACCTCATGATGGAACCTTGGCCGAATTTCTTCTCGATCTCGGCCTTGGTGGTGGCGATCATCTCATCGCGCTCTTTACCCGTCGTGCGAGCATGAACGGTACGTACGGGACCTGAATTCTTGGCCATGAATAGCCCTCCTCTTAACAACCTGCATCGATAATAAACGAACGGCTGTTCGTGGTCAACCGTTCAGGCCAATCATATGCAGGCGGTCTTTCCAAAACCCAACCAAACGCCGACCAAACACTGACCAAATGCTTGACCACAAAGGACCAAATATGAACAAGGCAGGCAAAAATACATCTACAACCAGCACAAACGCCAATGAGCCTAAGGTCTCTATCTCCACAATTAAGGGGCCCTAAGGCCCCTTAAACCACGTCTATTCCATAGAATTGAGCACGCGGACAATGCGCTCCAAAGCCTCCGCGACCGCATGGGCACGAACGCACGACCGATCGCCCTCGTAATGACAGCGCGCAGACTCGACAACCGGCGCTCCCCCATCGGCCGCGCGATACGCCCAGCCAATATAGAACGTACCGGCGGGGTCCTGCTCGGTGCCACCACCGGGCCCAGCGTAGCCCGTTGCGCTTACGGCTATATCGCTCTGATAAAGGTCCAGCGAGCCCGCGGCCATCTCACGCGCCGTCTGGTGCGACACGGCGCTAAACCGATCGAGCGTTTCCTGCTCGACGCCGAGCACGCGATGTTTGATCTCATCGCAGTAGGTCACCGCGCCACCACGAAGCACCGCCGAGGCACCCGGGATATCGGCAATCGTCGAGGCAATCATGCCCGCCGTCAGCGACTCCGCCGTCGACACCGTCACACCACGGGCACTCGCGCGCTCGACAATATCGCGCGCCAGCTCCTCGTTGTTTGCGGCAATCTGCAAATAAGACTCCGTCATACCCACCAGAACCTAGACCGAAAAGACGATCTTGCGGCAGTTCCAGAAGTACTGGGCGCCCGAGACAATGGTCAAAATCACAGCGATGACGTACAGGAAGCGCGACACCGAATAGACACCGAGCAGCAGCGACACCGGCCCCAGCTGAAGGCCGGCCATCGCAAAGACGCACAGATAGCCGCAGATGGAAACCATCGTAGTCGCGGTCTTGTACTTGCCGAGCTTATCGGCCGCAACGACAACACCGGCCGCACTCGCGACCATGCGCAGGGCACTCACCAACAGCTCGCGGAACAGGATGATGAAAACCGACCACACGGTTACGGTACCAAAATCCAAGAACAGAAGCAGCGCCGAGAACACGAGCAACTTATCGGCGATGGGGTCCAAGAACTTACCGAAGTCGGTGATCTCGTTGCGCGAACGTGCCAGGTAGCCATCAACCTTATCTGTGCACGACAGGATAACGTACAGAATAAAGGCGGCGGCGGCGAGCGGGCCGTCGAAGGTGCTCAAATCCGTACCGGCAACGCTCGTGTGAGACAGCGCCGACACGATCATGAACACCGGAATAAAGACGATGCGCACGCACGTCACGATGTTGGCGGGCGTCCAAACACTCGTCAGTTCCTTATTGCTCTCGTTAGCCACGACGCTCTCCTACTCCACAACATGACCGATAAGCTCATAGCAGAAGCTATCGGTAAACTCGACCGTCAGAATATCGCCCACGGACGCCTCGCTGGCGTCCAAGTGCACCGCGCCATCGGAATCGGGTGCCTGGAACCAGGCATGTCCGATGAGCTCAGCACCGTCCTCGGTCTCCTCGATACCGTCGACAATCACCTGGGCGCGCTCACCCACATGTGCGGCAGTTGCAGCAAAACCGAGCGACTCGGCCAGGTCCATGGCCTCCTGGGCGCGCTCGAGCTTGACTTCTTCGTCGACCTGATCCTCCATCTTGGCGGCCAGGCTGCCTTCCTCCCGTGAGTAGGCAAAGACGCTCGTGTAGTCAAATCCGACGGTGTCCATAAAGTCAATGAGATCGCGGAACTCGTCGTCGGTCTCGGTCGGGAACCCTACCATGGCTGTGGAGCGAATCACGATACCGGGGATGCGCTCGCGCAGGTCGCGGAACAGGTCCTCGAGCTCCTGGCGCGAACCGGAGCGGCGCATGGCCTTGAGGATGCGCGCGTCGCAGTGCTGCACGGGGATATCGATATAGGGCAGCACCTCGAGCGTATCGCGAATGGTCTCGATAAGCTCGTCGGTCATGCCCTCGGGCTGCAGGTAGAGTACGCGGACCCACACGTTATGAGGACGCACCGCCTCAGCAACGGCCTGCAACAGCTGCGCCAGATTGCGCGGCGCGCCCTCGGCGAGGTCCTCGTCGGCAAAGTCGGTACCCCAGATGCCCGTGTCCTGACCGATCAGAACGATCTCGCGCACGCCACCGGCGACCAGATCGCGTACCTCGGAGATAATGCACTCGGCATTGCGCGAGTGATAACGACCGCGGATATACGGGATCATGCAGAAGCTACAGAAGCGGTTACAGCCATCGGAGATCTTGACGTATGCGACAGCGCCCTCGACGGTGCGCTTGACCTGCGGAATATAGGCGGCAATCTCGCGCTCGACACCCAGAACGTCATCGATGACAGAGACGATGCCGTCTTCCTCGTCGGCCTTCACAAAGGCCGCGACCTCGGGCAGCTCGTCGGGCAGGTCGTTGCCGTAGCGTGACGGCACACAGCCGCACATGACGATCGGGCAAGAACGAACGCCGTCCTGCACCTCGTTGGCAAGCTCGAGCGTGGTCTCGATGCTCTCGGACGTTGCAGAGGCAAGGAACGAGCACGTATTGACGATGGCGATATCGGCATCCTGCGGATCGAATGCCTCCTCGTAGCCCGCAGCGGTCAGCAGCGAACGCATACGGTCGGTATCGACCTCGTTCTTGGCGCACCCGAGGGTGATATAGAGTACGGAGCCCAACGGAGTATCCATGTTGGAGAGCAGTCCTTTCGAATGAATTAGCGGTAGTTGGTGAACTGCAGCGGCTGACCGTAGTCCTGGTCGCGCAGGAACTGGATCACGGTCTGCAGCGCATCCTTGGAAGCAGAGGAAACACGCAGTTTGTCGGCCTCAATCGTCACCTTGACCTTGAGCTTCTGATCCTTAATGTCCTTATTAATCTTCTTGGCAGTCGTCTGGTCGATACCCTCGACGATGTGACCGAGCACGCGCACGGTACCGCCCGATGCAGCCTGAGGCGCATCCCAGGACACGGCCTTAAGATCGATGCCGCGCTTGATGAGCTTGGAGCTCAGGACGTCGATGATCTGCTTGGAGACAAAGTCGGCCGGGGCGTTGATCGCAAAGAGCTTGTCGCCCTTCGAAAGCTCGATCGTGGCGCCGGAGTCCTTCAGGTCATAGCGCTGGGAAATCTCGCGCGTGGTCTGCTGGAAGGCATTGTCGACCTCCTGCATATTGACCTCGGACACGACGTCGAAGCTGGAATCTTTAGCCATGGTTAATCCTTTCGCTTACGAGCGGCTTAGTAGCTGTCATACGAATAGTCGTCTGAATAGGACGTAGTCTGCCCGTCGGTGGCGGTGTCTGTGCCGTCCGTGGACTGGGCGTCGGTTCCATCGGTTCCGTCGGTACTTTCGGTGCCATCGGTACCGTCAGTGTTCTCGCCGTCCTCGGAGTCGGTCGTCTCCTTCTTGGGAACGGTGATCGTCACGCGTGCCACGCCCGACGTCTTAGTGTCGTAGCGGACCTTTTCGCCGTTCTTGGTAACCGTGACATCGGAAGCCTTGGACGTGGTGATCTCGATCGAGGACTCGGGCGTGTATTCCTGCTCAAAGGGGCCGGTCGCCTGGGCGCCATAGACCGACTTGCCATCAACCTTGACCTCAATCCAAGCAGTCTTGCCCTTGGCAACGGAGATCTTGACCTTTGTGACCTCGCTCTCCTCCTTCTTGGCCTTCGTGTTGGCGGCGTCCGAATCGGTCGACTCGTCCGTCGTCTCATCGGTATCTTCATCCTCATCGACGGATTCGGTCTTCTTGGAAGACTTCTTAGTCGTTGTCTTGGTGGCAACGGGCGTCTCGGGCGTCGACTCGGGCGCCGGGGAGCCGCAGCCACGCAGGAGCACCACGATGAGCACGATCAGCAGCAGCGCCACGGCACCGATACCGGCGTAAACGATACGAGGATCGAGACCGTTGTTCTGGGGAGCACGCCCACCGCCGCGTCCACGATTGGAACCACCGCGACCGGTGCCTTGGGGCATACGACCGCGGTTATTGTCGGAACGACCGCGATAACTACCCTGACGCTGCATATTGCACTGGCCCGAGCGGGAGGCGAGCTCGCCGCGACCCTGGTAGTTGCGCTGGCCCGAGCGAGGCGCTATGGAGCGCTGGCTATAAGGCTGCGACTGGGATCGAAGGCGAGGCGTCACCTGCGTAGTGTCGGCGTCTGCATAGCCGCCGCGCGGGCGACCGGAAGAAACGCCACGGTACCCGCGATCGGAATAACCACCATCGCCATAGCCCACACGAGGGTCTCGTACGACACCGCGGGCAGCGGGGAGTGCGCGCTCCTCGGGCACCGGCGTGCTGCGAAAACGATCGCGCTGGGAACGAATATCCTCGCTCGAGCCCGTCTCGGTAACATAGCCAGCCTGCTGAGGGCGCTGGCCATAACGCGTCGAACGCCCGCCCTGAACCATCAGGAAGCGGCCGTTGTCGACCGAGGAACGCGAATTGACGTAGCCGGCGGCGTCCTGAAAACGACCACCCTGCTGCGACGTCTCGCGCTCATACGCCATCAGATCGTCAAAATAAGCGTTGACGACCTCCCGCGGATTGAGGCCCAAAAAGCGCGCATAGCTCGAAATCATGCCCTGCGCATAGCCGCGCGGAGGCATCGATGCAAAATTGCCATTCTCGAAAAACTCGATGATCTGCGGCCTGATTTTGATGGTGTTGGCGACCTGCTGAATGGAAAGGCCCATTCGGCGACGCTGCTCGAGCAGCATGTCACCAAAGCGTGCAGCCATCAGAATCCTCCAAACTCACGATCTTCACGTGCCATCTCGGCGTCGACGGATTCCAGCGCGGCAAGGCCTTCTTCATCCAGCAGGACCTCGCGCGGCTTGGAACCGTCGGGCGGTCCGACGACACCCTTTTCTTCCAGCATGTCCATAATACGCCCGGCGCGCGCATAGCCAACCTTCAGGCGGCGCTGCAGGCCAGATGTGGAGCCCAGCTGCGATTCCACCACAATATGAGCGGCTTCCCAGATAAGCGGATCGTCGTCCTGAGGCTCGGCAACGCCGGTGCGCACGATGCCGCCGCCACCTGCCATGGACATGGAGGCAGGTGCCACAGCCGACAGGATCTCCTCATGGTAGTCGGGCTCGCTTTGCGACTTGACGAACTCGACAATCTCGTTGATCTCGTCATCCGAAACAAAGCAGCCCTGGATACGGCGGGGCTTGCCCCAGTCGACCTTTGAGAACAGCATGTCACCCAAGCCGGTGAGCTTTTCGGCACCCATCTGGTCGATGATGACGCGGGAGTCGATGCCCGTTGCGACGTTGAAGGCGATACGGTTAGTAATGTTTGCCTTGATGAGACCCGTCACCACGTTAGAGCTCGGACGCTGGGTCGCCACGATAAGGTGGATACCGGCGGCACGGCCCAGCTGGGCGATACGCACAATCGACGCCTCGACGTCCTTGCCGGCAACCATCATCAGGTCCGAAAGCTCGTCGATGATGATGACCAGGTAGGGCATCTTTTGCGGCGGGTTATCGTAATGCTCAAACTCGCCGGCGGCCTGCTTTTCGTTATAGGTCGAGATCTTGCGCACGTTCAGGCGCTCGAAGACCTTCAGGCGGCGCTCCATCTCGGACACCGCCCACTGCAAGGCACTCGCGGCCTGCTTGGGCTCGGTCACTACGGGCACGTAAAGATGCGGCAGGCCGTTATAGCCTGCGAGCTCGACGCGCTTGGGGTCGACCATGATCAGACGAACGTCCTCGGGAAGGGCACGCATGAGCAGGGTCGTGATGATGGAGTTGATCATGACCGACTTACCGGAACCCGTGGTACCGGCGATCAGCAGGTGGGGCATCTTGGCGAGGTCGGCGACGACCGGCGTGCCCTCTGCGTCGCGGCCAATGGCAAGCTCAAGCGGACCGCCCTTAACATAGGGCAGCACGTCGCCCAAGTTGACGTTCTGACGCTTGCGATTGGGAATCTCGATACCCACGAGCGAGGTGCCGGGAATCGGCGCAAAGATACGCACGGACTGGGCGGCAAGCGAAAGCGCAATGTCGTCCTCAAGGCTCGAAATCTTGCTCACGCGCTCGCCCTCGCCGGGCTGCAGCTTAAAGGTCGTCACCGTGGGACCGGCAATCCAGCCGACGACGCGAGCGCTACGGCCAAACTCAAGCAGCGTTGATTGCAACGACTCGGCGGTCTGTTCCAGCTCCTTGTCCGAAGACGCGGCAGAAGCGGACTGAGGGTTTGCATGCAGGATTTCGAGCGGCGGAAGCTTAAGACCGTCCTCTTCTTCGCCCTCGTTATCCGCGGGGGCAATGTCCGCTCCCCCATCGCTCGAAGTAGACGCCTCGGCAGCGCTCGCAACAGACGCATCGGCAACCTTGGGATGCTTGAGGAAATCAGGAATTTGAGGGGCGGCCGAGACGGGATTAACAGCGAACGGCGGCTCGGACTCGTCGACCTTGTCCGGATCGTCCTCCATCGAAAGCTGACCGGTCACTTGGCCGCGCTTGGCATGGCGGCGCGGCAGCAAGGTGGTTTTAGCAGTCTCGAGCGGGGACTCGTCATCCTCGTCATCACCCTCGGTAAGCTCAATCTCGCTCTCGGACCAAGACGGGTCGGGCTCACTCGTATTGAGCTTGGGAGCCGTCTTACCTTTCTTAGCGTGACGGCGCGGCAGCAGCGTCGTCTTAGCACGCTCGGCCTCCACGGCGTCGGACACGTCGACAAACGGATCCTCGTCTTCGTCGTCATCGTCCAGAACCTGGTCCGCATCGTTGCCCATGACCGTGGTCACGGCGGCATCGGAGCCCTTTTGACGAAGAATGCTCAGGTGCGGACGGGCAACGCCGGGCACCGACAGAGCTTCGTCGTCACCCCACGGACTCGCGTTGACATCGGCACGACGGCGCTCGGCAAAATCGGCCGCACGGTCGCGGGCAGAGCGCAAAACGCCACCCACCGAAAAGCCGATGATGACAAAGCCGACGACGGCCAGACCCAACAGGACCACCATCGCGATAGGCTTACCCAGGGCATTCTGCAGCGCACTCGCAATAAACGCACCGATGTAGCCACCTGAGGCGGACAGGTTTTGCGGCGTGAACATAAGGTCGCACGAGTCACTCGTACCCGGCACCATCAGCGATAGAATGGAGACGACGGCGATAAAGACCACGGCGCCGCCCGCAACAGAGCGCACGTTGAGCGGCGAGTCCTCGCCTAAAAAGAGCGTGGCGGCAAAGAGCAAAATGACGATCGGCAGCACGTAGGCGCCCAGGCCAAAGCCCAGGTGGTAGAAACCGGCAACCGCAGCCGTAACGGGTGCGGTCGCCGGCGAAATCACGGCAATGAAGGACGCAATCGCCAAAACGGCAATGACCACGCCGGCGATATCGCGGTTGGCCGAAGGCTCGACCAGGGGCTCAAAATCGTCGAACTCGGCCTCATGGCCCTTATTGGCACGAAGATGGGAACCGGCACCCTTAGCAGATGCCGGTTGGTTGTTGGCTTTATTGCCTTTGGCGTTTTGTGCAGATCCGCGCGCCAAACTAAACCTCCATGACGACCGGGATGATCATCGGACGAGTGCGCGTACGGCTCCAGATAAAGTTAGAGAGCGAGTCGCGCACGGCCTTGCGAATGGCATCGGAACCGCTGCTCGTAAAGCTGAACTTGCCCTTCTCGATCGTCTTCATGATGGACGCCGAGGCGTCCTCGGAGAACTGGTCGTCGATGGCAAAGGAGACGCCGCGGCCCGAGAACTCGATGGCCTCGATCTTCTTGTGCTTGAGCGAAACGATAGCGACAGCCGTGACCATACCGTCGTTGGCAAGCTTCTGACGATCGCGCAGGACGATGGGGTCGGTATCGCCGATGCGCAGTCCGTCGACGTAGACGACGCCAGACTCGACGGGCGTACCGCGCTTGACGATACCGCCACGCATCTCGAGCGTATCGCCGTTGTCGAGGATAAAGATATGATCTTCCTTGAGGCCCATCTTGCGTGCAAGTTGAGCATGGGCGCGCAGATGCACGGCCTCGCCGTGGACCGGCATAAAGTACGTAGGCTTGGCCATGGCCATCAGGAGCTTGAGCTCCTCCTGGCTACCGTGACCCGAGACATGAACGAGGGCGCGGTTCTTATCCCACACGTCGCAGCCAAGCTTGGCCAGGCTGTTGACGACCTGCTGAACGGCCTTCTCGTTACCGGGGACCGGCGTTGCCGAGAGGATGACGGTATCGCCCTCATGGATGGAGAGCGTCTTGTGCTCGCCGTTGGCCATGCGCGAAAGGGCCGACAGGGGCTCGCCCTGCGAACCGGTGCACATGACGACAATCTTGTCGTCGGGCAGGTTGTCGATATCGAAGGCATCGATGATATCGGCATCATCGATGTTGAGATAACCGAGCTCGCGCGCCACGCGGGTGTTGGTGAGCATGGAACGACCGGTCACGACGACCTTGCGGCCGCACTTGCGGGCGGCGTCGCAGATCTGCTGCAGACGATGGATGTGGCTCGAGAACGACGCGACGAACACGCGGCCCGGAGCATTCTTGATGGCATGCAGCAGATTGGGGCCAACCTCGGCCTCGGACTTGGTAAAGCCGGGGACCGTGGCGTTGGTGGAGTCGGACAGCAGCAGGTCGATGCCCTGCTTGGCAAAGCGGCTGATGGCGGCATAGTCGGGCGTGACGCCGTCGATGGGCGTCTGGTCGAGCTTAAAGTCGCCGGTGTGCATAACGGTGCCCTGGTTGGTGCGGATGAACACGCCCAAAGCGCCCGGGATGGAGTGCGTCATCGAGAAGAAGTCGAGCGAAATGCCACCCAAATTGACGTGGCTGCCGCCCTTGACCTCACGGAACTTGGGTGCGCGAATGCGGAACTCGGAGAGCTTGCCCTCGATAAAGCCGAGCGTCAGCTTGCTCGAGAAGATAGGCACCTTGTTGTTGAGGTCCTGCAGCAGATACGGAAGCGAACCGGTGTGGTCCTCGTGGCCGTGAGTGACGATGATGCCGCGGAGCTTTTCCTCGTTCTCCAGAACGTAGGTGTAATCCGGAAGCACCAGGTCGATACCGGGCTGCGAGTCGTCGGGGAACATGAGGCCAGCGTCGACGAGCACCATGTCGTCGCCGCACTCGAAGACCGTCATGTTCTTGCCGATGCCGTCAAGGCCGCCGAGCGGGATGATCTTCAAGGGAGATGATTTTTTAGCTGCCATAGGTTCGTGTGGTTTCCTTTCTTCGAAACGGGTCTGGAACAACCGACGGGGCGCTTCTGGCAAACCGACCGCCGGGAACGTACAAACATGCATTACAGAGTCGATGCAATAACCACAGTATGATACCCATTTGCCCACCAACAGACCACCCATGCATCAAAGCCCCATCTGAGCCGGTCTATCCCGCCGGTCTGGGGCCATCGGGGCCGGGGCGGGTTAAGTTTGCTGCTCTACAGTCCTGCGCAAGACGGAAAGCACATTAAGTGCTTTCCTTTGCGTGCGGAACTCGCGACAAACTTAACCCGCCCCGGTC
>CABUTN010000045.1 GCA_902494565.1 uncultured Collinsella sp. | reverse complement strand
GGGGCGGGGCATAAGGTTTATCGCGAGTTCCGCACGAGCCGAAGGCCACTTAATGTGGCCTTCGTGCGAGCAGGACTGCCCGAGCAGGAAACCTTATGCCCCGCCCCTCCGGAGCCACACGGGAGCCACCGCTAAGTTATCCCCCAGCATTCAGAAAATCTAAGTGCCAAAAAATAAGATTTTTTGACTCCGTGTTGTATAACCCGCCATTCGTGGGTACCATTCAACGCGTACGCAAACAAAAAGGGTTAATTCGCGTGGTATAACCGCGCGGCCCAAAAAGGAGGAGACAAGCATGTCGTCTTTGAAGCCGCTTGCAGATCGTGTTCTGGTCAAGCCCGACGAGGCCGAGCAGAAGACCGCTTCTGGTCTGTATATCGCCAGCAACGCTCAGGAGAAGCCGCAGCGCGGCACCATCGTTGCCGTTGGCGCCGGCAAGGTCAACGACAAGGGTGAGCGCATCCCCATGGACGTCAAGGTCGGTGACGTTGTCATCTACGGTAAGTTCGGTGGCAACGAGGTCAAGGTCGACGGCGAGAAGTATCTGCTGATGCGCGCCGACGACATCTACGCCGTCGTCGAGGCCTAGTCTCGTCAGAATCTCTGATTCGTCTTTGAACGCGCCCGCCGCATAGGACTCGGAAGCGGCGACGCGAGTCACATTTCTTTTGGAGGATTACCTACCATGGCAAAGAACATTACGTTCAACACCGATGCCCGCGCTAAGCTCGCCAAGGGCGTCAACACTCTGGCCGACGCCGTTACCGTCACCATGGGCCCCAAGGGTCGCTACGTTGCGCTGCAGCGCACGTTCGGTGCCCCGACCATCACCAACGACGGCGTTTCCGTCGCCAAGGAGATCGAGCTCGAGGACAACATCGAGAACATGGGTGCCCAGCTGGTGAAGGAGGTCGCCACCAAGACCAACGACACCGTGGGTGACGGCACCACCACCGCAACCCTGCTCGCCCAGGCCATCGTCAACGACGGTCTGCGCAACGTCGCCGCTGGCGCCAACCCGCTGGCCATCCGTCGCGGCATCGACAAGGCCGTTAACGCCGCCGTCGCCGAGATGAAGAAGCAGGCCAAGCCGGTCGAGACCAAGGAGCAGATCGCTTCCGTCGGTACCATCTCCGCTGGTGACCCCGAGGTCGGCGAGAAGATCGCCGAGGCCATGGAGGTCGTGGGCAAGGACGGCGTCATCACCGTCGAGGATTCTCAGACGTTCGACATCACCATCGACACCGTCGAGGGCATGCAGTTCGACAAGGGCTATGTCTCCGCTTACTTCGTCACGGACAACGACCGCATGGAGGCCGTGATGAAGGATCCGTACATCCTCATCACCGACCAGAAGATCTCCAGCGTTCAGGACATCATGCCCGTTCTCGAGGCTGTCCAGCGCGCTGGCCGTGGCCTGCTCATCATCGCTGAGGACATCGACGGCGAGGCTCTGCCTACCCTGGTCCTCAACAAGATCCGTGGCGCCCTCAACGTCTGCGCCGTCAAGGCCCCGGGCTACGGCGATCGCCGCAAGCGCATCCTCGAGGACATCGCCGTCCTCACCGGTGGCCAGGCTGCCCTGGACGAGCTGGGCGTGAAGGTCGCTGACATCACCGCCGATATGCTCGGTACCGCTAAGTCCGTTACCATCTCCAAGGACAACACCGTCGTCGTCGGCGGCGCTGGCTCCAAGGAGGCCATCGACGCCCGTATCGCTCAGATCAAGGGCGAGATGGAGAACACCACCTCTGACTTCGACCGCGAGAAGCTCCAGGAGCGCCTGGCCAAGCTCTCCGGTGGCGTTGCCGTCATCAAGGTCGGCGCTGCTACCGAGTCCGAGCTCAAGGAGATCAAGCACCGCGTCGAGGATGCCCTGCAGGCTACCCGCGCTGCTGTCGAGGAGGGCATTGTCGCCGGTGGCGGCGTCGCCTTCATGGACGCTGCTCCTGCGCTCGACGCTGTCGAGATCGACGACCCCGAGGAGAAGATCGGCGTCGACATCGTCAAGAAGGCTCTGACCGCTCCGGTCGCTACCATCGCCAAGAACGCTGGCTTTGAGGGCGCCGTCGTGGTCGACAAGGTTGCCGAGCTGCCTGCCGGCCAGGGTCTCAACTCTGCCAACGGCGAGTGGGGCGACATGATCGAGATGGGCGTCCTCGACCCCGTCAAGGTCAGCCGCGTCACCCTTCAGAACGCTGCTTCTGTTGCCAGCCTGATTCTCATCACCGAGGCCACCGTCTCCGATGTGCCCAAGAACACTCAGCTTGAGGACGCTATCGCTGCTGCTACCGCTGGTCAGCAGGGCGGCGGTATGTACTAAGGCCGACAAGGTCTAGAACTCCCACCGGGAATCCGGGGGCGTGACGGGGCTTCTCTCCGGAACGTCCTCGGACATGCAAAGAGGCTCCGCATCGCGCTTCGCGCTGCGGAGCTTCTTTGCGTCCTGCGGAATGTTCCGGAGAGAAGCCCCGTCACGCCCCCGGATTCCCTGCGTTTACGGCCTTGAGGTCGGCGGGCGGAGAAAGTGGTTGTTGGGGATACGTGTCCCGGTCGCATTTCTGGAGCGTTCCCCCGCCATAAATTAGCCTCAGCATACTTGCACGAATACCCTCTCGTGCTACACTTGCAATTGCTGTTTCAGGGCGGGGTGAAATTCCCCACTGGCGGTAAATCGGGCGGTGCCAAAGGGGCGCCGTGGTGCAGGCGAGACGCCTGCGGCCGAGCCGATGAGTCCGCGACCCGTGTGTGCGTTGGTTCGCATGCCGGCTGAACTGGTGAGATTCCAGTACCAACGGTTAGAGTCCGGATGAAAGAGGCAGGTGATCTTATGTCTGAACAGTCGCAGCATATCCATTTTGAGAACACGAATAGGTGGAGCACCAAACAGCTCGTTACCATGGCGCTGATGTGCGCCCTGGGCGCCCTGTTTATGTACGTGCAGCTGCCCATCCTTCCTTCGGCGCCGTTTTTGACCTATGACCCGTCGCTGGTGCCGGCGATGGTGTGCGGGCTTGCGTATGGTCCCGGCGCCGGTACCGCTGTTGCCGCCATGGCGATCGTTATCCATGCGCTCACCACGGGTGACTGGGTCGGCGCGCTTATGAACTTGGTTGCCACGCTTGGCTATATTCTGCCCGCGGCTATCGTTTACCAGAAGATGCACACCTATAAGGGTGCCGTGATTGGCCTGGTGCTCGGCGTCATTGCCGCTACGGTGCTGTCTATGGTCGCAAACCTTACTATTGGCGTTTGGTTCTGGTATGGCTCGGTCGATGTGATCGCCCCGCTCATGATTCCTGCCGTGCTGCCGTTCAACCTTATCAAGACCGTGCTTAACTCGGTGTTGACACTGGCGGTGTATAAAGCGGTCTCCAACCTCATCACGCCTAAAAAGGACCAGGTCAAAGGCCGCGCATGATTGAGTGTCGGGGCGTTTCCTTTAGCTATGACGGTGCCGCACCGGCGCTCGACGGCGTCGATCTGAATATCGAGGACGGGGAGTTTTTCTGCATCCTCGGTGGCAATGGGTCGGGCAAGTCGACGTTTGCCAAGCATCTGAATGCGCTGTTGCAGCCCGATGCGGGCACGGTACGCATCAACGGCATGGATGCGTCCGACCCCGAGCTAGTCTACGACATTCGTTCGACCGCGGGCATGGTATTCCAGAATCCCGACGACCAGCTGGTGGCAACGCTTGTCGAAGATGACATTGCGTTTGGTCCCGAAAACCTAGGCGTGCCATCGGTGCAAATTGCGCAGCGCGTACGCGAGGCGCTGAAGGGCGTGGGCCTGGTGGGCTTTGAGCGCCACGAGACCCATGCGCTCTCGGGCGGCCAAAAGCAGCGCGTGGCGCTTGCCGGCGTGCTCGCCATGGAACCGCGCGTGCTCATATTGGACGAGGCCTCCTCGATGCTCGATCCGCGTGGACGCAAGGGTCTCATGAAGGCTTGCCGCGCGTTGCACGATCGCGGCATGACCATCGTGATGATTACGCACTTTATGGAAGAGGCCGCCGAGGCCGATCGTGTCGCCGTGTTTCAGGCGGGACGAGTTGCCATGCTGGGTACGCCCGAGGAGATTCTGACGCGGGCGAATGAACTCGCACAGCTCAACCTTGACATGCCAGAGTCGTGCCGTTTGGGCATGGCGCTTCGTGCGAAGGGCGTGCCTGTTCATGCGCAGGTGCGTGAGGCGGATATGGTCGCTAAGATTGCGCAGGCTTATGCCGAGCGAAGTGGGGCAGGCATCGCGGGGCAGTCTTCTGTATCCCAGTTGGAAATCGCTGACGGCACTGTTCCGGTAGACAACGAGGGCAACGCGTCGGAGCCCGTCATCGAGCTATCCCATGTTTCGTACAGTTATTCGCTCAGTCCGCGCGAGCGCCGCCGCTGGCTTAAGCGCTCGGCCACTGCGGGCAAATCGAACAAACAAGCTCTCTGGGGAAACGACCCCAGCAGCCCGTGGGCACTGCGTGATGTATCGCTGACGGTGCGTCGCGGCGAGTTCCTGGGCTTGGCAGGTCATACCGGTTCGGGTAAGTCGACGCTGGTCCAGCATCTCAACGGTTTGATTTGCCCCCAGGAGGGAAGCGTTTGCGCGCTGGGGCTCGATCTGTCAAACAAGAAAGACGCCGCCGCGGTTAAGGCCAAGGTCGGCGTGGTGTTTCAATATCCCGAGCGCCAGCTATTTGCTGAGACCGTGGCGCAGGACGTGGCGTTTGGCCCGCGCAACCTTGGTCTGCCGCAAGACGAGGTTGCGCGCCGTGTCGCATCATCGCTTACGCGCGTGGGCCTCGACCTCGCCGCGATAGGCGACAAGAGTCCCTTTGAGCTTTCGGGCGGTCAGCAACGGCGTGTGGCATTCGCCGGCGTGCTCGCCATGGAGCCCGAAGTCCTGGTGCTCGATGAGCCCATGGCGGGGCTCGATCCGGCGGCGCGCAGGGATTTCCTTGAGCTTATCGATCGACTTCACCTCGATGGCCTGACCGTTGTCATGGTTTCACATAGTATGGATGACCTGGCCAATTGCTGTGACCGCATCGTCGTAATGAACGAAGGCGCGGTGTTTGCCGAGGGCACGCCCGCTCAGGTTTTTGCGCATGCGGATGAGCTTAAATCAATCGGCTTGGGTGTTCCCGCTGCCCAGCGCATGGCGCTGGCGCTTGCGAAGGCAGGCGTGCCGCTGCGCTTTGACGGCCTCTATACGGTTGAGTCGCTGGCAGACGAGTTGGTGGACCTGCTAATCGGTCGCTCGGGCGGTCCTTCTAACGTCGCGGACATTGCTAAATCAAAGACGGTCGCGCGAGAGGAGGGCTGCTAATGGAGGCGTTTTCGTTTGGTAGCTACTATCCCGGCGATAGTGCGATCCACCGCCTGGATCCGCGCACCAAGCTGCTCCTGGGCTTTGTGTTTCTGATCACGACGCTCACAGTCAGCAGCTTCCGCGGACTGGCCTCGGTCGCAATCTTCGTTGTCCTGATCTATACCGTGTCCCGGGTGCCGTTGCGCCGGGTCCTATCATCGATGGCACCATTGCTGGCGATTGTCGTGGTGGTCGCAGTGCTCAACCTGTTTTCCGACCAGAGTGGGCGCATTCTGTGGCAGCTTGGCTTTTTGCGGATAAGCGAGGGTTCGCTGCATTCCGCCGCCTTTATGGCGTGCCGCCTGACCTTGATGATGGCCGGCATGAGCGCCATTACGCTCACCACACCGACACTCGACCTCACCGCGGGCTTTGAGCGTCTGCTCGCGCCGTTTGCGCGTGTGGGACTTCCTGCGCACGAGCTCGGCATGATTATGGGTATCGCGTTGCGCTTTATGCCGCAGTTCGCCACCGAGATGAAGCAGACGGCCGACGCGCAGGCAAGCCGCGGTGCACGCGTGACGGGAGGTCCGCTCGGCGGCGTGCGTATGCTCGGCAGTGTGGCGATTCCGCTGTTCACGGGCGTGTTCCGTCATGCCGAGACGTTGTCTGCCGCCATGGATGCACGCTGCTATCACGGCGAGCAGGGCCGCACGCGCCTGCATGCGCTTGCATTTCGCCGCGGGGATGCGCTGGCTGCTGTGGTGACGGCACTGCTGCTCGCGTGTGTCATCGTCATCAATCTTCAACTTGTTTAGGCGCGATTCGAGCGCAGGAAAGGGGTCCCTATGACCGACAACGACCGCACGGCTCAGCTTGAGCGCGCCTGTTCGTATCTCAGGCGCATTCCGGCGTGGTATCTGGCCACGACCGATGTAGCCGACGGGCATCAGCCTCGCGTGAGGCCGTTTTCGTTTGCCATGGTCGATGACGGTAAGCTGTGGTTTTGCACGTCGCGCGACAAGGATGTGTGGGCGGAGCTGAGTGCGAATCCCAAGTTTGAGCTCTCGGGCTGGAAGCCGGGGGAATGTTGGATCGTATTGACCGGCGAAGCCGCACTTGAGGACGACGCAGTTGCGAGCGACAAGGTGCGTCAAGCGGGTTTTAAGCACATGGTGGGCATTGGCGAGGAACACGAGAGTGCCAACGACGGCCGCCTTGCTTTCTTTTCGGTCCGCAACATTGCCGCGCGCTTCTGTGATATCGACGGCAGCGAGGAGCGCCTGGAGCTCTAGCGCGTCTCAAATTAACTACCCGTTCCGAATTAGCTAGCGTCAGGAGGAAACGTGGACGGATTGAATACGGTGCTGGAGTATCTGACGTCGGTGCCGGCGTGGTATCTGGCGACGAGTGTGGACGGGCAGCCGCATGTGCGTCCGTTCTCGTTTGCACAGATTCAGGACGGCAAGCTGTGGTTTGTGACGGCGCGCACCAAAGATGTGTGGCAGGAGCTTCTGCAAAACCAGCGCTTCGAGGCCACGAGTTGGTGGCCGGGCCATGGCTGGCTCATCTTGCGCGGGCGTGCCGGCTTGGATGACCGGGCTTTAGACGAAATGCGCGAAGCCGGGTGGAAGCATCTAGAGCGCCTGGGCGAGCACTATGAGGGGCCTAACGACCCCACGCTCGTCTTCTTTAACGTCGAGGATCCCGAGGCTTTTATCTGCAATCACGACGAATGGGTGCCGGTCGAGCTCTAGCCAGCTGGCTCATCCTAACAACTTGGTTTTCGCATGGGCGGGCCCCGTATTGCCCGGCGCCGTTAGGAGCGCCGGTCAATACGGGGCCCGCTCCATTTGTCAATTCCTTCAAGCGAATGTGTCGGGAATGTTTCAATGCATGAATATGCAAGCCATTTACGTGTTAATGCATCTTTTGGTGCTAAAGTTTCAACCCACTTCATAACGACCGCTGCGAAATGCGCATCGGTGCATAAATCGCAGACAAGGAGTCTGATATGTCTTTAAAGGTTGGAATCGTCGGTGCGGCTGGATATGCCGGCGCCGAGCTCATTCGCCTCGTGCTCGGTCATCCCGAGTTTGAACTTGTTGCCATTACGTCCAACGCCGATGCCGGCCAGCCGCTGTCCGCGGTGTATCCGAGCTTTGCTGGCGTGAGCGATCTGGTTTTCACCACGCATGACGCCCCCGAGCTCAAGAGCTGCGATGCGGTTTTTCTTGCCGTGCCGCACACGGCTGCCATGGCACAGGTGCCCGCGCTGCTTGCATCGGGCGTCTCCTGCTTTGATCTTTCGGCCGATTACCGTCTGAGCGACGCGACTGTCTTTGAGACATGGTATGCCGCCGAGCACACGAGCCCCGAGCTGCTCAAGACTCGCGCTTTTGGCCTGCCCGAGCTGTTCTGCCAGGACTTGGAGACCGCTGCATCCGACCATGCCGACGGCAAGCCCGTGCTGGTCGCCTGCGCCGGTTGCTATCCCACCGCAACGAGCCTTGCTGCCGCTCCTGCCGTGCGTGCGGGCTGGGTGGCCGAGAACGGTCCCGTGATTGTCGATGCCATCAGCGGTGTGACGGGTGCCGGCAAGTCTTGCAACGCCCGCACCCATTTTTGTAGCGCCGACGAGAATTTGGAGGCCTACGGCGTGGGCAAGCATCGCCACACGCCCGAGATTGAGCAAATCCTTGGCCTGACCGATCGCGTCGTCTTTACCCCGCATCTGGCACCGCTCAAGCGCGGCCTGCTCTCCACGGTGACGCTGCCGCTCACGCCGCAGGCCATCGACTCCCTGGCTCTTGAGGATGTTGTCGACTATTACAAGCAGTTCTACGCTGGACGCACCTTTGTGCGTGTGCTCGATGCCGGCCAGCAGCCCAAGACGGCTTCGGTCGTCGGCACCAACGCCGCCCAGATTGGCCTCGCGCTCAACAAGCGCGCGGGCGTGCTAGTGGCGACGGGCGCCATCGACAACCTGTGCAAGGGCGCTGCGGGCCAAGCGGTCCAGTGCGCCAATATCGTCTTTGGCTTTGACGAGCGACGAGGCTTGCCCACAGTGGCGTGCCCGGTGTAGCACATTCGATTGTTAACGATTTGGTAGTCGGGCATCGAGTGGGGCGCCACTCTTAAGCTGGTCTCATGATCACGACTGGCATGGCGCACCAACCGATGTCCGTTTTTTTGCTTGACATAAGGAGTCATAAAGACGATGAATACCGAGCTGTTTGATATCAAGATTCGCGCCGTCGAGGGCGGCGTTACGGCTGCGGCTGGGTTTAGGGCTGCAGGCATCCACGCTGGGTTCCGCAAGAACCCCGAGCGTCTGGATTACGCGCTCGTCGTGCCCGATAAACCCTGTCCCGGTGCCGGCGTGTTTACCACCAATCGCTTTTGCGCGGCGCCCGTGCAGGTGAGCCGTGCCAACCTGGGCGGTGCCCACAAGGGCTACGGTATCATCGCCGGCGTTTCGGTCAACTCTGGCAATGCCAACGCCGCCACGGGTGAGACCGGCCTTGCATGCGCGCGCGAGACGTGCAGCATCGCATCGCAGGTCATCGGCTGCGAGCCCCAGCAGATTCTGGTTGCCTCCACGGGTGTGATTGGCCAGATTCTGCCGATCGACACGTTTGAGACCGCCATTCCTTCTGCCTACGAGGCGCTCTCCGCCCACGGTGGCGCCGATGCCGCTCGCGCCATCATGACGACCGACACGCACTCCAAGGAGTACGCCGTGTCCTACGTCAGTGAGGCTGCAGGTCATGCGGGCAATGTCTATACGGTAGGCGGAATGTGCAAGGGCTCGGGCATGATCATGCCCAACATGGCCACCATGATCGCAGTTATCACCACCGATGCCCCCGTCGAGCCTGCGGCACTTCATGCCCTGCTGCTCTCGACCGTCAAACAGACCTTTAACAAGGTAACGGTCGATTCCGACACCTCGACCAACGACACCTGCATCATGCTTGCCTCCGGCGCCGCTGCCGCGGATGCCGAGTCTATCGTCGAGGGCTCCGATGCCTTTGACGAGTTGGCATTTGCCGTGCACGAGGTGTGCGAGAGCCTGGCGCGCAATATCGCCGCCGATGGTGAGGGCGCATCCAGGCTTGTTACGGTCAACGTTACCGGAGCCGCCAACGACGAGGAAGCTGATATCGCCGCTCGTGCCGTCGCCAACTCGCCGCTCGTTAAGACCTGCATCGCCGGCCACGACTGCAACTGGGGTCGCGTTGCTATGGCGCTTGGCAAGTGCGGCGTTAAGTTTAATCAGGAAGACGTTTCCATCGACATGATGGGCATGCCTGTCTGTCGCGACGGTCTGACTGTTCCCTTTGACGAGGACGAGGCTCTACGACGTTTCGAGGCGCCCGAGATCGTGATCTCGGCCGACCTGGGCGCAGGCGACGCGGCGACCACCGTGTGGACTTGCGACCTCACGCACGAGTACATCTCCATTAACGGCGACTACCGTTCCTAGACTCCGGACGCGCACCGTCCCGTGCGTCCCGCTGCAATCGCGGGCAACGAGGGTACGGCGCGATAGCTACACGAAAGACGAGGCAGATTATGAAATTCGCACGCGATTGTCGCTCGAGCGAATCCAACGAAGCAACCGCGCAGCTGCTGTTCGAAGCACTACCGTGGATTAAGAACCTGACCGGTAAGACGGTTGTTATCAAATATGGCGGAGCCGCCATGGTTGATGAGCAACTGCGCCGCGACGTGATGAGCGACATCGTTTTGCTCAAGATCATCGGTATGCGCCCCGTCATCGTGCATGGCGGCGGCAAGGCCATCAACGAGGCGCTCAGCCACTACGACATCCCCGTCGAGTTTAAGAACGGCCAGCGCGTGACTACGCCGAAGACTATGGATATCGTGCGCGAGGTGCTGGGCGGCAAGGTTAACCAGGAGCTGGTTGCTGCCATCAACCACCACGGCAACCTGGCCGTGGGCGTGTCGGGCAGCGATGCCGGCACGCTCATCGCCGAGCCGCTCGACCCCGAGCTCGGTCGCGTGGGCAAAGTGACGCACGTCAACACCGACTATATCGAGCGCTTACTCGATAGCGAGTACATCCCCGTCATCGCTACCGTCGCGGCGGGGGAGGACGGCGGTTTCTTCAACATCAACGCCGACACCGCCGCCGGTGCCGTTGCCGCGGCGCTCCACGCGCATAAGGCGATCTTTTTGACCGATGTCGATGGCCTGTACAAGGACTTTAGCGACAAGGACTCGCTTATCTCCAACCTAACGCTCGACGAGGTTAACGAAATGCTCTACGGCGGCGAGGTCGATAAGGGCATGATTCCCAAGCTGCGTGCGGCCGTCGATGCGCTTACCGGCGGCGTATTTCGTGCCCACATCATTAACGGTACTACGCCGCATTCGCTGCTCCTGGAGCTGCTGACCGATGCCGGCGTCGGCACCGTGATCCATTCCACCGAGACGGCTTACGAGTTCGATACACATCCGCATCCGCTTTCGACGTTTGCTGCGCGTCTGACCGAGAACCTCGACGAGGTCGAGAAGCTTCAGACGGTCTAGCTGACCCGCAGCCGCCCCATTCCTGCATCCATAGCCCCGCGCCGTCCGGCGCTCAACGAAAGGCATCCCATGTCACTTGCAGCTCAGCAATCGCTTGAATCCCATTACGTTATGCATACCTTTGGCCGCTCTCCGGTCGAGTTTGTCGAGGGCCACGGCATGAAGCTCACCGGCGACGATGGCCGTGAGTACCTCGACTTTCTTGCCGGCATCGGCGTGTGCAGCCTAGGTCATGGCAACCTGGCTGTGCTCTCGGCGCTCGAGGCACAGACCAAAAAGCTCATGCATGTCTCCAATTACTTCTACATCGAGCAGCGTGGACAGGTCGCGGCGCTGCTGTCCAAGCTTGCTAACGACGACGTAGATGGTGCGCGCGTGCTTGCCGATGCCATTGCCGCCGGCGATGAGACCACGGCAGCTGCTCTTGGTGCCCCGGCTGCGGGTGAGCAGGTGTGGGAGACCTTCTTTGCCAACTCCGGCGCCGAGGCCAATGAGGGCTCGATGAAGCTCGCGCGCTTGTACGCCAAGCGTGCCGGTAACGGCGGCAACACCATCGTGTGCATGCGCGGCGGCTTCCACGGCCGTACGCTCGAAACCATTGCCGCCACCATGCAGGATTGGCTGCAGGATAGTTTTCGCCCACTGCCGGGTGGCTTTGTGGCCTGCACGCCCAACGATGTCGATGAACTGCGTGCAATCTTTAAGCAGCTGGGGAGCGAAATTTGTGCCGTGATGCTCGAGCCGATCCAGGGTGAGAGTGGCGTGCACCCCATGACCGAGGAGTTTATGGCGGCAGCGCGCGACCTGGCACACGAAGTGGGCGCCGTGCTTATCGCCGACGAGGTCCAGTGCGGTATCTTCCGCACGGGTAAGCCGTTTGCGTTCCAGACCTATGGCGTGGAGCCCGACATCATGAGCCTTGCCAAGGGCATTGCTGATGGCGTGCCCATGGGTGCCGTCGTGGCAAAGAAGGAGATTGCCGACGTGTTTAAGCCGGGCGACCACGGCTCGACCTTTGGCGGTAGCTGCTTGGCCATCGCGGCGTGTGCCGCGACGCTCTCCGCGCTTGTGCGCGGCGATTATGCCGAGCATGCTGCCAAGGTGGGTGCCTATATGGAGCAGGCGCTGGCTAAGCTTCCGCACGTGGTAGAGGTGCGTGGCCGTGGCCTGATGCTCGGCTGCGATCTGGACGATGCTGCGGGTGATGCACACGACGTTGTGGCCCGTGCATTGGGGGCTGGTGCCGTAATCAACGCTACAGGTGCACATACGCTGCGTTTCCTGCCGCCACTCGTCTGCGAGGAAGCCGACGTGGACAGTCTGATCGAGATCCTGTCGGGTGTCTTGGGCTAACGCGGCGCAATAACTCAATTTGGACCGGGTTCCGGACTGCGGGCGTGCCCTATGTGGCATGATTCAGCGGTCTGGAGCCCGTTTTGCCTTAGATTTGCTAAGGCAGGGAGACCCGCTGGTCAAAAAACATCAATTATGAGTACTGTTATCGATTTGGTAGCAGCAATTTTGGACTAATAAGGCCAGATGGCAAGTCGAAATGGCGATGAATGCACGATTTTGATCTAACTGTTAGTCCTTATAATGGACATATGTTGCGTAACCTAAGCAAATACTATCTTTTTATATGTTGTAAACAAAGTAGCAGTACTCATTTTCGCCATTTTTTGGCCACGGCCTTTGTGACAGACGTGCTGGCGGGTTCGAATCCCTCTGCGATGGGCCTGAAAAAAAGAAAGGCCTCCATCGCTGGAGGCCTAACAATTCAGTGGTGGGCGATGAGGGATGTCGCGTGCGGCTGACGCCGCCCGCTTTCGCTTCGGGCCTACGGCCCTCGCGTGCTGCGCTGGAAAACGCTTCGCGTTTCCTCAGCTCCGCACCCTGGGGGTTCGAATCCCATGCGCTGGGACCAAACAAAAACGGTCCCCTTGCGAGGACCGTTTCCAATTCAGTGGTGGGCGATGAGGGATGTCGCGTGCAGCTTCGCCGCCCGCTCTCGCTTCGGGCCTACGGCCCTCGCGTGCTGCGCTGGAAAACGCTTGCGCGTTTCCTCAGCTCCGCACCCTGTCGGGTTCGAATCCCTCTGCGATGGGCCCAGAAAAGAAAGGCTCCCATTGCTGGGAGCCTAACAATTCAGTGGTGGGCGATGAGGGATTCGAACCCCCAGCCTTGTGCGTGTAAAGCACCTGCGCTAACCGTTGCGCCAATCGCCCGTGCGGAGAGAGTATAGCAAAACAATCGCCTCATTCACCTCATATCCATTAAAGGTAACTCGCGCGTGTCACAGCCCTTGATTATCAACTTCATCCGAACACCTCCCACATTCATCCGCACGTGTACGGATGAATGTGGGAACCCGATACCCTGAGGGCCGGATCGGCCGGCCCCGGGAGATCGGAGGACGGC